>NZ_SPPO01000004.1:0-186398 GCF_004570945.1 Pasteurella sp. WM03
AAGCACGATACGCCACGGTTTCATTCCGCTCCAGTTTTGGGAATGAACAATAGCGGCTTGAATTATCCTGCATTTTGTACACGATATTAAATCGTGGGTCGGATTCAGAGTTAGGGTTAAACTCCAGCCGCCACTCGCCGCCGTTATTTATCGGGAATTTGTGTTTTGCCCAACTTGAATTCGTGACAACTAGCGACCCTTTTACGTTGATGTCTCCGCCAACTTGTAATCGGGCAGTGCCATCATCAGCCGCACTGCCGATAACCACATTACCTGTCCGGCTAAACCCTTTCAGAAAATATTGATATTGTTGTGCTGCATTCCAGCCACCCACTTCAAAGCTGATATTTTTATCTGCAAGCAATATCGTCTTGAGCATTGACTTAGGTACACCGTCGCCCTCTCCCACTCGGGAGATGATTTCTGCGATGCCTTTTTGTTGGACACTATCTGCCGCCATATCGACAGATTGATCTATCATGTGCATATACGGCGTAAAGCGTGCCTCGTTACGACGGATAACGACACGATAATTACTTTCGAGACTACGGGCAAAGACGGTATCACGAGGGACTTTGCCGTTTCTGTCGAGTTTTAAGTTTTCATGCCAAGACAAATTCAGCGTTGCTTGATTCCAATCTGCCTTTGATTCAAAAGTTCGGTTGAGATAAACATAATGACAGCGGATAAGGGTATAAGCGCCCATAACGGATATATCTAACTGCACCGCACTTTTATCATTAAGCGGTAAATTGGTTATCGTGCTTGTGGCATTATTATGCAAGTTTAGCTGATAATGCCCGTTGCCTCGGTACACCATACCGATTTCCGCTATCCAATGCTCGCGGTTCGACAAATCAAATGTCACCGGCGTAGCACTGCCTTTTACATTGATCTTATAAAAATTAAGTCTTCTGATTTTGTCATCTAATTTTTTTACCGCAAATGAGGTTGCGATGGTGTCACTGCTCGTGCTATCAATGGCATCCGATTTTTTGCTGTTGGGGATGTAGTGACTCAAGTTACGAGTCACGCTATCAATCAAGGCTTTGATTGCTTTTGCCCCTTTTTGCGAAAGTGAAAGCGTTTCGCTGTCGCCGTTGTAATTGTTGGTATGTTGGGTTATCCCCATTTGGGTGGTGCTGGCTTTGGCAATTTCGTGGCTATGCCCGCTTTCATCAAAGCCGTTTTGTGTTGTGGCGGTGATCGTTTTCGGCGTGAGTTGTTGGCGGGTGACAAAAATTACGCTGTGATCGACACTTAATGTGACCGCATTTGATGAGGCGACTTTTAAGATCATCCGTAACACTTGAATTTTGCCGCTGCCACTACTTTCAAGCGGTTTAAAACTTTCAGGGCAGTTGGCATAAGCAATGAGTTTATTGTGGTTATCAAATACACCCATTTCACGAATGTAGAAACCGCCAATATTTTCAGGAATCGTTAATTCCACGATAACTTGTTTATTGTTACGAGGATCAAGGGAAACGGCACTGACCGGCGCACGGTGTTTTTCCCGTGCAAGTGCGGTGCGATTGGCTGTTGGGGTGACCGCTCGTCCGTTACCATCACCCACGGCAAAGGTGGTGAGTTGTAACGGCTGTTTGCTGCTTAAGGCTTTGGCAAAAGCGGTCGTACCATAATCGGTTAAAATTGCAAAATATTGTGAAGCCATAGTTATCCTTGTGGGTAGATAGTGATGATCTCGCCTTCTTGTTGTCCGATAAAGGTGTTCAGTGCACCTGTTGGCGAAATGGCGATAGCAAGTTGGGTTAAGTGGCGTGAGACAGGTTTGACATCATTCACCAGTCGCACTAATTCATTGTAGGTTTGTTCACTTAGGCCACTTTCTGGCACTTCCACGGTTAGGCTAAATGTGCCGGGGATTCCTTGCGGTTGAGTGTTAAACCATTCTTTCAGCTCAACTAAATAGCCGATGGGTTCAATCACCCGTTTGACGGCGGCGATCGTGCCTTTGTGTTTATGTACAAAATACGATTGTTTAATCGCTGTTCGCTTGACGTTTTCTGTCCAGTGTTCGTCCCATTTATCCACGGAAAATGTCCACGCAAGATAGGGGAGCAATTCAACAGGGCAGCGATCAGGGTTGATTAAATCCGCAATAATAATGGGATTTTCAACCGCACTTTTGAGAATTTCCGCCGCCCGTTTTTCCAGTGGGGTTGAGCCAATCGGCAATAAGTGACTAGTAATCATCACTGCTCACTACCTCGAGATTAATGTTGGTGCAATAAGCGGATTTTGAACTTGGCAGCACTATGTCGGTTGTGGGACTTAATAACTCCACACGTTGCACGCCTTCTAAATGCAAAGCGGCATAAATACCGGAAAGGCTAATATCACGCCCAAGTCTTCGTTTTTCTTCCGTGTAGGCAGTGAGTTTTTTCAATGCCTCGGCTTTGATTGGTTCATATTCCGGCCCACGGTATAAGTGTAATTTGGCTCGGATGCTATAAGCGTGGATCACCGCACTTTGCACAGTCACACGATCACCAATAGGGCGGATATTTTCATCATTGAGTTTTTTACGCACGGCATTTAATACGCTTTCACTTGCCGTGCCTTGCCCGATGCGGCTTAAAATCGTGACGGTCACTTGTGCCGGTTCTGGGGAAATGACAGACACATCGGCGATTTCGGGGTGTGCGGAAAGGGCGTGAAAGACATAAGCGGAACGAGGACCAGCAACAGAAAGCCCCTCAAAAGCTAGTTGAGTACGCAAACGTAGCGAGGTGTCATCTTCTAAAATAGCCGGTATTTTTGGTGTTACGCTGTTGTCTTCTGCTTGAATGATTTGTCGTTGTACATTGAAGTTGGCGGCAATGACATCAAGATCCGAACCCGTGGCATACGCCAACATCGTGGCTTGTGCCGCCTGGTTAATGCGGGCGCGTTCCAATAACTGTAAATACACGGCTTCTTGTAATAATTTGGTAATGGGTTCGGTTTCAAGATTTAATCGAGCCTGCCAAAAGGGTTGTTCTTCCGGCGGGTAAAGGGCGATAAATTCCGCTTTGCGTTCGGCAAGCAAGGTTTCAAAGTTTAAATCTTCAAGCACTTTTGGGGCTTCAAGTTTGGATAAATCGACAAGTTCACTCATTGTTTGCCACCAAGTAAGAGTTGTTCGTTGCGAATTTCTTGATTATTTTTGCGATAACGCACCACATAACTTGCGGTAATGCCACGTTCTGTCAGTTGTGGTTTAAATTGGGTAATTTGTACACGGGGTTCCCAGCGGTTGATAGCAGTAACGGCACAAGCGGAAAGTTGTAGCAACAACACGCTGTTGATTGGTCGGTCAATCAACATTGGAATTAAACTGCCATATTCCCGCCGTTGAATACGTGAGCCAATGGGCGTGAGTAAAATATCGGCGATGGATTGTTTGATGTGCGAACTTTCATCAGTTAAGCGTTCGCCTGTGAATCTATTCATCATTAAACTTTTGCGTTTGTGGTTCTTGCTCTTTCGCCTTGGGCGATGTGTACGTGATTTTGTAGGCTGATTGCGCCGCCTTTAATATCACCACCTGCCGTTACACTGCCTTGTGTGCTGATATTGCCTTTTGTGGTGCTTGTACCGCTAGTTGAGAGTGAGCCGTTAATATTGACATTGCCTTTGATATTCACCGTAGGGCAGAAAATATCTATTTGTTCACTGGCATTGATAAAGGCAGATTTAATCCCGACAACATTCAATCTCCCGCTTGCTTGGTTGTATTCAATGGTTGCATCATCGGTGAATTGAATTACGTGTAAATCGGGTGAATGGCTTGGGCTGTTTTGCGTATAAAGCCCAACCAATACGCAAGCGGTGGTAAATTCACCGCTTGCCGCTAAAATCACACATTGCTCGTCCACTGTCGGAGGTGACCACGTTTTTGTCGTGCCGGCACGGAGCGTAATAAAAGGTAAAAAATCCGTCAGAATTTGACCGCTCTTTACCCTCACACGGGCTGTTGCATAATCTACTTCGGCAATGGTGCCAAAGCGAATCAGGTTATCTAATCGGCGGTTGAATTCGGCGGACATAACGCTTTTTCGGTTGTAATAAATAGCGTTATTGTTGGCGAGATAGGGGATAAATGCGAGGGTGGGGAAGTGTGAATTTTGGGGTAACAAAAAAGCAAGCCTGGTTAGCTTGCTTTCAGTATCAGGAATTGCAACCGTTAGGCAAGAATTTCAATGCCTTTATGTTGGACTAATGTTAAAAGTTTTAACGCTGTGCCGGTAGGTTTTTTTACCCCTCTTTCCCATTCGGAAATCATATTTTTACTCACGTTAAGATAATGAGCAAAGACTGTTTGTGAAACACGCTCTTTTTCTCGAATAGCTTTGATTTCGTCCGGTGTAAATGTTGGCACAGGCGTTATACATAATTCATCAAATTTTTTCATGGTTTTTTTGTCCATTAATCCGGCTTCGTGTAAATCTGCCGCATTTTCATGGATCATCGCTAATAATTCACTCATTTTTTACCTCCGGTAACACTTCAATAAGTAACCCGTTTTGGATTTGTAACTCAATTTGTTGCGGTGTAAATGTTGCATAAACTTTGGCTAATTCTTTCAGTGCGGTAAGTTCTTGAGATGAAATATTATCACGCACATTTTTACTAATTCCGGCAACAAAATAGTTATTTTCATTAATACGATAAAAGATAAAGGAACGGAAACCACCACTGCGCCCTTGACCTTCTCTTGCGAGACGTTGCTTAATAATATTGCCTCCTAAATCGGCATCAATTAAACCTTGTTCTGCCCGCATGATCGCTTTGAGTAGCTCGTTATCTAAAATATGGTTTTTTTGTGCGAATTTATCAAAGGCTTTGGTTTTAAAAATTCTCATTAGTGGTTCATTCTGTCATCTTTAAGAGTATATTAGCAAATTAATAAGCCCAATTCAACAAAAAAGGGCTTTCGCCCTTTGGTTAAACCCGATCACGTAAACTATTTCGTGTGCGTGCTTGTTGTTGGGTTTGGATACGCTGAAATTCTTTTGCGACTTGCTGTGCAATCATTCGTTCATCCATACCTTTTGCCGCATTGATAGTGATGTTTACATTCATCGGCTGTGCAACTTGAGCCGTAACGGGGCGAACAGAAATGGGCGGTCGGTGATCTACTTGCACCGGTGCGGCCGTAGCAACGCTCACACCCAACCCGCCTGCAATTAAGGCTTGTTTGCCATAATTGAGGGCGTTTAGGGTGTGAATGCCAAGGCGTGAGGTCGCCTCTTTTGTCATCACATATTCGCCGCCGTGAACAATTCCCATGGGTTGATATTTGCCACCGTTTCCAACATAACCGCCAGACCATTTTTGAACTGGTGGTTGATTGCCGTCAGAACCAAAGCCAGTAGCTTCTTTTACTTTTCCCCAAATGTTGCCGGCAGTTTCTTTTGTGGATTGCCAAGCACTCCCAGCCGCATTTTTAGTGCTATCCCAAGCGTTTGAAACACTATTTTTAATACTATCCCAACTTGGCATATTTTCGGTAAGCCATTTAATGCCGTCCATCAATAATGTAAGCGGGGTAAGAATCAATTCAATCGCTTTTGCCATACCGTTCCCGAATTTTTCGCCAGCACTGCGTGCGCTATCTAGTTCGGTTTGGGTGCTTTGAACCGGCGAAAGCAAATCCATAAACCATTTCACGGCTTTTTCAATCCAACCGACCACAACACCAAACAGATCGCCCAATGGTTTGAATTTTTCAATGACAGGGGCGAGACCGGATTTTAATCCTTCCCAAAAGCCACCAAAAAATGCCCGCACTTTTTCCCAATTTCGATAAATAATCACACCCGCAGCGATAAGGGCGGCGACCAATAAGCTAATCGGTGAGAATAGAAAGCTGATTGCAGAGCCTAGGCTCACAAGAATCATTCTAATTGGTGAAAACGCAAGGCGAAATATCCCTTTGAACATATTTAGCCAAGTTGAAAGAGATTTCAATTTAGTCAAAAATTGAATAATACCGGCACCGAGCATATTAAAGGTTTTTTTCCAACTCATTAATATTTTAATCATACTGCCCATTCTTGATGAGGTTTCAGGAAAAATTTTCTTTAAATTAAACAAACCAAGCCCTAATCTTGCGACCGGATATAGGACAAAACTTAATGCCATACTTAATGCGCCAAATACCGTTAGGCTACTCCCTATTGCAGCAGTAATCAGTAGGATATTTTTTGCCAGTTTGGGGTTTTCTTTAATCCAACTTTGGAATTTATTAATTACGCCACCAATTTTAGTCATCAATTCGGTTAATGTGGGGGCGAGCGTTCCCCCAATCGTGGTTGAAAGATTAAACAGACTATTTTTGAATAATTGCCATTGTGAAGATAATCCCTTCATTCGTGTTTCAAATTCACGATGCATTGAGTCTTTGGCGAGTTCACTATTAGCTAATTCAATTTGCCGTTTCCATTCTTCGGTATTTTCAACTAACTTGGAAATGGTTTTAATATGAGGAATCCCCACAAGGTTTTTTATCACATCGGTTTTTTCATTATCTTTTAGATTTTTTATTTTTTCTACAATGAGCATTAATGTCGCTTGTGCATCTTTTGCCATACCTTGTGCAATTTTCTTCGGATTCAGTCCTAGTTTTGCCAGTCCTGTATCTACTTCTTTATGATTACCTGCAACACCTAAACGAGTAAATATCGTGGTTACGGCAGTGGCACTGTCTTCTTCTGCCGCCCCCAGCGTTTGCAATGTAGAACCTAAAGCCGCCATATTTTTTGAGCTGATTTTGGCAACTGCGGCAATTCCGGCTACTCGGTTCATATAACCAATAATACCTGTTCCTTTTGAAATGGCATTATCATCAAGGTAGTTAATGGTATCGGCAAGTTCTTTTGTTTGCGCTTGGGTGAGTTTAAAGTTTTTGCTCACTTTGCCGAATTGATCTACTAATTCTGAAGGGTTCGCGGCATCAAAAGCGGTCGCCATTTCGGTATTGAGTCTGACAAAATCTGCCAATTCTTCTTTAGGTATATCCATTCTTGCAGCGGATTCAACCATATTGGCAATTTCTACCGTGGTTAATGGTAACTCTTGCGATAAATCTTGAATTTTTTGCTTCCATTCCTCAAATTCAGGAGTAAAGTTTCCAAATTCATCTTTCAAGCCCGGAACTTGACGCGCTACGCCCAGCATTGCATCTTCAAATTCTACGTAGCTTTGCACAGTGCTTTTTATCGGATTCAAAATCGTTGCTCCCGCAGCCATGGATTGTGCCCCCACCATTTGTGCTTTGCCGCTGATATTTTTTAAATTTTCTACTTTCCCACGATATTGATTATAGGCTGCTTGTTTTGCATTGAGCGTTTTTAACGCATGGGCTTGTTGGTGAATTTGTTGGTTGGCATTTTTTAATTTTTGGCGTAACTCATCTTGGCGTTGTCCTAAAGTTTGTGAAGATAAGCCGGCAGAATTAAGTGCTTGGCGTGCTTGACGTAGATTTATTGCAGCTTGCCCTTGTTCGGTTTTCAACTTTTTAACCGCATTTTGTGCATCAAGAACCTTTGCCTTAAACTCATCCGTAGGATTTTTCGCATTGGCTAATTGTTGGGCGTAATGTTTGGCTTTTTGTTGTGCTTTCGCTACCTCTTGATTGAGCTCGCCCAACCTATTTTTAAGCGGATTGAGCGTAGAGGCGTATTGTTTAATGGCGGCTTCATTGGCTCTTTCTTGTTTGGTTAATTGATTGCGGATGTTTTTGTTTTCTTTCAATTTTTGAGAGAGTTCGGAAACCTGTTTATTGGCATTTTTCAATGGCATAGTCATTTTATCTATGGCATTTAATATCACCGATAATTGTAAATTGTTCATAATAGCTCACTTTTTATTGACAAAAATAGAAATTTAACTTAATAATCAAATATAACTTAAAGGGGGGATAATATGATTGCACTATTACTTTTTCTCATTGCTATACCTTTCTACCTTGTAGTCGGCTTAATTGTGATTGGCGGCTCTTTTTTACTTGAAATATTGCCAACCCTTATTGCGTTATATTTTGTGCTTGCAGTCTTGAGTATTTTATTTACCCCGCTAAAGCCTTGGTTTAAACGAAATATTGAGCAGATTCAATCTGTCGGTCAATGGATTGCATTTTTTCTATTTGCTCCCCTTTTCGTCTTGATATTGTTGGCTATCATTGCATTGCCTTTTATATTAATTTACGCTATTGCAGAAAATCCTTTTGTTTGGTACGGCGCTTTTGCTCTTATTTTTGCTATTCTTGGGATTTATATTTATAACAATTATGATGCCATCCAAGCGGAAATTCGCAGTAAAGAGGAAGAAAAAATCCTAAAAAAAATGCGAGAACGGGCAGAAATGCATCAATATTTTTATTCAGAAAGGGAATAGGGCAATTAAATTCCCAGCTGTTTGATTACCAACTCTTCAATTATTTCCAAATCATTTTCACCAAAGCCCAACAATTCCCGTTGGGCGTATTGCACTTTAAAATCCTTGTTTTTTGATGGGCTTGATTTCAGCCCATATTGATGCACTGCTGCAATGGCTGCACTTGAACCGTTAAATCCCACCGAAACTTCATTACCATTCGACCGCACTTTTAAATGCTTGGCGGTGCGGAGCTTGGCAAACATGGCTTTGCGCTTGATTCGTCCTTGTTTTTGTCTAAAATTTTTACGTGGTTTACGGGGGGCAAATGCCGAACCATCGGGATTTTGTTGCCGTGCAATGCGTGCCGATTGGCTTTTTCGCAAGGCTTGCCCGATGTTGCGTGCCAGTTGTCTTCGAGCCTGTGGCGACAGATTATTGACAAGTGCGGTCAATTTCCCTTGAATTTCTTGCACTGTTGCCATTAGGCTTTACCCTCAAAAATCAAATTATCCCAATTTTGCAAATACACTTTCACAATGCGAGGATCATCAAGCACCGGTTCTTTGGCGTAATTCAGTTGCACGCTGTCGCCCTCTTTTTTTGAGATCACACGCTCGGTGAGTTTGATTTCAAAACTGATGTCTGCGGTGTCGTTATTGTTGTAATCCACTTGAAACTTAAAGGCATTTTCACGCAGTTGGGGATTTTCAAAGATTTCCGGTTGATTGGTGCGTAGATAGGCAATCATCGGCACAATGAGCGTGGCAATGTCACCGGCATAATCGGTGACAATGACATTGAGCGTGTAGCGATATTCAAAACTGAATGAGTGGCTACCGGTAGCGATGATTTGCCCGCCATCCGTGTAAAGCTGTAAGCGGTCGGGATTATCAACAAAGTCGGGCAAACTTTGCTCAAGGATTTTGCGCAGTTGGTTGGGCTTTTTCATTTTCTAACATTCCCTTATCTATAATTCCGTTGCCGTTTTTCTTCCTGTTCTTGGCATATCACGCAACGGGTGACACCCTGAATGGTTTGGCGGCGTTTTTCGGGAATGGGGGCATCGCAATCTTCACAGTAAAGGCGGCTGACTGCCTTAAACGTGCGGTGTTTTTTCAGGGCGATTTCACGTGCCATTTCTTCAAGTTGTTGTGCACGGTCAAATTGATCAGTCATTGGCTTTTTCCTTTTGATTAAAATCATCAATACATTTTTTCAGGCTGTGATTTTCAACCACGCACAGGTTTAAACGGTGCTGTGCCTGTTGGTAGGCTTCCGCCAGTTCGCCGTTGGTGCGAATTTGTGGCGAAAATTGACCGCACTCTGCCGTTTGCGGGCAGAGTATCGGCTGTTTAATGATTTGTGGGGCGGTTGAGCACGCCGCGCACGCTGTCAGGAATAGGGCTGTCAGCCCAAGTTTGATGTTGTTTAAGTGCATTTTTTAGATCCTGTGTTTGTTGGGTTTGTTGATGTTTTAGGGCATTAACGGCTTGGGTCAGTTGCTTTTGCTGTTCGGCAAACTGTTGCACGTGTTCATTTAATGCCATGTAAGAGGCTTGCCATTTGGCTTTGAGCTGTTCTTCTTTCACCATTTCAGCGTGCCAGTGATTGGCTTGCCAACCTTGAAACAAGATGAGCAGTAAGAGCAGCAACGGGCCAACTAATAACACCCATTTTTCTTTTGAACTTAAGAAGTTAAACATAGGGCTTTCTCCTGTTGTCGGCGTTCAATTAAACCTTTTAGCGGTTTTCCATTTGCATAAATCCAACGTTCAAACTGACCGCACATAGCTTTGCTGTAACCTTTTCTTGCCATTTTAAAAAGCGTGCTGTTTTTGAGTTTGCCACATCCAACATTGAAGGTGATCGAGGTTAAGGCATCAAATGCCCCTTGGGGCATGGCTTGCCCGTTGGCATAAGTGTTGACGCATTTTTCCGCTTGTTGTACGCCTTTGGCAAAAGCATTGGCGATTTCTTTGTCAGTGTAAATTTTGTTGGGAATAATTTTTTCTACGGCTTCCGTTGTGCCAATGCCAAAGGTTAGGACATCAGCAGGGCAGTGATAGGGCTTTCGTTGGCAGCCTTCGGCATTGCCAATGAGTAATAATCCTTTTTCCGAGGTGCGGATCTCATTGCCGTGTAAAGCCACGGTTAAACCAACAATGGCGGCGATACCACATGCCCATTTAGCGCTTTTTCTTATCATGGAGTTTTCCTTCTACTTCTAATTTTCTTAATTCAAAATCTTTTTTCTTGTAATACCAATTCACCACCCATGTGGCGATGGTGACGATAATCCCGACGATAACGCCGACATCGGCAAGCGTAACATTGCTGAACATATTGCTGATAAATCCCATAAATGCGGTAAACCCGCTTGATACATAAGGTGCGTGGCTTTGAATATCTTTCATTTTTAGCTCCAAAGTTGCAGCGTATCTTGTGCCACGCTGATTTTTTCGGCGTCAGGATCGGGCAAATTCACTTCTGTGCCGATAGGGATTATTGGCAAGTGCATTAAATGCGGATTCAGTTCGCATGCGATTTCTAAATAGCCTTGGCTTTTGCCTAAGTGCCGATAAACAATGGCATCGAGATTGTCATTTTGTTGTGCGAGAACTTTCATCAGATCAGCTCCACATCAATTCTTCGGCGTTTCAACATATCGCTAATAGCAAAACGGGCATCTCGGCGGAGTTGGTCGATGATCTCTTTAAGTTGTTCCATTTTCTTTTCGCCCTCATGGGTGCTGTCGTAGCTGGCGTAGCGTTCGTATAAATTGGCAACGGCAAGGCAAATCACGGCACGTTGATAACGTTGCACTAAGATGCTTTCTTCATTGATAACCGGCGCAGGAATATTTTTCAAATGAGCGTATTTCGCATTTTCCTGTTGAAATTCGGTTAATTCTTCATTAACGGACGCCATTGCCTCAATCAAGGCATCTTTTAGGCGAAATTCAGTAACAGTGCCGTCAAGTCGCATTTGATTTCGACATTGCGACATCGACAAATCAGGGAAGAAAGGTTCATTGCTGATGAAATCATCGGTGTTAGGGTAGGTTTCGACCTGTTTTTGCACTGCGCCCATTTCATAATCGGGGACGAGTTTGATGGAGATTGCACCGTCTGACATTGTGTTTACCTATAAAAAAGCGGGGTGGGGATTCATCAAATGCGGTGTAAATTTAAGAAAATTTGACCGCACTTTGAATCCGCCCCGCGGCTGCGTGGTTTGCTTGGGTTATCGGAAAATCATTCCGTAAAGCACAATAAATGCGCTTGCTAAATACAATTTAAGAATTAAACTGTCGTAAGATTTTTTATTCATAGGATTTTCCACGTTGAAAGAGAGATTAATTGTTGCTATTAATTATTTAGGTAGCTTTTGTATTGCTTTACTTGAATTTATCGCACGAGGTGATACAAAAACATTTGAGATATTTGGATATTCAATTAACACGCAACAAATTCATTTTCTTTCAATGATGATTTTTATGTATTTGACCTTGTTGAATTGGTCAATGGTTTCCAAATGTTTAAAAAGAATCTTGTCTAAATTCCTTTAAATTAAGATTCAGCCTTTTCAAGCTGTTTTCTTAATTTTTTGATTTCACCTTTTACGCCGATTTTTTGATCTAAACCGAGGGCTGATTCAAGGTATTGCAAGGCTTGTTCGGGATTTTTTACTGCAGTAAGCAATCCCAATTCTCGCAATAATCTTGCACGGCTTTCGTCCGGCATATCGCAATCGGCGGTAATGCGGTTTGCCTGTTCCAAATATGCTACTTCAAAAGGTTGATTTGCCGCTTGTGCCGCTTTGGCTGCATCGGCAAATTCTTCAGCAATAAGCGTGCCTAAGGTTCGGCTGAAGGGGTCAGGCAGTCGCAAATCGTGAAAAACGGCATAGTCGGCAATGGTTAAGGCAAGGTGATATTCGCCACAGTCAATCGCCCAGACACACCACGTCATCACCACATTATCTTGTTTGCCTGTGCCGGCAGATAATGCCCCTTCAAGCCAAGGCAGATAATCCGGCAAAATGCGTTTTTTAAAGGCTGCTTTACGCACCGTGGATTGGATTTGTTTCAAATCCTTTTTGTGGCGAGCAAGCAAGCGGAGCATTTTGTCGTATTCGCTAAATTGGCTTAAATCTTCGGTTTCTGCCGCATTAGCTAAAGCGGCAGAGGTTTCCAGAAAATGACGTTTAGTTGGGCGCATTGGCTTATTCCGTTGTGCCGTTAGTGGTTTCAGTCGCCGGTGCATCAACAATTCGGATGTTTTTCGCTAGTGCCACTGCTTCATAGTTTTCGACCACGTACGCTTCATTTGAAGATAAATAGTCTTCCACTCGGTTGCGTTCCGGCTTATCTTTAAAGTGACGGCGCACTTTGCCTTCTTGGACGTAGATTGACAAGTTATCCAATGCGGTAATCAGCACCGTGCCTTTCGGGAAATACGGCACAGACACCGCCTGTAAACCGCCCACCCGTTTTTGACTGATGACCGTATCACCGGCGACTTGTTCGCTTGGTTTTTCTTGGTTGATTAATGGGAAGTATTTATCTGCTAATAAATCGCTACCCATAATCGCTACTAATTTAGTGTCGTCACGGTATTGTGCGGGAATAAAGTCTTCTTTGAGGGCGAACACAAAGGCATCAAGATTTTTGTAAGTTTTACCGGTGCCGATTTCGATTTTGCCGCTGCCTTTAGTTTCTTCCGTCATCACACGGGCTGTGGCTTTGGTTTCAATTTGATGTAACCAGCCGACATTGACATCTTGCAATAATGGGTTGGCGGTAAGGTCTGTTGTGGTTGCAACACTTGAGCCGTTAAACCCGATCATAATACGGTCGTGTGCAATGCGTTCGGCTTTGAGATTGCCAATACGGGCGGCAAAATCAGGAAATTTCGACCAACTATCCAAGGTGGCATAGTTTAAATGGGTGTCAAAGTTGGTTTGCTCACAAGAGTAGGTGTTTTCTTCAAGACTGTGAATATCTCTTGTTTCACGTTCTTTTTTGTTGGTATCGGTGCGGCTTGCAATCGGGCCTAATACGCCTAAACGCAAGGTCGCCCCCTTCATTTCGGTGACCATCACCACATTAATGCGTTTTAGAAAATCGGAGTTTTCCAATACGGCATTCTCGAGTTTTTGTTGAATGGTTGGCTCAACGGTAAATTGACCGCCGCTCGCGACAAATTCTACGGATTCACCATTGTCTGTTGCGACACCGGCGAAATAATGGGCTAATTTAGTTTTGGTAAATTTATTCATTTTGGCTTCCTGTGGTGATGATTAGAAGAAACGTCCGTCTGCTTCAGCTTTTTCTCCCGCCACTAAAGGGCGTTCGGTATAGTCGGCGGATGGCGTTTGTTCAAGTTGGGTAAACTTGCTTTGAATCGCTTTTTGGGTTTCTTGCATTGTGGCAAATTCCGCTTTTTGTTTTTCAAATTCGGCAGAAAGTGCGGTCAATTTTTCCAAGTTTTCTTTGGTTTGCTCGGCAAGCAATTCGATGGATTGTTCATGCACGGCAAAACGTTCATCATCGGATTTTTCTTTTTTAGCGAATAATCCTTTGATTTTTTCAAGAATAGACGGGGATTTTTCCGTTTCTTCCACAAATTCTAATTCGGTTTCAACAGCCGCGGTGAAAAGGTTGTCATCTTTTTCTTTGCGGTTGTTGAGTGGGTTGGCTGTTGCACCGGCAGAAAATTTCAACATTTCCGTACCAAGACTTGCCGGATTGTCTGTCACTGCTAATCCAACTAAATAGGCTTCACCGGTATCTGCAAAATTAGGATCACACTCAATAGAAGTGTAGATTTTTTGGCGTTCTTTATTGAGCTTGATTAAATCTTCCGTTGGGTCGATTTGAGCCAATAACTGCAATTTACCTTCTTCGTTTTCTTCGGTTTTTAATCCGATGACATCACCGTAGCATTTGGAATGCGGCTCATCTTTCCACATATAACGGAATTTAAGATGTTCAAGATTGATACGTGCACCATATTTTTTCGGGTCGTAATTTGCCGCCATTTGTTCAATCCAAGTGCGATTGATGGTGCGACCGTCTGTGGTTGCGCCTTCTGTTGCAACGACAAACCATTTTGATTTTTTTGGCATGGGTTATCCTTTCAAAGGTTGATGTTGCGCCCATTCTGAAAGACTTTTCACGCCCGTGCGAGTGCTTGCCATTGTTGCTTTAGCTTTCACAAAACGCCCTGAAAGACGACCGCACTTATCCTTTCTACTATGGCAGGCAAGAAAAAACCGCTCCAGTGTGATGGCAAAAGAGCGGTTAAATTTGAATTAGATTTCGTTGTTCAGATAACGGTTGAGATGTCGCCATTGTTCCGGATTGTCCCTTTGGAGGCTATCCAACAATTTTTTAATCTGCGGTTTAGCGATTTTATAAATCCGTTTGTATTCTGTGACACAGCCATACACTTTTGGCGCAAATGGTGAATCTAACAATGCGAGTGGTTTATATAGATTTTCCAGTAAGAAACGCATTTTTTCATGAGAGAACAGCAACCACACTAGGTTATTAATATCTTGTTGGGAAAAAGATTGTGTGTAAGTGGGGGGTGGCATTGGTAAGGTTGCTTGGCTGATGTGGTATTTCCCCGTTTTGCGGATTTGCGGTAGTACTTCTTCAAATACCCAGTTTTGAAACTCCACTGCTTCAGCTTTGTTGGAACGGAAAATAATGCGGTAGAGGTTGGGTTCGTTGATAAAGGTGAGTTCTTGTTTTCCACCGTTTGTAAGGGTTGCAATTTTATTGTACCCCTTCTCATTCAAGCGGAATGATTCAGCACTTCTACGATTTACACCTAATACTTCGCAAACATCGGATAGGCAGAAATACGGTTCATTGTTGAATGATTGAATACGAACTAGAAAAGATTTGAAATTGAAAGTAGAAATCTGAGTTGTCATTTCGTTATTCCTTTTGATGGAAATCCCAAAAATTGGGCGGTCGAGAGCTCAAAACTCGTAACGAATCGAGCGGAGTTATTCCCTTACGGTGTTGTATTCCTCGCACTCTCGACCATTGAATAAAATTGTTGTTTTTTGACCGCACTTTTTGCGGATACAAAAAAATCACGCTGACGGGGTGAATGACCGTTCGTTATAAGGCTTTTGAGACCTTGGAACAAATCCTACCCTTGAAATAGGCGTATGTCAAGAACTAGAATTTAACAGATTAAGATTTGTATATGGATAAACTGGAACATAATCAAGAAACCACAGCAGACACCAAACGCCAAGCGCAAGTGATGTATTTCAGTGGTTATAAAATTGCGGAAATATCACGTCAGTTAAACATTCCAATATCGACAATTTCCAGTTGGAAAGAGCGTGAAAAATGGGACGATTTCGCCCCTGTCGGGCGTGTTGAATTGACGCTTGAAAGCCGGTTGAATTTGCTCATTCTGAAAGAAAATAAGAGTGGGGCAGATTACAAAGAAATTGATTTACTCGGTCGCCAAATGGAACGTATGGCACGGGTGAAAAAATATTCCTTTGGCGAAGGCAATGAAGTGGATTTGAATCCGAAACTGGCTAATCGCAATAAAGGCGAACGTAAGAAAACAGAACAGAATGCGATAGACCAAGAACAAGAGGAATTGTTGATTAATGGCTTTCTTGAGGGAATGTTTAATTATCAGCGGGTGTGGCACAAGGCGAAGGAACATCGAATCCGCAATATTTTGAAAAGTCGTCAGATTGGGGCGACTTATTATTTTGCTCATGAAGCCTTTGTTGATGCCTTGACAACGGGCCATAATCAAATCTTTCTTTCCGCCAGTAAAAAACAGGCATTGCAGTTCCGTTCTTACATTGTTAATTATGCCAAGCAGACGGCAGACGTGGATTTAAAAGGGGAAACCATCAAACTGCCGAATGGGGCGGAGCTGATTTTTTTGGGGACAAATTCAGCAACCGCCCAATCCTATCACGGCAATTTGTATTTTGATGAAGTGTTTTGGGTGCCGAAATTTGATGTGATGCGTAAAGTGGCATCGGGTATGGCGGCACAAAAGATGTATCGTCAAACTTACTTTTCTACACCCACTACCATTGCACACCCCGCTTATGCGTTCTTTTCCGGCAAAGCCTTTAATCGCAACCGTGCGAAATTAGAAAAAGTGGAGATTGATATTTCCCACGAGAATTTACGTGCCGGCAAGCTCTGTGCGGATCGTCAATGGAAACAGATTGTGAGCATTTACGATGCGATGGAAGGCGGGTGCAATCTGTTCAATATTGATGATTTGATTGCAGAAAACAGTAAGGAAGAATTTGAGCAGTTGTTTTTGTGTCAATTTGCCGATGATGATAGCTCTGCCTTCAAGTTTGCCGATTTACAACTATGCCAAGTGGATAGCTGGGAAGAGTGGACGGATTATAAACCCGAATGGAAACGGCCCTTTGGCAATCGTGAGGTGTGGCTCGGTTATGACCCCGCATTTACCGGCGACCGCGCGGCACTCGCTATTGTTGCCCCGCCTAAAGTGGAAGGGGGCGACTATCGTGTGTTGCATTGGCAAACCTTTCACGGTATGGATTATGAAGCGCAAGCAAATCGAATCAAACAATTTTGTGATGATTATAACGTCACCCGTATTGTGATTGATAAAACGGGAATGGGGTCGGGCGTGTATCAAGAAGTGAGAAAATTTTACCCGATGGCGCAAGGACTAGATTATAACGCCGACCTGAAAAATGAAATGGTGCTGAAAACGCAAAATCTCATTCAGAAACGCCGTCTAAAATTTGACGGCAAAGAAATTATCACCAGTTTTATGACAGTGAAAAAACGCACAACCGGCACGGGCCGAATGACTTACGTTTCCGACCGTTCGGAAGAGGCAAGCCACGGCGATTTATCGTGGGCGATTATGAACTGCATTTTGAACGTACCTTACGGCTTTGGCGGTGATATTGCCGGCAATCAAGCCACTATTTTTACTTTTGAATAGGACAAATAAATGAAAAAATCACGTAAAAAAATGACCGCACTTTATCATCCAAAAGCGGAAGCATTTAGTTTTGGCGAACCGATTCCAGTTTTAGACCGTTCGGAAATTTTAAATTATTTTGAGCCGGTGTTGATGTATCAAAAATATTACAATCCACCGATTAATTTGAGTTATCTCGCCAAGGCTATTAATGCTTCGTCCCATCACCAAAGTGCAATCACCGTGAAGAAAAACATTTTGCTTTCTACTTGCAAAACGACCGCACTTTTACCCCGCACCCAGTTAGAAAAATTGGTGCAGGATTATTTGGTTTTTGGTAATGCCTACGTTGAAATTAAACGTAATCCTTTTGGTGAGGTGATCGCATTAAATGCACCACTGGCAAAATATATGCGGGTGGGTGTAGAGCAGGGTGTATTTTATCAGGTGGTGAATGGATTTGATGAACACGAGTTTGCAAAAGGTTCGGTTTTCAATTTGGTTAATCCTGATGTGAATCAAGAAATTTATGGCGTGCCGGAATATTTGGCGGCATTACAATCCGCCTTTTTAAATGAGAGTGCGACATTATTCCGCCGTAAATATTATCTCAACGGCGCACACGCAGGGGCGATTATTTATATGACCGACCCAACGCAAAACAAAGACAGTGTTGAGGCTATCAAAGAACAAATCCGACAAACCAAGGGAACGGGGAATTTTAAAAATTTATTTATCAATATTCCAGACGGAAAAAAAGATGGCATACAAGTCATTCCGCTTTCCGATGCGGTGGCAAAAGATGAATTTCTTAATATCAAAAACACGAGCCGTGATGATGTGCTTGCAGCCCACCGAGTGCCGCCGCAACTGATGGGGATTATTCCGAATAATACCGGTGGTTTTGGTGATGTTGAAAAGGCGACTAAAGTGTTTTTCGTCAATGAGATTATTCCGCTACAAGAGCGGTTAAAAGAAATTAATGCGATTGTAGGAAAAGAAGTCATCACTTTCAGAGAATACAAACTGTTTGAATAAAAACAGATCCTTTTAAAATAAAAACGCCCGTGCTTACCACGGGTTTTTTATTGCCAGAACAAAGCTGTTTTTTTCTCTGACTTATTTAATTCCGCCCCAGTTTATTATATCAAACAAC
This sequence comes from Pasteurella sp. WM03, assembly GCF_004570945.1. NCBI lineage: Bacteria > Pseudomonadati > Pseudomonadota > Gammaproteobacteria > Pasteurellales > Pasteurellaceae > Pasteurella > Pasteurella sp. WM03. The sequence continues at coordinate 18,514 of NZ_SPPO01000004.1, forward strand.
CCCATAACACAAAGGCGAAAACCTTATTTTTCCCTGATTTTTAACCACTTTCACGCACGAAAAATCGCAGTCAAACCCTCGCCACGCCCGCGCACTAAATGTATGGATTTCAACGCAAATTGAGATCCTTATTCAAGCCTTTTCAGATATAGTGCCTTTTAGATCCTTTTATTTAGATCTTTCAACGCAAACCAACGCAGAAAAACGCAGTTTTTGATTGATTTTTCAAGCCTTCTCGGATATAAAGCCTCGAAAATTGTTTAATTTAGATCTTTTACGTAAAATAGCGTAGAAAAGATCATTTTTCGATTGGTTTTAAACGTACGAGTTCAAGTCTCTATATTTTTTAATAAAGAAATTTAAAAAATATTTGGTTCATTAAAATTTGCACCAAGATTTGAGTAAGGGTTTGAAAAATATAATAATTATCTTCACGCCCAGAGCACCAAATTTAAAACCGGCTTTCAAGCCGGTTTTTTATTTTTTCGCTAGTTATTATTTGTGAATTTGGTTACAATCCGCCAGTTTTATTTTGTTACCATTTATATAGGAGAAATCTATGAACTTTCCCAAAATTGCTGAACAAGTGATAGAAAAGTTGGGCGGTAAAGGTAATATCGCCACAGCTGCACATTGTGCAACACGCTTGCGTATCGTTTTGAACGATGAAAGCAAAGTTGATAAAGAAGGTATTGACAATATTGACGGAGTAAAAGGGCAGTTTTCTGTTGCCGGTCAATATCAAATTATTTTCGGTTCCGGTACGGTGAATAAAGTTCACGAACAATTAACCAAGCAATTGGGGATTGGTGATGTGAGTAAAGCTGAGGTTGCGGAGGCGGCTGCTGGTAACCAAGGTTTATTACAACGTTTGGTGAAAGGATTGGCGGATATTTTCGTCCCGATTATTCCGGCGATTGTGGCTGGCGGTTTGTTGATGGGTATCCATTCAATGTTAACCTCTGTCGGTTTCTTTTGGGAAGGGGATTCAGTTGTCAGTAAATACCCTGAAGTGTCTGATTTAGTTGATTTTATCAATACGATTGCCAATGCACCTTTTGTCTTTTTACCTGTCTTGCTAGGATTTTCCGCAACCCGTAAATTTGGTGGTAATCCGTTCTTAGGAGCGGCGCTGGGGATGCTCTTGGTTCATCCTGCGTTGGCTGACGGTTGGAACTATGCGAAAACCTTGATGGAAGGTAATATTAAATATTGGAATGTATTTGGACTTGAAATTGAAAAGGTCGGTTATCAAGGCACCGTGATCCCAACCATCATTTCTGCTTGGGTATTAGCAACATTGGAAAAAACATTCCGTAAATTTGTGCCATCCTATCTGGATAATCTTGTCACGCCATTGTTTTCTCTCTTCATTGCCGGTTTCTTGGCATTCACAGTGATTGGTCCACTTGGTCGTGAGGCAGGTTCATTAATTTCAGCAGGTTTAACCTGGTTGTATGATACTCTTGGTTTTGTAGGCGGTGCAATTTTTGGTACATTCTATGCACCTATTGTTATCACAGGTATGCACCAAACCTTTATTGCGGTAGAAACCCAACTATTAGCTGATGTTGCACATACAGGTGGTACGTTTATTTTCCCAATTGCGGCAATGTCTAACATTGCACAAGGGGCAGCCTGTTTAGGGGTCGCATTAGCATTAAAAGATTCAAAAGTGCGTGGTTTGGCGGTGCCTTCAGGGATTTCTGCTTTATTAGGGATTACTGAGCCGGCAATGTTCGGGGTGAACTTACGTTATCGTCAAGCCTTCTTTGCGGCAATGATCGGTTCAGGTTTGGCGAGTGCATTCATCGCATTCTTCAATGTGAAAGCTATTGCGTTAGGGGCTGCCGGTTTCTTAGGCGTGCCATCAATCAAACCGGATAGTTTGGCGATGTACAGTATTGGTATGGCAATTTCCTTTATTGTGGCATTTACTCTATCTTTTGTGATGGTAAAACGTGCAAACGTAAAAGCTTAATTTCTAATAGAAAAGTGCGGTTTAAATTATTCACAAACTTGCTTACTCGTTGTTTCCCCCTATCGGGGCTGTTGGCAAAGCCAACGTTCAAAAAACGTTGTTTTTTGTGACCGCACTTTTTTAATCTACAATATTTATCTATCAATTGCACAAATCTGTTTTTGGCGTAGGGACACACTGAGTGTGTCCGTATTTCAATATGTTATAAGCGGACACAAGCAGTGTGTTCCTACATAACCGTTAATCTAGTTGTTTTAAATAATTTATTCCCAGATTTCTCATTTGTCTGATAATCCATTGTTGTTTTTTACGTACTAATGTACTCGGCTTTTTAACTTTATAAATGATAGGATTTGGCAAAACGGCTGCCAGCAACGCAGCTTCGGATTGTGTCAAATTTTTTGCGGATTTATTAAAGTAAAAGTGACTTGCCGCTTCAACACCAAAGATCCCCTCACCAAATTCCGCAATATTTAAATACACTTCTAAAATTCGTTTTTTTGGCCAACCTAGCTCTAATAACATCGTCGCCGGTACTTCTAATCCTTTACGTAGCCAACTTTGCCCGTGCCACAGCATTAAATTTTTGGCAGTTTGTTGAGAAATGGTTGATCCCCCTCGAATTTGATGTGTTGATTTTCCGTTGTGTTTGAATGCTTTTTGAATCGCTGAGAAATCAAAACCATAATGGGAAGGGAATTTTTGATCTTCCGCTGCAATCACTGCAAGTTGCATATGTGGCGAAATTTTCTCAAGATTTACCCATGTTGATTTTGCCTGATAATGGAAATCGCCTTGTAACCAATGTCCTACTTGTTGTTGAAGCATATAAGAAGAAAAAGGCACGGGAACAAAGCGAAAAAGTAGGATAAAAGCAAAAATGGCGAAGAAAAATCGGATTACAATACGTTGCCAATTTTTCTTCCACCATTTGAGACTGAATAACCGTAAAAGTGCGGTTAAACCTTGCTTAGTTTTCTTCAGCGCCATCAAGATGTTGTTTTACCCATTCTATAAAGTCAGGATCCATCGTTTTGATCATATTTGAACCACGTGTAATAGTTGCGGCACTGGTATTCAGATTTTGTTGAATTTCACGTTGAGATAAATTTTTGTCTAATAGCTGTGAAACAATTTGTAAACGTAATCCCACGGCATCACGCTCATCAGCGGTGAGAAGCAAGGTTAAAAAATCTTGTGCTTTACCTTGTTCAAAAGCCGTTTGTAGCATGGTAAGGAAAGCATTCCATTGATCTAAATTGCGACTGATATACATGAGTATTATCCTATACTATTAAACTAGTGCGCTTAGTATAGCCGATCAAATTCTTCTTGGCTAAAGGTTTGTGGATTTTCTTTATGCTGTAATAATTGGTAGTAAAAATCATAGGCTAACACATTCTGTACATAACCACGGGTTTCAAAAAAGGGAATTGAGGCGATAAATTCATCCATCGTCAATTTTCCTGCCGCTCTTGCCAACCATTTTTCTACCCGACTTGCTCCGGCGTTGTAAGCCGCGGCAATGAGAATGCGATTATTCGGGTATTTCGCATTGAGTTCATTCAAATGGGCTGTGCCAAGCAAAATATTATTGAACGGTTTGAATAGATCGTTTTCTGCCTGATAAGGTAATTGATTGTTATCTGCGGTTGCTTTGGCGGTGCCGGGTAAAAGCTGCATTAGCCCTCGTGCATTGGCGGAAGATTGTGCCATTGGATTCCAAGCACTTTCTTGACGTGCTATTGCCATAGCAAAGGTTTTGTTTATAGCGCTACCACTTTTTGCCGAAACGGGCGTTAAAGCAATATCAAAATAACTTTGATAGGCATTTGGCAGGCGTAAGGCAATATGATTCCATGCTTTAGCGATGATCGAACCGTCCACGCCTAAATCAAACCAACCTTGCTGATTGGCATATTCGCTCAAGGCAATTTGTTGATCTTGTTTTGATTTGGCGGAAAGATTTTCTAACAAGAAACGCCAGCGTTGTTTTGCTGAGCCAAGACGATTTAATTGCCTCAGTTCGGCAATTTCAGCTAATTCGGTGGCATACTCTTTGATGAGTTTTTCATCCGGTGTTGATTGGCTCAGTTCAACACGATAATCTGTACCACGATTTTGAGGGTTAAGTATGGCTTTGGCTAACATTGGGTAAAAACCACGTTCTTTGGAAAGTGCGGTTAACATTTCTCGTGTTTTTTGTGGCTCACTTTTTGCGAGCCAATAACGCCATTCTTGTTTTTCTTTTACTTCTTTTGAAAGGGCATTTAGCCAAGGCACTAGACTGGTTTTTTGCCAAATCGCCATTCGCAAACGGCGTTCAATCAGATTATCGGCATTTAACGTCAAGATTTCTGCATCACGCCATTGTTGAAAAGCCGGTGTTTCATTATCAAAAAAGCGGCTGATAAACGCAATTTTCCAATCACGAATTTGCGTGTCGCTTAATTGCCAATTTTTCGCCCATTGCAAATAAGGGGCAAAATCCGGATTATCCATATTTTCAGGAAGGGTACGTACATAACGTGAAAATCCTTGTACGATCGCAAATTGGTGACGAATTTTGTCATTTTCACTATCAGGCAATGTCTCCGCAAATTTTCTTAAATTTACCGGATTTTTTAGTAAATCGGCGTAGCCTTGTAGGTCTGCCAGAATGATTGGATCTTCTTTTATATTATTGAGATGATTCAATTCTCCTTTCAGTAATGCTAAGCCTTTGATATCATTTTGGGCGAATAAATTTTCTACTTTTTGATAAATCTTGTCTGTTGTTCTGCCACCATTGGCATACCATTTTTTCCATAGTTCAGACTCGTTTGCGATCTCGCCATTATTGAGCCAGAGTATTTCAAAACGGTTCAATATATCCGTTTCTTGAGTAGGTTGATGATTTTTATTTGATTCTGACGATTTTTGAGCAAGCTGATATTCTCTATTTAATACGGCAATTTGCATTGCCAAGCTACTTGGTTTGATCTTTTTGGCATAATCCACTAATTGGTCGGCATCACTGTGATTCAGCAGCGTAAGAATGTTTTGTTCTAAACGGGAGTGGAGAAAATGATGAGGATGTTTAGCAATATAATCCTCAATCTCTTTTTTTAGCGCCATTATTTCCGTTGAAGGTGTGTTTTGCGTTACTGATTTTATTTGACTGTCAAAGTAGGCAAACCAAGCATCGTTTTGTAGCGGATAGCCTTCCAAAGCATGAATTAATGACAAAAAAATGGAGCGGTTTTCAAAAACTTGCTGATTTTTTACCGCACTTTTCAGTAAAGTTTCTAACTGTAAAAAAGTTGCCCGTTGTTCAACGTGTTTTAATGCCTTTTGGTGTTGGGTTTCCTGCCACTTTAACTGTTCTTCTGCGAGAGTAATGGTTTGTGTGTTTTCGGTTTTATCCGTATTTGTATTCGCGCTAATAGGTTGAGAAAGTGCGGTTAAAATTGCAAAAGAAATAAGAGAGAGTTTTTTCATAGCATTCCTGTGATAGGCGTATTCCTTGTTAGGTTGAGTGGGTTCAACAATATAGGTAGTTAAACTATATGCTCCCATTAACAAAAAAGCGAACCTTTAGATTCGCTTTTTAATTGATGGTTCCCAGTATTTAGAAGACTTTTTTAAAGGGTTTAACTATCACTTCACCATAAACGCCAGCCGTGACATAGGGATCTTGTGATGCCCAATCTTTTGCAGCGAGTAGGCTGTCAAATTTAGCAATTACGGTAGAGCCACTGAATCCGGCATCGCCGGGATTTTCATCGTCAATAGCCGGGTTTGGACCGGCGGTAAGTAGGCGATCTTCTGCTTGCAATTGTTTTAAACGGGCTAAATGTTGTTCACGAACAGCAAGACGTTTGTCAAGCGTGCCGGGAATATCTTGGGCAAAAATAACGTAATACATGGTTTTCTCCTTTAGGTATTGTTTTCATTTTCTTGAATGGAAGCAAGGGCTTTTTCCAGCTCCTCATTGCCTTCCCGTGGAATCATGCGAGATTTGCCTTTGTTGTCCACTGCAACAAAAGTAAAAACCGCATCGGTTACACAATAGCGTTCACCAATCGGTTCACTGGCGACTTTTTTCACCCAGACTTCTACTTTTATTTGAATAGAAGAACGCCCAATTTTTAGGCATTGGCCGTAGCAGCATACCACATCACCGACTGAGATCGGCTTAATGAAATTCATACTTTCCACTGCGACGGTGACGACTCGCCCATGAGCGATTTCCTTGGCTAAGATAGCACCACCCATATCCATTTGTGACATAATCCAACCACCAAAAATATCACCATTTGCATTGGTATCGGACGGCATGGCAAGGGTGCGTAGTAAAAGTACGCCTTTTGATTGGCGACCGTTTTTATCAATAAAATTTGAGGACATTAGTTCCCTCCGTTTTTATGGTTATTTTGTTCATCTTTGGGTAAAAACTTGTAAATATAGGCACCGGAAATAATGGTCGCAATAATTGTCATACCAATCAAACCGAAGGATTTAAAATCAACCCAAGCTTCTTCCGACATATTGTGGCTAATATAAATATTTACCAACATACATATAATAAAGAAGATTGCCCAGCCGAGGTTGAGAGTATTCCAAGCTTGATCCGGCAACTTAATTTCTTTACCCAGTAATTTTTTCACCAAAGGTGTATTGAACTGGAATTGTGCCACAAGCAATATAATGGCAAAAAGTGCATTGACGATGGTGACTTTCCACTGTAAATAACGTAATTCATTGAAATAAGCAGTTAAAAGTCCAAAAAAGACGACCGCGCCCGCCATGATTTTTTGTTGTTTTTGAATTTTGCCATACTTCCATTTTAATAGCGCCATTTGCACAAGGGTTGCTACCACTAATACGATTGCTGCATCACGTACGCCACTCAGTTTGTAAGTGACAAAAAATAAAATAAGTGGAATAAATTCAAGTAGTTGTTTCACTTATGACTCCTTCATAAATAAACTGTAAAAACGATAGGTTACCACGAGCATTAAAATATTTAATGCGGCAGCAAAAATACTCACTACAACACTAAAAACAAGGTTGTTGAAAATTGTGGAGAGTTGAAAGATTAAAATAGGCGTAACAAAATAGACAAGTAAAGCATAAATTAATAAGGCTATTTTTTGATTCTTTCCTTGTAACCAAATTTTTCTTAGGCTTTGCCCAATGCTATCTTGTGTCGTTAAATAATGGGTTGTCGATAAATTTAAACGGATAAAAAATCCTATACCAAAGATAACTGCGGCCAGTGAAATAATTGATGGTGATGTTTTAGTTAAAACAGCGGCGATCATTTCAAATAAGCCGAGTAACATTGGGGCAATCACAATTAAATTTAAGATGACGACACCGATAAAGCGTGGGAGTGTAGCTTGAAAACTTTGTCCTAATGTACGGTAATTTTGTTGACTGATTTGATGGATAGCTATGATTCCCCAAGAGGCAATAAAAGTCGTTGCTAATTGGGTGAGTAAAAAAGAAAGAGCAATACTTTGTGCATTTTTTCCCATTAATTGTGGCAGAGTATCTGTACTAATTACAGTATTTTCTGAAACAATTGAGGGACTTAGTAATACGCTGAGTATTTGTACCATAAATAGAATGGATACAAATTGAAACATAATTTTTTGCTGATTACGGAAAAAATTCCAACTATCTTGTAAAACTTGCGTAAAGTTAATTTTCATTCGATCTTCTCGTGTCAAAAAATAGGGCAATTATACCTTGTTTATCCCATTCTGCCATTTATCTTATCTAAAAAATCCGCTTTTTTGATATGGGGCAAATTTTGCTATTTCTGGCTTTAGGGAAAAAGTGCGGTCATTTTATATAAATAATTTTATTAATTGTAAAAAACTTGAAGTAGATCACAGAATTGATACTCAATATGGAGTATATTACAAGTCGCAAATAGCCATAGTCTTTTTATGGTTATAAATTAAACATTATACTTAAGGAGTTCAATATGAAAAAAACAGCACTCGCGTTAGGTTTAACCGCAGCATTATTTGCCGGCGTTGCAAATGCTCATCAAGCCGGGGATGTGGTTGTGCGTGCCGGTGGTGTGTTTGTGTCAGCTAATTCTGAGTCTACAACCAAAACCAATACGCAGGTTAATTTAGAGGTGAGTGACAATGCTCAGTTAGGTTTAACCGGTACTTATATGTTCACTGACAATATTGGTTTAGAGTTGTTAGCGGCAACACCATTCTCACACAAAGTGAAAGCGAATGTACCTGCATTAGGGGCGGCTGGAAATCTTGGTGATGTAGTGAAAGTAAAACAATTACCTCCTAGCTTATATTTACAATATTATTTCTTAGATAAAGATGCCGGTTCTCGTCCGTATCTTGGGGTTGGTTTAAACTACACTCGTTTCTTTAATGCAAAATCAACCAATCCGTTAATTACCGATGTTAATGTGAAAAAACATTCTTTTGCACCGGTTGTTAATGCGGGTATTGATATTAAATTAACGGATAGCTTATATTTGAATACGGCAATGTGGTATACCCGTATTAAAACAACGGCTAAATTTAAAGTGCCGGCTGTGACAGCGGGTTACGAACATGAAGTAAAACTCAAACTTGATCCATTCGTGTTCTTCGCAGGTTTAGCGTATCGCTTCTAATTATAAATTGTCCTCTATTTAACAAAAAAAGCGATGATAATTTCATCGCTTTTCTTTTTATTCACAAGCATAACCCTGTTTGGGCAATGGCTTTCCGTCTAAATAGGCTATACCTTCTTTTAGAGTTAAGCGGTCTTCAATAAACCATTTAATCACCACGGGGTAAATACGATATTCCTGCTCTCTTGTGCGTAATTCAATCTCTTCCACATTGTCATCAGGGAAAATCGGTACTTTGGCTTGTAAAATGATTGCGCCGCCATCCATTTCTTCATTCACAAAATGAACGGTTGTACCGTGCTCCGTATCGCCCGCTTCTAAGGCACGTTGGTAGGTATTGAGCCCCGCATATTTCGGTAGTAGGGAAGGGTGAATATTTAAAATTTTTCCTTGGAAACGTTGGGTAAACTCAGGCGTAAGAATCTTCATATAGCCGGCAAGCACGATCAGGTCAACGTCAAAACTTTCCAAATAATCTCCAATTTTGCGATCCATTTCCTGATTATTCATAAAATCTTGGCGCAAAAAAACACTTGTAGGAATGACCGCACTTTTAGCCCGTTCAAGCCCAAAGGCATCATTTTTATTGCTGATCACACACGCAATTTTGGCGGGGATAAAACCTTTTTCACAAGCATCAATAATAGCTTGTAGATTATTTCCTTGTCCTGAAATCAGAACGGCAATTTTTTTCATAAAGATCCTAAAAAGAGAGAGAAAAGAAAGGCGAATTTTCATTCGCCTCAAAAAGGGGTTATTGAATCACGACTTGCTCTTCGCCATCTGACGCCTGTTCAATATGTCCGATAAGCCAAGCATTTTCACCGGCTTGTTTTAAAAGTGCCAATGCGGTTTCCACTTGATCTTGCGGAAGGGCAATCACCATTCCCACGCCACAGTTAAAGGTACGGTACATTTCATAAGTAGAAATATTGCCTTGTTCTTGCAACCATTTAAAAATTGGCTGCCATTCCCAACTTTTTTCATTAATCACGGCTTTGGTATTTTTCGGTAATACGCGTGGAATGTTTTCCCAAAAACCTCCGCCGGTGAGATGGGCAATCGCGTGAACATCCGCTTGTTTAATCAGAGATAAAATAGATTTCACGTAAATTTTGGTTGGTGCAAGTACTTGTTCGCTTAATGGTTTACCGGCTAATTGTTCGGTTGCCGGATTGACACCGGAAACATCAATGACTTTACGGATTAAAGAATAACCGTTTGAATGAGGCCCACTGGAACCTAGCGCAATTAAGGCATCACCGCTACGTACCTGACTGCCGTCAATAATTTCGGATTTTTCAACGACGCCAACACAGAAACCTGCTAAATCATAATCACCTTCGTGATACATTCCTGGCATTTCAGCGGTTTCTCCCCCAACGAGTGAGCAACCTGATTGCACGCACCCCTCAGCAATGCCTTTTACCACGTCCGCTGCTACATCAACGTCTAATTTTCCGGTCGCATAATAATCTAAGAAAAACAAAGGCTCGGCACCTTGTACCACCAAATCATTGACGCACATTGCCACGAGATCAACACCAATGGTATCGTGTTTTTTCAAATCAATGGCTAAGCGTAATTTTGTTCCAACTCCGTCAGTTCCTGAAACCAAAATAGGCTCTTTATATTTGCTTGGAATGGCACACAATGCGCCGAATCCGCCCAAGCCACCGATCACTTCAGGACGTGTCGTGCGTTTTACATGTGGTTTGATTCGTTCGACAAGTTCATTACCCGCATTAATATCAACGCCGGCGTCTTTGTAACTTAATGATGGTTTACTCACAATGTTTTTCCCATGTTAATTAAATGAAAAATCAGCGCGGATTGTATCAGTTTAGGCAAACGTTTGCGATAAATTTTATATGAAAAAAAGACCGCACTTTATAACTTTATAAAAGTGCGGTCTTTTTTGAATAAAGTTTTTAGCGATTCGCTAATTCAAAAATCATGGCTTCGGCTTGGCAACAGAAGGTAAAACTTGCATTTAATTGTACGCCGCCTTCAATAGGCAATATTTCACTCACTATTTCACAAGGCTCACTTTCTGTTTTACGTGCTTTCTCCGTGAGACGGGCCAGGGATTGTTCCGCTTCTGCTTGATTTGCATAAATTTGCTCAATGTTAACGGTACGGTCGGAACCGTCAATAATGGCGCCCACATCCACACAGCTACAAGTCAATGATTCTTCTGCTTTGCATTTTACGCTCATATTTTGTCCTTATTTTAAAATTAAATTAGCGTTATTTTATCACTTTTAAAAAGCAGATGAAAACTCACCGCACGTTAAATTGAAAAACATCACTGGTCGGAACTCTGTAAAAGTAAACAAAATGAATTTGCACTTGATGGAATGGAGTTTTAGAATTCCCCAGTTTTTTTACATAAATCATAAATAAAAAAGGGTTTTCAATGAAAAAATTTAACCAATCCTTATTAACAACTGCAATGTTATTTGCCGCCGGTGGTGCAAATGCCGCTGCATTCCAATTAGCGGAAGTTTCTACCTCCGGTTTAGGACGTGCCTATGCCGGTGAAGCCGCGATAGCGGATAATGCCTCAGTGGTGGCAACGAACCCTGCATTGATGACGTTATTTAAACGCCCTGAAATTTCTTTTGGGGGTGTTTATGTTGATGCTAAGGTTAATTTAAAAGGGGAATTTGCGTCAAACTCACCACAAATTAGTGGATTATTGGCTAATAAAAATGCAGATCAAAATAATGTTGTACCTTCTGCCTTTGTCCCAAATGCTTATTTTGTTTATCCCGTTAATGAGAAATTTTCTATTGGTGGAGGAATGAATGTTCCTTTTGGTTTAAAAACAGAATTTGATTCGGATTATACAGCAGGTGTCTTTGGTGGGAAAACGGATTTAACGGCGATTAATTTAAACCTTAGTGGTGCTTATCGCATTTCAGAAGGGCTGAGTTTTGGTTTAGGTATTAATGCGTTATATACCAAGGCTAAATTAGAACGTACTGCAGGTGTCGGGGCTGATTTGATTAATGCTCGGGCAAGTGCTCAAGCCGGTCGTGCAGTGAAAGTATTGGATAACAGCGATGTGGTGACACGTTTGCAGGATAATGAATGGGGATTTGGTTGGAATGCCGGTTTGGTCTATGAATTTAATGAGCGTAACCGCTTAGGTGTAGCTTATCACTCACCGATTACAGTAGGTTATAAAGATCACTCTGCTTTTAATCGTACGTTAAATCGTACAGACACGGCAAAATTGGATCTTGATTTACCGGGCTATTGGGAAATTTCCGGTTACCATAAAGTTACAGATAAATTTGCGTTCCATTACAGCTATAAATATACCCATTGGAAACGCTTTAAAGAGTTGAAAGCAAATTATACTAATGATGGGGTAACCGCATTACAAAAAGACGAATATTTCCGTGGCAATTCCCGTATTGCTCTAGGGGGTTCCTATGATGCGACAGATAAACTGACTTTACGTAGTGGGATTGCCTACGATGAAACAGCCGCTGATTCGTATCATTCCGCTTCGATCCCAGATACAGATCGGACTTGGTATAGTTTAGGGGCAACCTATAAAGTGACACCTGATTTATCAATTGATGTTGCCTATGCACATTTAAAAGGTAAGAAAATTACATTTAAAGAACAGCAAGAAAATATTCCTTTTGCAGTAAATTATACGAGCAAATCCAGTGCTAATCTTTACGGTTTAAATGTAAATTATCGTTTCTAATTTAGTTAAAAATTCCGCATAATAAAGCGTACTTCGGTACGCTTTTTTTATGTTAAAAATGAGGCAGAAAATGACCGCACTTTACTACACCTATTATCTTTCCCCAGTGGGGAAACTTTTGGTTCTATCTGACGGTGAACATATCACGCATATTGATTTTGAAAAAGAGCAGTTTGAGCCGAATCCTAAATGGGTTGAAGAAAATAATTTGCCACTTTTCCAAAAAGTGCGGTTGGCATTCGATCGTTATTTTAACGGCGAAATAGAGACATTTGCGGATATTCCCTTAAAAACGGAGGGAACACCATTTCAGCAAGCCATTTGGCAGGCATTGCGAAAAATTAGTTATGGTGAAATCTCAAGTTATGGTGAATTGGCAAAAATGATTGATAACCCGAAAGCGGTGCGAGCTGTGGGCGGTGCAGTTGGCAGTAACCCAATTAGTATTATCATTCCATGCCACCGTATTTTAGGCAAAGATAAAACTCTCACCGGTTTTGGTGGCGGACTGGCGGCAAAACGTTTTTTACTCCAATTGGAAAATATTCCTTATATTGATAAAGGCACTGAAGACACGAAACCCCGTTTTTTCAAGAAATATCACGAATGATTCCACATACATTAACGCAACTTCTTGAGCGGGCACAATCCATCGCCGGTTTGACTTTTGGTGAGCTTGCCGATGATTTAGGTATTCCTGTTCCTCCTGATTTGAAACGTGATAAAGGCTGGGTGGGAATGCTTTTGGAAACCGCATTAGGGGCGACAGCCGGCAGTAAAGCCGAACAAGATTTTGCCCATCTTGGCGTGGAACTCAAAACCTTACCGATTAATGAACAGGGTTTTCCGTTGGAAACCACCTTTGTTAGCCTCGCTCCGTTAATACAAAATTCCGGTGTGCAATGGGAAAATTCTCATGTCCGTCATAAATTATCTTGTGTGTTGTGGATCCCCATTGAAGGCTGCAGAGACATCGCTTTGCGTGAACGTCATATTGGCACACCGATTTTATGGAAACCTAATCCTGAACAAGAACACCGATTAAAGCAAGATTGGGAAGAATTGATGGAATATATCACTTTGGGAAGACTAAATGAAATTACAGCCCGTATCGGGGAAGTGATGCAGCTACGACCAAAAGGTGCAAATAGTAGAGCCATCACGAAAGGCATTGGAAAAAATGGTGAAGTGGTGGAAACATTGCCGTTAGGCTTTTATTTACGCAAGGAGTTTACGGCGGGGATATTAAGGGAGTTTTTAGAACGATGAGTTTTTCCGATGGTAGCTTACTTTTTTCTGCACGACTCTTTTTCCTTGTTTCCTTTGTTCAATTAAATTGGATTAACAGAAATTTTCTGAACTCGCCACAGGCTGCTCAAACAGACGAAAATTTTCTATTGTCAGTGATGGTTAATTAAAGAAAAACAATCTCAAAATCAACCGCACTTTTTTAATATTTGAATGAAACAGTGCCCCATATAAATCGCCTTTACGACTTGGCATTTTTAGCTAAATTTTTATTGTTTTAGCGTAGCGAGTTTACAAATTTAGCGTTAAGAAAATGACAATAAAGTAAAGAGCAGCGATTTAACTGGGGAGTGTTTTCTTTGCCTACTTTCTTTTACACGAGTAAAAGAAAGTAGGTCGCCATCGGCGAAACCCGATATTAATATCCCTAAAAGAAAAAGGTTTCTACTACAGAAACCTTTTTCCAATATCAATTTTATTTAAATTCTTTATGCCACCTGAGTAAAAAAGTCCTTCAATCCGATTAATACATTATTCACCGCCACCGTAGCCAAAATTAATCCCATTACACGGCTGATAATTGCCGCACCGGAATTTCCAATAAAGTGCTGAATGCGATTAGCTGCAAGTAGTAAAATATAGGTGATTAGCAATACCGCTAACATAATTCCTGCGGTAATAAATTGTTCGGTAAAATTAAAACGGTGGTTATCTGTTAAAAGCACAATCGCCATCATCGCACCCGGTGAGGCGATTGACGGCACGGCAAGGGGGTAAACGGCAATTTCGGTAATATTTGCTCTCATTTTAATTTCTTGTTCCGGTTTACTTTCACCAAAAATCATTGTTAGTGCAAAGAGGAAAAGAACCAATCCTCCCGCAATTTGGAAAGCAGGTAGTGGCACTTGCATGGCTTCAAAAAGAATTTGTCCGCCGACTAAAAAGAAAAGCAAAATACCGGCAGAAATAATCACGGCATTACGTGCAATTTTTCGGCGTTCCTCAAGGGAAAAACCAATTGTTTTAGAAAGATAAACGGGAATCGAGCCAATGGGATCAATTACAGCCCAAAGTACAACAAACTGAACAATCAAAGAATCAAACATTTATTTTCCTTTTATAAAAACAACAAACCTGACTTATTCTATCAGATAAAGACAACAAAGTGCGGTGTGTTTTGGTTATTTTTCAGGATATTCAAAAAACATTAAAGAAACCAACCGCACTTTTTAGTTGATCTCCATAAAAAATCAGTGGGATACGACGTCGTTGCCAAGGCGGAACGCCCAATTCTTGCCAAACTTTCTTGATATCTTCTCTTGGGCGTTTAGGGTGATATTTAATTTTTCCTGAATAGGTGAAACGGATTTGAATTGGTAAATCTGTTGGAGGCAATATAACAGTATGCTGTTGCCAAGAAAAAATAAAAGACTGAGCGGTTCGGTGTAAATAAAGTTCGCCAAGATTATCGGGAAGCAGAAGAGGTGTATCTCGCATTTCAAGCTGAATATCTATTAAATCTGCAAAATCGGGAGTGAGGTACAAACCGGACTGATAGCGGCGAACAACCTGTTTTCCTAAATGAAACTGCGGATTCGCTCCTTCTTTTGCTAATACAACATCACTTATCAACTGTTCAAGTTGGCGTTTACTTGGCATTTCCCATTGATTTTGAGAAAACCACATTCGTAAAAGTGCGGTCTGTTTTGGCGATGAATATTGATTGAAATGGTGAAGTTGAAATTCCGTTGGCACTTTGCAATGCTCAAGAAAAGTTTCTTGCAAGAGTTCGTTAATTAGCTGCTGTTGCTCAAAGCAATGCTGTGCAGTGCGTTGAACAGTGCGATCAAAATGTGTCCAACGTTCACGGAGTTTTGGCAGAATTTCATTACGTAAAAAATTCCGCTCATAATGATTATCCTCGTTACTTTCATCGTGAATCCAAGCCAAATTTTCAGTTCGTGCATAGCGTTCTAGTTGTTCTCGGGGAAAAGAAAGTAATGGGCGAAAAATCGTCATACCGAATAATTCGCTTTGATTTTGCATTGCACCTAACCCTTGTAAACCGCTGCCACGTTTTAATGCGAGGAAAAAGGTTTCTGTTTGATCGTTTAAATGATGGGCGGTCGCAAGTACTTCATTGGCTTGAATATGTCGCTGAATTGCTTGATAACGAGCCTCACGCGCACTTGCTTCAATACCTTTAGTTTTATCCACTTGAACATATTCGACCACTAACGGGATATGAAACTGCTTACATAAAGATTGACAATGTTTAACCCAGCTATCGGCATTTGGACTTAAACCATGGTGGATATGAATGGCTCGAAGATTAAAGTGCGGTCGATTTTCACGGTGTTTTGCAAATAAAGCAAGGAGGGCAGTCGAATCCAAACCACCACTCAAGGCGATAAGATAGTGTTGAGCGGTGGTTTGTTTAAGTTGTTGTTCAAAAGCCGAAAACAAATCCATTAGGCAATTTTTTCTGCTTTGTATTGGGCGCTCGGATTAAGAATTTCAAAACGTGCCGCAATAGTTTGTAATTCGTAAGAATTGAGCTCGAAGGTGGTTTTCATCACGCCAGCGACCTCATTATTCATTGCTTCAAAGGCTTCCACATCTGATTTGCCATTGAGTAAATTGGCGAGGAATGTACCGGCAATTAAATCGCCTACCCCCACAGGTTCAAAATTAAATTGATACAGCGGGCGACTTAAATGCCAAATGCCTTCCTGTGTTGCCATAATGATTTCAAAGGTGTCAGGATCATTGATTTTCCCTACCTTACCTAAATGTTTCACTAGGACTTTTTTCACACCTTTATTTAATAAGGCCCGCACTGCTTTTAATACATCGTCAAAAGAATTGATGGGGAAATCGCTGAGTTGGCGTAGCTCATTAAGGTTTGGTGTCATAATATCCGCAACAGGAATCGCTTTCTCAATCAGTGCTTCTCGAACGCCATTTGCCACCACACAAATTTTTTCCGGATTCGGCATGACGGGATCGCATAAATAAAGGGCATTAGGGTTGTGTTTTTTAATTTGTTCTAAGGCATAGAGGATTTGATCCACTTGTTCCGGTGAGCCTAAATAACCGGAAAGTAATGCATCGCACTCTTTCAATTTTTCGATATTATCTAAGCCGGTGACGATTTCACGGATTTGCTCCTGTGGAATCACCATCCCTGTCCATTTCCCGTATTGTGTGTGATTGGAAAATTGCACGGTATTGAGTGCCCATACATCAATACCTAATAATTGCATTGGAAAAGTGGCGGACTTATTTCCGGCAAAGCCATACACCACGTGGGATTGAATGGAAAGTACGTTTTTCATATTTATCTCCTTTTTAAATGCCATTTTGTCTATTGAACCCAACATCAATTTGCAAGATGGAGGAAACGTTATTTGATGTAAGACTAAAATAATAGGGTTAAATTTGGTATTCGATAATTTTAAGCGAAAAAAAGAGCGAAAAATAACCGCTCTTTTTTAGATTCAATTTAGCAATAGCCATAAGACATTAAACGCTGGTAGCGTCTGGTTAATAATTCCTCTTTATTTAAGCCATCAAGTTCAGCCAAATCTTCGTTTAATCGTTTTTTCAAATTTTCAGCCATCAAGGCATAATTACGATGAGCACCGCCTAATGGTTCCGCTACAATATTATCAATTAAATTCAGTTCTTTTAAACGTGAGGCGGTTAAACCCATCACTTCTGCTGCGGTTGAGGCTTTTTCTGCACTTTTCCATAAAATAGACGCACAACCTTCCGGTGAAATAACGGAATAGGTGGAATATTGTAACATATTCACTTTGTCGCCCACGCCGATTGCCAAGGCACCGCCTGAGCCGCCTTCGCCAATCACCGTACAGATGACCGGAACGGTTAATTGCGACATTTCACGTAAGTTACGGGCAATAGCTTCGGCTTGGCCTCGTTCTTCTGCTCCAATGCCGGGATAGGCTCCGGGAGTATCAATAAAAGTGATGATTGGGAGTTTAAAACGCTCTGCCATTTCCATTAAACGCAAGGCTTTGCGGTAGCCTTCCGGTGCGGGCATTCCAAAATTGCGTTTGACTTTATCTTTCACCGTACGACCTTTTTGGTGACCGATAACCATCACAGGGCGACCATCTAAACGCGCTAATCCGCCCACAATGGCTTTATCATCTGCAAAAGCGCGATCACCGGCAAGTTCCTCAAATTCGGTAAAAATATGCTCAATATAATCAAGGGTATAAGGACGGTTTGGGTGACGTGCCATACGTGAAACTTGCCAAGCATCAAGGTTGGCGAAGGTTTTTTTCGTTAATTCATCGCTTTTCTTTTGTAAGCGTGTAATTTCGTCAGTTAAGTCTACTTTATCATCAGAGGCAGTGCGTAACGCTTCGATTTTGGCTTCCAGCTCTGCAATAGGTAATTCAAAATCTAAATATTCTTGGGTCATTTTCTTATCCTAAAAACACCGTAAAAATCCACCGCACTTTATCAAGAATTAACAGAGGGCGCAAATAGTTTTCACTGGTTGGGGGAGCTTACAAACTCGTTCTTTTTAATAACGACAACATAAATAAAAATGCCGAGCAAATAACAACAGAAGGCCCGACTGCCGTATCATAAAATGCAGAGAGCATTAGACCGCCAACAATAGAAAGGATACTAATTATCACTGCAAAGCCCACCATTGATTCCGGTGTTTTAGCGAAACGACGGGCAGTAGCCGCCGGAATAATTAAAAGAGAGGTGATAATTAATGCCCCGACAAATTTCATACTCAAGGCAATAGTAAGAGCGGTTAAGATCATCACAATAAAACGCATTTTCTTGATATTAATCCCTTCTACTTGGGCGAGCTCGGGTGATACCGTCGTCGAAAGCAAGGCTTGCCAAAAATACAATAATGTTGTTACGACGATAATGACTCCGATGCCTATGTAGATTAAATCTGAGTAATTAATTGCCAGTAAATCGCCGAATAGATAATTCATTAAATCTACTCGCACATTTTTTAATAATCCAACAGTGACGACACCGAGTGATAAGCAGCTGTGTGCAATAATGCCTAATAATGTATCAATCGAAAATGGCGTATTGTTTTCTAACCATACCATCAAGATGGCTAATATTAATGTTAGCACGACAATCGCTAAGTAAGGGTTTACGTGTAGAAAAATACCTAAGGCAACGCCAAGCAAGGCAGAATGGGAAAGCGTATCGCCAAAGTATGCCATTTTACGCCATACCACAAACACACCAAGAGGTGCGGTGATCAATGATAATAAAATACCGGTTAAAAATGCCGGAAAAAGAATTTCAAACATTCAGTATCCTTAATTTTGACAATGTGTTGATGAGTCGTTACAGTCGCACACGTCGCCATGTAGGTTATGGTGATGATTATGATGGTGCGTGTAAAATCCCACATTTTGAGAAAATTGATTGCCCCATAAACGGATAAAGGTAGGATCATTTGAGAGCGTTTCAGGTGTGCCGGCACAACAAATATGTTGGTTAATACAAAGCACCTCATTGCTATCTGCCATCACAATATGTAAATCATGAGAGACCATTAAAACCGCACAATTGAGTTTTTGTTGTGTTTGGCGGATAAGTTGATACAGCTCTGCTTGACCGGTGATATCCACGCCTTGGGTAGGTTCGTCCAATACTAATAAATTCGGCTTGTTTAAGATGGCACGGGCAAGTAACACTCGCTGCATTTCCCCACCGGACAGTTTCTGCATATTATTTTTGCGTAAATGCGTAATAGAAAGTTGCTCAAGTGCGGTTGAAATTTCGTGCGTTTTTACCCCTTTTTTTAAGGTCAGAAAGCGTTCTACCGTGAGGGGTAGGCTATGATCTAAATGAATTTTTTGTGGCACATAGCCAATACATACATTTTTTCCATAAATGACTTCGCCGGAGGTCGGCGGCTGTAATTTTAGTAAGGTTTTCAGCAATGTTGATTTTCCGCCACCATTTGGGCCGACAAGGGTAATAATAGCGTTGGGGAAAATCCTTAAGTTGATATTTTTTAACGCTGTTTTTTGTTCAAACACGACATTAATATTTTTGAGTTCAATTAATGGTGAGAGCGGATCATGTTGAATGGAATGAATTTGCATAGTACTCGGCTAAATACTGATCAGAGTCAAATTTGGTGGCTAACCTTAGCTGATTTTAGTCTATTTCTCAAGATGTTCTCACTTTATGACGAATATTTCATCACTCTTTTTGTGGTTTTTAAGGTAGAATGAACCTCTTTAATAATTTGTAGTCTGAAAGACGATATTATTTTCATTTAGGTAACCTATTTTGCAACATGTTAAATTAGCCCGAGATAGAAGAAAAAGAAAATCCCGTATCAAAGCGGTGATTTTTTTTGTCTCGTTAGCGTTAATTTTTAGCGGCGTCATGTTGGGCTTAAAAGATGATGTTGAATCAGAGGCTTCTGTTCAAAGTAATCTTGAGCCCGAAATGGTTGATGATGTGCAATATCAATCCCTCATACCGGAAGAAAACGTCAAAACCTCATCTTTATCTGAAAACACATCGGCTGAAGATGCGACCTCTTATGATGATGAACTACAAGCACAAGATGATGAAGTTGAAGAGGTCAAACCTGAATTTGATGATCTAGATGAGCTTCCACAAGAAGCACAGGATGCGTTAAGCCGTTTACTTGATGCTGCTGATGAGGCACTGCGTATTACAGATCAATTTAGTCATACGGTAGTACGTGGCGATACATTAAGTGATGTATTAGGACTTTCCGGTTTAGGCGATGAAACTGCAAAAGAATTAATTGCCTCTTATCCGGAATTAAAAAATCTGCGCGCAGGACAGCAGTTCTATTGGATTTTAGATAAAAATGATCAATTGGAATACTTAAATTGGCTGGTTTCCGAGAAAGAAGAGCGGATCTATGAGTATGTTTCGGAAGGCAAGTTTAAACGTCAAATCCTAGAAAAACAAAGTGTTTGGAAAAAAGAAGTATTGAAAGGCCAAGTGAATGGTTCATTTGCAGCGAGTTTACGTGGGTTAGGGTTGGATTCCCGCCAAATCTCACAATTAAGTTCCGCATTACAATGGCAAGTGAGTTTGCAAAAACTCAAAAAAGGCACGCAGTTTGCGGTATTGGTTTCAAGGGAATATCTCGGTGAAAAATTGACCGGTCAAGGTAATGTTGAAGGTATTCATATTATCGCTAACGGCAAAAGTTATTATGCCATTCAAGCTTCAAATGGTCGTTATTATAATCAACAAGGAGAAACTCTAGGCAAGGGGTTTGCTCGTTATCCTTTGCAACGTCAAGCTAGAATCTCTTCACCATTTAATCCAAGTCGCCGACATCCTGTTACGGGGCGTGTTCGTCCGCATAAAGGTGTCGATTTCTCAGTGCCACAAGGTACACCGGTGATTGCTCCGGCAGATGCGCTGGTGGAAAAGGTCGCTTACCAAGCCGGAGGGGCAGGACGCTATATTGTTTTGCGCCATGGCCGTGAATATCAAACTGTTTATATGCATTTAAGCCGTCCATTGGTGCGGGCAGGACAAACGGTGAAAAAAGGTGAGCGTATCGCACTTTCCGGCAATACCGGTATTTCAACAGGACCACATTTGCATTATGAGTTTCATATCAATGGTCGCCCGGTGAACCCGCTCACGGTGAAATTACCGGGAACAAGTAGTGGTATGGCAACAGCGGAACGTAAACAATTCCTTATTAGAGCAAAAGAAGCGATAAGGATGCTAAGATTATAATTTTAGAAAAAGTGCGGCTGATTTTAACCGCACTTTTTTATTGTCTGTAAAATAATCTTTACACCATTCTGTAAACAATTTATTATAGCGACCAATTTCAATTCATTTTTTACGACCTTCAATGACGTTTAAATTCGATCCTCAACATCCTTTTGCTTGCTTTGTGACACAAAGTGAGATGATGAAAAGTGCGGTAGAAAATGCGCAACGTTTTGCGATGTTTGATGTGCCCTTATTGATTCAAGGTGAAACCGGCACAGGAAAAGATTTATTGGCGAAAGCTTGCCATTATCAAAGTTTACGCCGTGATAAAAAATTTATTGCGGTAAATTGTGCCGGGTTGCCGGATGAAGATGCAGAAAGTGAGATGTTTGGTCGGAAAGTGGGGGAAAGTGAAACCATTGGTTTTTTTGAGTACGCAAATGAAGGCACGGTGTTGCTAGATGGAATTGCTGAGTTATCACTTAATTTACAAGCAAAATTACTGCGTTTTTTAACAGATGGGTCATTCCGCCGAGTGGGGGAAGAGAAGGAACATTATGCGAATGTGAGGGTGATTTGTACTTCTCAAGTGCCTCTCTATCAGTTGGTTGAACAGGGGAAAGTACGTGCGGATTTATTTCATCGTCTCAATGTGTTGGCGATTAATGTTCCACCATTGCGTGAACGGAGGGCGGATATCCCACCTTTAGTCGAAGGTTTTTTACAGGAAATTAGTGATACGTTAAAAATTCAATTACCGACTTTTGATGATGATTTTCTCTCTTATCTTGAGAAATATGATTGGCAAGGTAATGTGCGGGAACTCTATAATACGTTATATCGTGCTTGTTCTTTATCGGAAGAAAATCATTTAAGTGTGGCAAGTTTAAATCTCACTATGCCGAAAGGTGTGGTTATTTCAGTAGATGAATTTGAAAATCAAACCCTTGAGGAAATTATCGGTCAATATGAGGCAAAAGTTTTACGTGCGTTTTATAAAGAGTATCCTAGCACTCGAAAACTAGCTCAACGCTTGGGGGTATCCCATACTGCTATTGCAAATAAATTAAAGCAGTATGAGATTGGTAAGTAAAGTTGTTCTGGGACTATGTGATTCTTATTTAAATAAATTTTCCCAGAATATCTTGATAAATGCTCTTTCATTAATGAATTCATCATTTGGTACGACAGCATTCTTACCAAGCAAATTGAGATGATGAATTTTATTTCTTAAATGCACGTAGCATTGTTTGAGCTGAATTGCATCAGCTTGCTGAATAATGCCCGAGTCGGCCATTGACTCAAAAATTCTGACATTGTCAGACCATTTGGTTAATTCAGGGGTCTGAGGGGCATAGGCAAGCATTAAATATTGTGCAATAAATTCAATATCCGTGATACCGCCACGATCTGTTTTAATATTAAATTCATTTTCTTGAGAATGGGATAAATGGGTAAACATTTTTTCACGCATTGCTGAGACATCATGTTTTAGCGTTGCCATATCCCTCGGGGTGGAAAGTACCTGTTGGCGAATAGCCTCAAATTTTTCCCGTAATGATTGCTCGCCGAAAACCGGGCGGGCTCGTACTAAGGCTTGTTTTTCCCAAGTCCAAGCTTCATTCAGTTGATAGTTTTCAAAGGCGGAAAGACTACAACCGAGTAAGCCAGCATCACCGGATGGACGTAGGCGCATATCGACATCATAAAGTATGCCGGCACTGGTATTCAGGCTAAAAATGCTCACGATTTTTTGGGCAAGTTTGAGGTAAAACTGATTGCTATCAATGATTTTTTTTCCACCCACGGTTTGACCTTCCACAGCCTCATAGAGAAAAACGAGATCGAGATCGGATTTATAGCCTAATTCGATCCCCCCGAGTTTTCCATAGCCTACAACCAAGAAGTTTTTTTCGCCATTTTGTAAATGTTGAGGAATACCGAAACGGGCGGAAACCTGTTTCCACGCTAAATTTACTACCGATTGAATAATGGCTTCTGCTAAGTAAGTGAGGTGATCGCTGACTTTCATCACGGGGAGGGCACCTAAAATATCGGCAGCGGCAACTCTCAATAAGGTCGCTTGTTTAAATTGGCGTAATGCGTTTATAAATTGTTCTTCATCATCTTGGGGGAGCCGCAATAGATATTGTTGGAGTTCATCGGCATATTCAGTGAAAGGTAAGGGATGACGCAGGTTCTCTGTATTGAGGAATTCATCTAGCAGAATAGGGTGTTGTGCAAGCTGATTTGCAATGAGTTGAGATTTTGCACAAAGCTCGATCACTTGGCGTAACGCTTGTGGATGTTCGAGTAGGAGTTCTAAATAGGTCGTGCGGCTGGAAATTTTCTCAATCAGGTGTAGCATTCGTGGTAACAACGTGCGGTAGCTTTCTTGTTTAAAAATGAGCGAAAACACCGTTGGCATTAATTGTGTTAGCACCTCCCGTCCACGGTTTCCAATAATACGGCGTTTCAGGCTTTCTTTAAATTGCGATAATTTATCTAAGATTTCATTGATGTATTCCGATTGAACATGGCTTTCTTCCAGCATTTGCACGATTTCATCAAAATCCGCTTCAAGAAAATCTTGCCATTGATTTTCTGTTTCCGCCTTTTCTTCCGTTTCCTCACCGATAAGTTGGTTAAAAACCGCACGCACCTTTTCTTGCATTTGTTGCAAAGTGCGGTAGAAATCTTGCCAGTTTTCTATCGCATAGGTGCATTCAATTTGATGATTGTGTCCATCTAAGCAAGTGAAATGTCGGCAAGCCTCAATTAAGCGTAATTGATCTATTTCATTAGTTGGTAGGGTTTGGGTTTGTTGATCATTTATAGCTTGTAAGCTATTTTCAACCCGACGTAAGAAAACATAACTTTCCCGTAAATGCTGATATTGTGTTTGAGTGATAAGCCCTAATTTGGTAATTTCAGGCAAGATGTTAAGCAAACTACGTTGTTGTAAAGCAACTTCCCGACCGCCACGAATTAATTGAAAAACTTGGGCGATGAATTCCACTTCACGGATTCCGCCTGCCCCCAGTTTGATATTATCTTTTAGCCCACGTCGGCGAACTTCCCGTTCAATTTTTCCTTTCATTTCACGTAGGGATTGAATGACACTGAAATCAATATAGCGGCGATAAACAAAAGGGCGTAGCATTTTTTCTAAGTACGCCACATTAGGATCATTGACTTGCGTGCCTAAAATGCGTCCTTTGATCATGGCATAGCGTTCCCAATCCCGACCTTGATCCTGATAGTATTGCTCCATCGCAGTAAAACTTAATGCTAACGCACCACTTTCACCAAAAGGGCGTAGGCGCATATCTGTGCGATAAACAAAACCATCCACCGTGAAATCATCCAATGCACTGATTAAACGTTGTCCCAGACGAGTAAAAAATTTTGAATTATCCACGGATTTTCTCGCATTGCTCCCCGCAATGTGAGTTTCTCCTTGAGTAGGATAAGTAAAAATCAAATCAATGTCGGAAGAAAAATTAAGTTCAAATCCGCCGAGTTTCCCCATGCCTAGAATATAAAGCTGTTGTGGTTTACCTTGTTCATCCAGTGGTGTCCCCATTTCTGTACAGGCTTGATGATAAAGCCAATCACGTGCACCAATAATAAGGCTTTCAGCCAGCTGTGAAAGATGGATAAAAATTTCTTCGACAGTGGCAAGATTGAGACTTTGGCAAAAACTTAACTTCGCCATTTCTGCATTACGAAAAACACGCAGGGCTTTATAAAATTCAGCCTCATGGGAAATGCCGGATAATTGATTGTTTAAACGTGCTGAATATTGCTCACAATCGGCAAAAGTCGGGCTTTTTTCCCACCATTGTGCGAGTAAGTGCGGTTGTTTTTGCAAGACTTTTTCCACAAAATCCGACATCGCCACCGCATAGCCTAATTTTCCGATTGGGTGGTTTTTATCTTGTTGATATTGCTGAATTTGTTGAGAAATACTATCCGAATCCATTTCAGGAAAAGATTGGCACAGAATAGTGCCAAGTGAGGTAAGTTTTTGTTCTATAAGAGAAGAAAGTGCGGACATTTTACTCACCTTTTATGTGTGTGATTTGGCGTAACACCTTTTCTTTGGCTTGATCGGGTTGTAAACTATCTAGCCATTGAAGCGGTGTTTTCCAGCCCCGCAGCCAAGTAATTTGACGTTTAGCAAGCTGGCGGGTGGCACAGATACCACGGAAGATCATTTCATCGTGATCATAATCACCTTGTAAATATTCCCACATTTGGCGGTAACCAACGCAACGAATGGCTGGTAAATTGACGTTTAAATCACCACGAGCAAAGAGTTTTTCCACTTCTTCTTGAAAACCCAATTCAATCATTTTATGGAAACGTTGTTCAATTCGATTATGCAAAATATGGCGATCTTCAGGGGCAATGGCAAATTGAATAATGTCATAGGGTAAGGCTTCCCCTTTTTGTTCGGTTAGCTCGGTGAGGGACTTTCCTGTTATATAGAACACTTCCAGTGCACGATTAATTCGTTGTGAATCATTGGGATTAATACGTTGTGCGGAAATTGGGTCAATTTTTGCCAGTTCATTATGCAACATCGCCCAACCTTGCCGGGCAGCTTTTTGTTCAATCTCAGCACGGATTGCCTCATCGGCGGAAGGTAAAGGGGAAAGCCCCTCAAGCAAGGCTTTGTAATAGAGCATCGTTCCCCCTACAAGAAGAGGGATTTTTCCTTGTGCGGTAATGTTTGCCATTTCTCGTAGTGCATCATCACGAAAATTCATTGCTGAATAGCTTTCAGCCGGATCTAAAATGTCGATGAGCCGATGGGGAGCTAAAGCCAATTCTTCTTTGGAAGGCTTTGCCGTGCCAATATCCATTCCTTTATAAATTAATGCGGAATCTACGCTAATCACCTCTACCGGCAATTGTTGACGCAGTTGAATGGCTAAATCCGTTTTACCGGAGGCGGTGGGGCCCATTAAAAAAATTGCGGTTGGTTTCATTTAGAGTTCATCTAGTAAAGGTTGCCAATTAATCGGCTTAAGTAATTGATTAAATTTATCTCGATTGGTGTTATTGATTAAGCGTTCCGAATCACTTAATAATTTGACTGCATCGGCGAGTACGCTAAAGGTTTTACTTTCTAACTGGGCACAAAGTGCGGTTAAAAATGGGGTGGCATTTTCTGAATTATTGAGTAAGCTCATCACACATTTTTGTAAATTTTGAGTGCGTAAAATCACGGGGACTCGGTTAAGGGTTAAGCGTAATTGTGCTTTGTTTTCGATAAATTCAAAGCCTGCTTGTGCAAAATCCGTTGCCTTTATTTCCCATTCGCTAAATTGGCTTTCCGTTAAACGAAATACAATGGGAATTAGCAAAGGTTGCTGCTCAATCTGTGTTTGTTGTAAAGCGAGTTTCCATTGCAAATGCTGTAATTTTTCCAAGGAAAGTAAAAAATAATTTTGGTTTTGTTGGAGTAACAGTGCTTGGTTTTCAATGAGAGATAAGGCACGTAAATGTGACGGACTTTCACTTATTTCTGTAGATACAATGATTTCAGATTGTGTCGAAATGTCCGTTTTTTTGTGATGTTTTGGTACACCAAGTAGTTCGCCATAGAGCTTTTGTTCAATTTTGCCCGGCTGTTCGGCACGATAATTTTCCCGATAATCACGGTATCCTTGACTTACCGAACGAACAGATTGGGAAGAAAAGTGCGGTGGATTTTGTGTTGGGTTTTGCTCGCCTTTTTCCATAGAAAAATTCGGTGCGAAGATATTTTGTCCGGCTGCTGCACGATTGGGCTTAGGGGAACAATCCCGGTGATAAGTAGGAATCGGCTCTCTCACGGCATTTTCTTGCGGGTGTTCAAGCGCACTTTCTTTTGTGTCGGTGAGTGGAATGGTGTGTTGGCTTTCCAATGCGTGGCTGATGCCTTCATAAATAAAATCGTGAATGAGGCGTTGTTGATGAAAACGCACCTCGTGTTTTGTTGGATGAACATTCACATCAACTTCATGAGGATTGAGGTCTATAAACAGCACAAACGCAGGGTAGCTTTCATTGGGTAAATGTTCGGCATAAGCTTGGCGAATTGCATGGGTAATGACTTTGTCACGCACCATTCGTCCATTGATATAGCAATAACTTAAATCATTTTGTGAACGGCTAAAGTTTGGGGTGGCAATCCAGCCGGAAAGATGGAGATCGTTGTGTTTCCAATCAATACGTAGGGCATTTTTGACAAATTCATCACCACAAATTGCCGAAACCCGTTTGAGTTGTTGGTTAAGATCTGATGCCGGGCGATATTGACGAATGACTTTGCCATTATGGGTGAGGGTAAAAGCGATATTAAATTTTGCTAGTGCAATGCGGCGAATGACCTCATCAATATGGGCAAATTCGGTTTTATCGGTGCGTAAGAATTTACGGCGGGCAGGGGTGTTGAAAAATAAATTCGCCACTTCTACCGTAGTACCAACAGGATGGGATGCCGGTTTGATAGTGGTTTCCATCTCACGTCCTTGGGCATACACCTGCCAAGCCTCGTTTTGTTCAGCGGTGCGAGAGGTGAGGGTTAAACGGGAAACGGAGCTGATACTCGCCAGCGCCTCGCCACGAAAGCCTAAACTTAAAATGGACTCAAGATCTTCCAAATCCGCAATTTTACTGGTGGCGTGACGGGCAAGGGCTAAGCTTAGCTCCTCTTTCGGGATACCGCTGCCGTTATCACGAATTCGGATAAGTGTTGCACCGCCATTTTCAATATCCACTTGGATTTTATTGGCGCCGGCATCTAGACTATTTTCTACCAATTCTTTCACCACCGAAGCAGGACGTTCTACCACTTCACCGGCAGCAATTTGGTTGGCAAGTTGGGGGGAAAGAATTTTAATTGCCATTATTTTCCCTTAGTTTAATTTTTTGACCAGTCACGACTTTACCGTTTTTTAATGTCGGGTTGAGTTTCAAAATTTGACTAACCGGAATGTTATACTCCCGTGAAACCGCATAAATTGTCTGATCTTTTTTAATGGTGTGATAGAGCGGAATAGCCGCTTTTTTTCCATTAGTGTTAATGTTTTTCTTTTCGTCTTTATCAGTTTTTTTATCCGTTGATTTTATTTTTTCTGTTTTTAGGGTTTCAACAATTTTTTGATTTCTACCGTTATTTGGGATTTTGATAGTTTCCCCAATCCATAATTCTTTGCGTTTCAATTGGTTAAGGGCAATGATATCTGCCACTTTGACATCATATTTATTCGCAAGACTGCCAATACTTTCGCCATTTTTTACTTTATGGCGAATACCGCTGTCTTTTACTTCTGAAGTGCGGTCAGTTTTATCGGTGCTTTTCTCGTTTATTTTTTTATCGGCAGAACCGGTTTCTTCCGGTTT
Organism: Pasteurella sp. WM03; assembly: GCF_004570945.1. NCBI lineage: Bacteria > Pseudomonadati > Pseudomonadota > Gammaproteobacteria > Pasteurellales > Pasteurellaceae > Pasteurella > Pasteurella sp. WM03. The sequence continues at coordinate 47,263 of NZ_SPPO01000004.1, forward strand.
TTTATGTTTTCCGTTATCCGGAATTTTAATGGTCTCTCCCACCCATAATTCTTTTCGTTTCAAATTATTGAGTGCCACAATATCTGCCATTTTCACCTCATATTTGTTGGCAAGACTGCCAAGGCTTTCACCATTTTTTACTTTGTGGTGAATTAAACTCTCTTTCGTCAACGAAGTGCGGTTGGTTTTTGCTTCCTTCTCTTTACTATCATTTTCAAAGGAAACAAGAGATTTCAAATTGCCATTTCGGTATGCTACTAAGCCCTCATAAATCATATAAGCGATACGGCGACGATAGGTCGGGGAATTGAGTTTTTGCTCCTCCTCAGCATTTGAGAGGAAGCCGGTTTCCACCAAGACGGAAGGAATATCAGGTGAACGCAATACGCCAAGGCTGGCGTGTTGTGGCGTGCTTCGGCTTAGTGGCGTGACTTTGGCAAAACGGCGTAAGATACTTCTACCGATTTCATAGCCGGTACGTTGGCTATGCCCAAATTGGAGATCCAGCACAGTTTGATCTAAATATTTGTCGTTATTATGAGAGAGAACCTTTCCGGCCCCCCCCAATAATTCGGAGCGTTTTTCATCATCTTCCAACCATTGCCCCATTTCATCATTTGCCCGGCGATTGGATAGTACCCAAACGGACGCCCCCCGTTGATTTGGGTTGAGGGAGGAATCAGCGTGGATAGAAACTAAATAATTGGCTTTGAATTTGCGGGCGATTTCTGAGCGATCCGGCACAGAAATGTAGTAATCCCCATTGCGGGTGAGGACACCACGGAAATTGGGATCTTTATCCAGTAAGGCTTTAAGTTCACGAGCAATAGATAAGGTAACATTTTTTTCGTAAATGCCGAGATTGCGTCCGATTGCACCGGGGTCTTTACCACCATGACCGGGATCAATGGCGATCGTCCATTGAGCAGAGAAAACGGTGGAAGAAAAAAGAGAGAGTATTATTCCTAAAAAAAATGAAAATTTTGTATTCATTGTTGTAAACAGATAAAAGCTTATAGTTGTTGAAGAATTTGTTCGCCTAACGCATTTTGTGCGATTAATGTGATGTTTCGCGCATCATCGTAATAATCAATATTCACTAATAAGTCAGCTGGTGGCAAAATGCCTTCGCCTTTTTCTGCCCATTCAATCAGGCAAATGGCATCTTTGGTGAAGTAATCCCGAATCCCCATAAATTCTAATTCTTCAGGATCGGCAAGACGATATAAATCAAAATGATAAATCATTTTTCCGGCAATGTTGTATTCTTCCACTAAGGTATAAGTCGGGCTTTTTACATTGCCTTTATGCCCCAACCCTTGAACCATACCACGGGTAAGGGTTGTCTTTCCTGCGCCTAAATCGCCATTAAAGTATAACATCACCGCTCGATCGGCTTGGCATTGAACAATAGTTTCTGCCAATTTTTTACCAAAGCGAAGCATAGTGGATTCATCAGGAATATATTGGGTTAATTCATTCATTGGCTGTGATTCTTGAAGTTAAAAACTAGCCGAAATTCTACCGCACTTTTGAGTTTTTCGCTAAGGGGATTTTAGCCATATTAGAGGTTGTTTTTTTGGGAAATGTTCCATTTGGTTTAGAAACAAAAAATCCATCACCTTCTTCAGAGATGGATAAAATCTGGAGCGGGAAACGAGGCTCGAACTCGCGACCCCAACCTTGGCAAGGTTGTGCTCTACCAACTGAGCTATTCCCGCTGGGGATATAAATGAATGGAGCGGGAAACGAGGCTCGAACTCGCGACCCCGACCTTGGCAAGGTCGTGCTCTACCAACTGAGCTATTCCCGCAGTTCACATCAGTGAATGGGGTGGCATTATACGAATATTTCGATGTCTTGCAAGGGCAAATTTTTCAAAATGGCTTACCTGACTAAGTTTTCATCAATCTAATTGAATGAAATGATCACGATAATAGGCGAGTTCTTTAATGGATTCTCGAATATCATCTAGGGCTAAATGGGTATTCTCCTTTTTAAAACCCTCTAAAATTTCAGGTTTCCAACGAGCAGCAAGTTCTTTTAATGTGCTGACATCCAAATGGCGATAATGGAAATAATCGGCTAAATCCGGCATATATTGGTAAAGAAAACGTTTATCCTGTGCAATACTGTTGCCGCAAATGGGGGAAGCCCCTTTGGGAACCCAACGTTTTAAGAAATCTAAGGTTTGTAATTCCGCCGCCCGTTCGGTAAGTTTACTGGCTTTTACCCGATCCACTAAGCCGTTTGCTGTATGGGTTTTCACGCACCATTCAGACATTTTCCCTAATAATTCATCGCTTTGATGAATAGCAAGCACCGGTCCTTCCGCAAGAATATTTAGGTTTTTGTCTGTGATAATCGTCGCGATTTCAATAATGCGCTCTTTTTCCGGATCTAATCCTGTCATTTCTAAATCAATCCAGATTAGATTTTGTTTATCTAATTGCATAATATAAGGTATCCTATGTGAAAATTTTCTCCATTTTATCAAAATCACAGTAAAAAACGACCGCACTTTTATGGCTAAACGTAAACTAACTCAAAACCAGTCTCGCAGAATTGAATCCAACCACGCTCGTACTCTTCATCGCCATCAAAAAAAAGACATTGAATGGCAAGATGAGATGTTAGGGGAGTCGCAAGAAGGGATTGTGGTTACCCGTTATTCTGTACACGCAGATGTGGAGAATTCACAGGGGGAAATTTTCCGATGTAATTTACGCCGAACCCTTTCAAGTTTGGTGGTGGGGGATAGAGTTGTTTGGCGGAAAGGAAACGGGCAATTACAGGGGGTTAGCGGGGTAATAGAAGCAATTCATCCGAGAGTGAACGAGATTACGCGTCCAGATTATTATGATGGCTTGAAACCGATTGCGGCGAATATTGATCGTATCATTATTGTGTCAGCGGTATTGCCAACACTTTCACTCAATATTATTGATCGTTATCTTGTTGTATGTGAAACGGCGGGCATTGAACCGATCATTGTGGTGAATAAAGCTGATCTCCTGACATCGGCACAAGAAAAAGAGGTGGAGACGCAATTACAAATTTATCGTGAGATTGGTTATCAAACCTTAATTATTTCCGCCCAAAATGGAAAGAATATGGAAAAATTGACCGCACTTTTAAGTGAAGGAACTTCCATTTTTGTGGGGCAATCCGGTGTGGGGAAATCAAGTCTTATCAATCATATTTTTCCCACTGTGAATGCCCAAGTTGGAGAGGTAAGTGAAACTTCAGGTTTAGGGCAACATACGACAACCTCGTCCCGTCTTTATCATTTGCCTCAAGGGGGGAGTTTAATTGATTCACCAGGGATTCGGGAATTTGGACTATGGCATTTAGATATCGATCAAATTACGAGAGGATACCGTGAGTTTAAATACGTATTAGGCACTTGTAAATTCCGTGATTGTAAGCATTTGACCGACCCCGGCTGTGCGTTGAGGGAAGCGGTTGAAGAAGGGAGAATTTCGGCGGTGCGTTATGAGAATTATCACAAACTGATCGAAAGTTTATCTGAAACAAAATCACAGCGGCATTTTTCAGTAACCTAGCTAAACGTTAAGATTAATTTGATTTACTCAAGAAATCACGTGATTTTTTTATGACTTAGCTCAACTTTTTTTGCCTTTTTCCTTGATTATTTCGTGTTTAACAAGGATACTATCGGCAAATCAAAAGTTTGGATTTAACCGTTTTAAAATTAAACAATGACTAAAATAATAGAGGTAACATTATGTTTTCAAAAGATGTAGAAATTACAGCCCCTAATGGTTTACACACACGCCCGGCTGCACAGTTTGTAAAAGAGGCAAAAGCCTTTGCTTCTGATATTACTGTCACATCAGCAGGAAAAAGTGCGAGTGCTAAAAGCTTGTTTAAGTTACAAACTTTAGGTTTAACACAAGGAACAGTTATTACCATCTCAGCAGAAGGTGAAGATGAACAACAAGCTGTTGAGCATTTAGTTGCGTTAATTCCTACTTTAGAATAATTTTGAGTATAGCCATAAAATCCGTTTTAAAGTTACTCCGGTAAGTGCGGTATTTTGTGGCTATTTTTTGTTTAACTCCTATTCACATTTCGGAAGGTAAACATGATTTCAGGTATTCCTGCATCCCCCGGTATTGTTTTTGGTAAAGCATTAGTTCTTAAAGAAGAAAAAATTGTTCTTGATACTACAAAAATTACCGATGACCAAGTTGACGCTGAAGTTGCGCGTTTTTATGAAGGCCGTAGTGCTGCCGTTGAGCAATTAAATTCAATCAGAGATCGCGCTTTTGCTTCATTAGGCGAAGAAAAAGCGGCGATTTTTGAAGGTCATTTAATGATTCTTGAAGATGAAGAACTTGAAGAAGAGATTATTGACTATTTGCGTTCACATAAAGTGAATGCCGGTGTCGCGGCAAGTAAAATCATTGACCAACAAGTGGCAATGTTGTCTGAAATTGACGATGAATATCTGAAAGAACGCGCCGGTGATATTCGTGATATTGGTAACCGTTTGGTCAAGAATATTCTAGGTATGCATATTGTTGATTTAGGTGATATTAACGAAGAATCTATTCTTGTTGCTTACGATTTAACACCATCGGAGACAGCACAATTAAACCTCGACAAAGTCCTTGGTTTTATTACAGATATTGGTGGTCGTACTTCCCACACTTCAATTATGGCACGTTCCTTGGAATTACCGGCTATTGTTGGAACTAACAACGTGACTGAAAAAGTGAATACCGGGGATTTCCTGATTCTTGATGCCGTAAATAACAAAGTCTATATTAATCCAACCCAAGCCCAAATCGATGAATTAAAGTCCTTAGAAGCAAAATTAGCAGAAGAAAAAGCCGAATTGGCAAAATTAAAAGATCTGCCTGCCGTGACATTAGACGGGCATAAAGTTGAAGTGGTGGCAAATATTGGTACCATTCGTGATTGTGATGGAGCAAATCGTAACGGAGCAGAAGGCGTAGGCTTATACCGTACAGAGTTCCTCTTTATGGATCGCGATCAACTACCAACGGAAGAAGAACAATTTATTGCTTACAAAGAAGTTGTAGAGGCAATGGAGGGGCGTTTGGTTGTGCTTCGTACGATGGATATCGGTGGTGATAAAGATTTACCATACCTAGATCTTCCAAAAGAAATGAACCCGTTCTTAGGATGGCGGGCAATTCGTATTGCACTGGATCGCCGTGAAATTCTCCATGCTCAGTTACGTGCTGTGTTGCGTGCCTCTGCATTTGGCAAATTAGCGGTGATGTTCCCGATGATTATTTCGGTAGAAGAAATTCGTGAATTAAAATCGGTGATTGAAACGCTGAAAGCAGAATTACGTATAGAAGGCAAAGCCTTTGATGAAAATATCCAAATTGGTGTGATGGTGGAAACCCCATCTGCTGCGGTAAATGCGAAATTCTTAGCGAAAGAGGTTGATTTCTTTAGTATTGGTACGAATGACTTAACGCAATATACCCTTGCGGTTGACCGTGGTAACGAATTAATTTCTCATCTTTACAACCCAATGCAACCGTCCGTACTTAGTTTAATTAAACAGGTTATTGATGCTTCTCATGCAGAAGGTAAATGGACGGGGATGTGTGGTGAGTTAGCCGGTGATGAGCGTGCAACCTTGCTCCTGTTAGGTATGGGGTTAGATGAATTTAGTATGAGTGCGATTTCTGTACCTCGTATTAAAAAACTTATCCGTAGCGTGAATTTCCAAGATGCAAAAGAACTTGCAAATAAAGCATTGCAGAAACCAACTGCTTCGGAGATTGAACAATTAATTGAAGAATTTTTGTCAGCAAAAGCACTGAACTAGATACAAAATCAGTATTTTCAGCTAAAATATCAACCATATTTAATGGATAGGAGATTAAAATGGGTTTATTTGACAAGTTATTCGGTTCCAAAGAGAACAAATCGGTCGAAGTTGAGATTTATGCACCGCTTTCCGGTGAAATTGTCAATATCGAAGATGTACCGGATGTTGTGTTTTCTGAAAAAATTGTGGGTGATGGCGTAGCTATTCGCCCAACAGGCAACAAAATTGTTGCACCGGTTGATGGTGTGATTGGTAAGATTTTTGAGACTAACCACGCCTTTTCAATGGAATCAAAAGAAGGGGTGGAATTATTTGTTCACTTTGGTATTGATACCGTTGAATTAAAAGGTGAAGGTTTTACTCGTGTTGCACAAGAGGGGCAATCTGTAAAACGTGGCGATACAGTCATTGAATTCGATCTTGAACTGCTTGAAGCAAAAGCAAAATCGGTATTAACACCGGTTGTGATTTCTAATATGGATGAAATCTCAAGTATTGAGAAAAAAGCAGGTGAGGTTGTTGCGGGTGAATCTGTGGTTTTAAAACTTAAAAAATAATTTTATATAGAATGAAAAAGTCCGCCGTTGTGCGGATTTTTTGTTTGGAGAGAAAATGATTTATAAATTAACCGGCGTTTTACAGCATTATGTCTGGGGCGGACAGTATTACATTCCACAATTATTAAATATTTCAGTAGAAGAAAATCAACATTATGCAGAATGGTGGCTTGGGGCGCATACTTCTGCACCTTCCATAATTGAGGTTGAGGGCAAAAACTTACCTTTGACTGAATTTTTACAACAAAATCCGACCGCACTTGGTGAGAAAAGTCGAGAAATTTTTGGTGAAGAGTTACCCTACCTATTGAAGATTCTTGATGTGGAAAAGCCACTTTCTATCCAGTTGCACCCAACAAAACAACAGGCAGAAATCGGTTTCGCAAAGGAAAATGAGAAGGGTATTGATCTAAAAGATTCAAAACGGACTTATAAAGATAATAATCACAAACCGGAAATGATGATTGCATTGTCCGATTTTTGGTTGTTACACGGATTTAAGGCGAAAGAAAAAATTCTTTCTTCACTTAATGAGCATCCTTCTCTTGCACCGCTAGCAGAAAAATTAGGTAATCAGGATCTACATTCATTTTACGCAGATGTCATGCAAGCGGATCAAGCCCAATTATATCAATGGCTTGCCCCTATTATTGATAAAAAGCGTGAAGCTTATAGTGCAAATGAACTCAGGCTAAATAATCCCGATTATTGGCTGCTTTATACTATGGAAGCAATGGAGATTCCTCTGGAAAAACTTGATGCTGGTTTACTCTGTTTTTATCTTTTCAACATTGTTCACCTTAAAAAAGGCGAGGGGATTTATCAAGAAGCAGGTATCCCACACGCTTATCTACGTGGGCAAAATATTGAATTGATGGCATGTTCCGATAATGTCATTCGTGGCGGATTAACGCCAAAATACGTAGATATTTCGGAGCTATTGAAAGTGGTGGATTGTCGTGAAGTAGAACCACAAATAATCTCTGCTGCTCCTCATGATGCACGTGTCTTTACTTATTCCACACCGGCAAAAGATTTTGCCTTGCAAAATATTCAATATGAATGTGGTGAAACCCATCGTTTAAAAATTCAGAGTGCAGGAATTTTAATGGTGATGAAAGGACAACTCAATTTACGCTCAGAAACTAGCGTATTTGCTCTTAAGTCAGGAGAGTCGGCGTTTATTAGCGCTGATGCTTTTTATGAAATAGAAGGTTTAGATGAAGGATATGCAGTCGTAGCTAAGTTACCTTGATTCTATAATATGCGATATTATATAGAGCTGAACAAACCTAATTTTTAGGTTATCTTGTCGGGATATATTGTGTGTCTGAATTTTAACTTATTGAAATGATTTGATTTTATAACGGACACATGTGGCGTGTCACTAAATATCATTGAAATTTCTACTTTTGTGCATTTGCTACATAATGCCCCAAAAATAAAAAAGTGCGGTTGATTTTAACCGCACTTTTAACCTATGAAGTCTAGATTATAACCAACCGAGATTCATTAATAATTCCCACCATGCCATACCGATGGTTAAGTGAACAATTAAGCTACCAAATGCGATAATTGCGCCGGCAATCCACCAAGATTTAATGTCGTTATAGCCTGCACCAAATGCGATTGGGCCCGGGCCGCCACCGTAATGGGTAACCGAACCGCCATAAGAGTTAGCGAATAACAAACCAAGGGCGAGTAATTCTGCCGGTGCGCCGGCGACGTGTCCAACTGTCGCAAATACAGGTACCATTGCGGCAACGTAAGCGCCGCCCGAAGCGAAGAGATAACGTACTGCGACACTTAAAGTGAGGATAACGATTAAGGCTAATGTGCCTTGTCCTTCAAACTGGAGGAGAGTTTTCAAGGAGTCGGCTAACCATTCAAAGAATTTGGCTTTTTCAAGTAAACCGGACATCCCAATAATACCGCCGTACCAAATTAAGGTATTCCAGCCGCCTTTATTTTTTAAAATATCATCCCAAGAAACGATACTTAGCACCACACAGCACACCATCACGATTAATGCCACGATAGTTGCATTGACATTAAGTGCAGAGGAGAAAATCCAGCCGAATAATGCGATGATGAATAACACAATAAGGGCTTTTTCACGGAAAGACATTGGGCCTAATTCTTCCAGACCTTTTTTCGCAATGGCTTTATTATCTACTTCTTTCATTTCTGGCGGGGATACCCAATAGCAGATTAATGGAATGATAAATAAGCAGAGTAAACCCGGTACAGAGGCGGCTAAGAACCAATGTAACCAGTCAATATTGAAACCTAAAATTGGTGCCATTAATGAAAGGGCGAGGGCATTGGGCGCCATTGCGGTTAAGAAAATATATGAGGTTGTTTTTACCACCATATATACGTTCATCATTAAATAGCGACCGGCTTTTTTCGGGCTTTTTTCCGGATCTGAACCTAATGCGACCGCCACGCTATTGATGATTGGGAAGATAATTCCACCGGAACGTGCCGTGTTAGAAGGGGTTGCCGGAGAAAGGAGTAAATCCAAAAACATAGTCACGTAGCCTAAGCGTAGCGTGGTACTTCCCATTGCGCCGATCATATGGTAGGCAATACGTTTACCTAATCCCGTAATAACAAAAGCCGAGCTTAGCGTGAAAGCGGTAAAAATCAGCCAAGTTGTACCGGATTTGTAGCCATTAAGAATATCGCCGGCTTTGACAAATTCTTTTGCACCTTCGGTATTACCGATAATTGCGCCGGAAACAGCAATAGCGGCAAGTAAAATAATCGGCTCACCATAAGGTTTAAGAACAAGCCCAACGATTGTTGCAATGTACACGCCAAGCAAACGCCATGCAATGAGAGAGAGTCCCTCAGGAGCCGGCAGTAAAAAGGTGATCAACGGAATCGCCGCTAAGATCACTAATTTTGCATTTTTGGATAATGCCATTTTTAGTTACCTCTAAAAAAATAAAAAGAAAATCGACAGTGCTAATAAATCAGCACTTCCGCCCGGACTTAAGTTTTTGGCAATACAGGCAGAATCAAATTTCAGTAAGGCTTGTGCCAGTTTTGTTTTATCTAACACAAGTGATTGATTTTCAAGTAAATCAATCGCACTTTGTTGCACGAATTGTAAGGCTTCCAACCCACCACGATGAACCACATTGGTATCAGGGTTTTCCGCCATTAAATGCAACAAAGCAATTAACAAACGATGTTCCCAATCAAGTTGGTGATACTCATCCAACAATGGCAACAACATTTGAATTTGTTGAAAACCACTTTCTGCTTCACCACGAGCACCTGTTAAACCGTATTTACGGTATAAACGTACACCGGCAGTAATAGGCAAGTGGTCTGGGTAATGTTCAAGTTCTTTCGTGAGATCTTGAGCGAATTTTGCACTGAGAGAACAAATAGTCTCAACACTAAAAATTAGACCATCGGGATTAGAGTAAGCCAATTTCGCCAATCGACCGATTGCGGCACAAATTAATCCGAAAGAAAAAATTGCACCTTTGTGTGTATTGATATTCTGTGTTGCCCGAAACATTGCTTGTTCTGCTAATAGACCAATAGGGCGAATATGCGATAACACTTGGTTTTCCGGTAACGCAGCGGTTTCTATCCCTTTCAACACAAAGTCCACAAAAAAAGGTTTTAAAGCTAATGCACTGTGTTCAAAGGTGTGTAAATCCATATCTTGATGAGCGCCATTTGTAAGGGCATCGACCAATCCTGGTTTCGGTGATAGCCGCGCTTCTTGCAACAAAGCCTGGTAAACTTTTTCGCTAATTTGCTCGGCAAAATAGTGAGCCAGTGTACGGTGTTGCATCTCTAAAAGGATATCATTAATGTGATGTTTTCGGCTACGTGTGCAGTTTTTAGCATTCTCACCACATATCAAACAGGTACGGGGAGCTTTGTTAAAATCTGCTCGACTGAATAGACGCCCTTCTGCATCCCAGACATCTAAATCCCAAAGACGGGCAAGAGAGCTACTCTCTTCGAGCTCAATCATTGCTCGTTTGAGTTCCATTGCCTCCACAGGCAAAACAAAAAACGCTTCATGTCCCGAATCTAAAATACGAATAGCTTTTTTAGCTGGCTGCCATTTACGCTGAGCAAAAAGTGCGGTCAATTTTTCTAATGCTTTTTCAAACACATAGTCTAATAAAGGATTTTTTTTCACCTCACCGATAGCTGTTAAGGTAACGGAAAGGAGGGGAAGTTGATATTTCGCCAAAAGTTGTTGCTGTAATAAAGCCCGTTCCTCACGTGCATTTAGCAATGCTTCAAGAGAAATTTTTTTTCCTTGGGTTGAAAAGGTTTGAAAAAAACGCTGCAAAATTTGACCGCTCTTTTAGTGTTTCTCAGGCAACAATAGGGCATATAAAATACGCCCTGCTATCATTATTCTTTGATTTGATACACCGTATCAATAACCGAACCGTCACGGTAACGAACGACTGCGACCGGTTTATCGGTAAACTCAATTTCTTTTGGTTTACCGGTTAAACCGTAAGCCCGTTCGCAAAGTTGTTCAATGGTGAACAATGGAATGCCGGCATTGCTTAAAGATTCAATTAAATCAGGGCGTTTAGGATTGACGGCGACGCCATGATCAGTCACGAGAATGTCAATATTTTCACCCGGTGTGACGCAAGTAATCACATTTTCCACTACTGTTGGAATACGTCCGCGAACTAATGGGGCGACAATGATTGCCACTTGAGCGGAGGCAGCCGTATCACAGTGTCCCCCTGATGCGCCACGAATCACACCGTCAGAACCGGTTAAGACGTTCACATTGAATTTGGTGTCAATTTCTAACGCAGAAAGAATCACCACATCTAAACGTTCTACGGATGCCCCTTTTGAGTTGTAGTTCGCATATTGGTTGGCTGAAACTTCAATGTGGTTTGGATTGCGAGCAAGGGATTCCGCAGCAACCGCATCAAAGCTTTGCACATCTAATAATTTTTTGATTAGACCGGCTTCGTGTAATGTCACCATACTTGAGGTGATGCCACCTAATGCGAAATCTGCTGTCACATTTTCACGTCGCATTTTTTCTTCTAAAAAGCGGGTAACGGCTAACGCTGCGCCACCGGAGCCGGTTTGTAAAGAAAATCCCTCTTTGAAATAGCCGGAAGCAAAAATCACTTCAGCACATTTGCGAGCGATGAGTAATTCTCGAGGATTGGTGGTCATACGGGTTGCACCGCCGCCAATTTTTTTCGGATCACCGACCGCCTCAACCTGTACGATTAAATCCACTTTATCTTGCCCGATACTGATAGGATGATGGGGATAGTCGGCGAATTCTTCCGTTAAAAGCACGACTTTATCGGCATATTCCGCATCGACACGGGCATAACCCAACGAACCGCATTTACTTTTGCCGGTAAAACCATTTGCATTGCCGAATTTATCACAGCAAGGTACGCCTAAAAATGCCACATCAATATGCAATTCACCGGATTTGACTAAGTGTACACGTCCGCCGTGGGAGTGAATATTGACCGGTTCATCCAGTAAACCGCGAGAAATTTGCTCGGCAAGTTCGCCACGTAACCCGGAAGAATAAATTCTAGTCACAACACCATTTTTAATGTGTTCAATAATTGGTGAATGGCTATCAATAAGTGAGCTTGAGGCAAGGGTTAAATTTTTAAAGCCCATTTCGGCAATTTTATCCATCACCATATTAACGACAAAATCACCGCCACGGAAAGCATGGTGGAATGAAACGGTCATCCCGTCTTTTAAGCCCGAACGTATAATGGCTTCTTCTAAGTTGGCGCAAAGTTTGCGATCTTTCGCCGTGCGGGCAAGGGATTCTGCTTTTGGTACGGCTTGATAAGTTGCTCGACCTGCGTTGTATTTTTCAATACGTTGTTCTCTCGTTGTCATTTTTCTCTCCCTTACTCTTCACGAATACCTGATTTGGCACGTTCTAATACTAATCGTGCACGATCAATAATCGGCGCATCGATCATTTTACCGTTGAGTGAAACCACACCACTGCCTTGACGTTCGGCTTCTTCCGCAGCTTCAATGATACGTTTTGCTTGATCCACATCTTTTTGAGTGGGTGCAAAGAGGTTGTGTAGTAATTCAATTTGACGTGGATTAATTAAGGATTTTCCGTCAAAACCGAGTTGTTTGATTAACGAAGCTTCTTGCAAAAATCCTTCTTCGTTGTTTGCATTAGAATAAACGGTATCAAAGGCTTGGATCCCCGCTGCACGGGCTGCTTGAAGAATAGCGCAACGGGCAAATAATAATTCAATGCCATCTGCGGAACGTTCGGTTTTTAGGTTACGGACATAGTCTTCCGCACCTAGGGCAATGCCGATTAAACGTTTAGAGGCCGTTGCGATTTGGTTTGCTTGTGTGATACCGAGAGGAGATTCAATCGCGGCTAACATTTTTGTCGAGCCAATTTCACGTCCGCACGCTTTCTCAATTTCAGTGATTTCGCGATCCATATCGATCACATCCTGTGCCGTTTCGGTTTTTGGCATACGCACGACATCGACACCGGCACGCACTACGGCATTGAGGTCTAATAAGCCAAATTCAGAATCTAATGGATTGACCCGAACAACGGTTTCCATCTCTTGATAAAGAGGGTGTTGTAGCGCGTGAGCGACAAGAAGACGTGCCGTATCTTTTTCTTTTAATGCCACCGCATCTTCTAAATCAAACATAATGGAATCGGGTTTGTAAATGAAGCTGTTGCTTAACATCGCGGCATTGGAGCCCGGTACGAATAACATACTTCTTCTTAATTTCATAGCAGTCTCTCCCAGTTAATCGCTTCATCCGTTGCACGCATAACCGCAGCTTTCACACGGGCTTGTAAAACACAATCCAATGCTCCTTTGTCCTCAACTACAACAAGGGCTTCAGTAACACCGAGTTTTGCCAACGTGGCAAGAACGGTTTGCTCAATGGCTTCACCAAATTGTTTTCCGACAGAACTGTTAATTTCAACAGATAATGAATTTGTGGGTTCGATACGAATTAATGCATCGCTAGATTCTAGCGTGCCTGCTACCGCAGATTTACTAATCTTCATCGTCATTTCCTTCATTTATTTACTCCAAAAAAATAGACGCTCATTTTACTGACTTTCAGTTCAACTCGCTAACTCTAAAGAGGTGTTTTTCTGATATAGATCAAAAAATAGTTTTTAAGAAAAAAAGTACGGTCAATTTTCAAGGTATTTTTAAAAATTCCTCAAAATTGACCGCACTTTCTATGAACAATCAAGCATCCTTTAAGATTAAGCGACGATACCAAATTGTTCTTTCATTAATGCTTCAAAATCGGTACATCCGCCAATTGGTTTTTCGTCAATAAAGATTTGTGGTACGGTTTCAACGGGTTTTCCGACTGATTTAGATAAATCCTCTTTTGTAATACCTTCAGCGTGAATATCAACGTAACGGTAATCAAAATCAGCAATTTCACCTTTTAATTTTTCAGCAAGATTTTTTGCTCGAACACAGTAAGGACAACCGGGGCGACCAAAAATAACAACAAACATAATTTTCTCCTATTCATATTAAATTTTTTCATTCTACTCTTTTTTTGATTGGCCATAAACCGTTTTTCAGGATTGTTATGATTGGTATAATGTATCGCTATTTTTAATTTGGAATTTTCCTATGAAATTGTTAATGCTTTGCCGTGAACCCCGTTTATACAGTTGCCAACGTTTAAAAGAAGCCGCAATACAATGCGGACATGAAATGGATATTTTAGATCCGAATCGTTGTATTCTAAAACTCAGGGAAAATTCACCGCACTTTGCCATTTATTATCAGCCAAAGGAAGGGAATATCTATCTTTTGCCCGATTATGATGCGGTGTTACCACGCTTCGGCACGGCAAGTACAAAAATGGGCTGTGCCGTATTGCGTCATTTCCAAGCAAAAGGTGCCTATTGTTTAAATACCGAAAGGGCATTTTCAATGGCGCGTGATAAATGGCAAAGTTTACAAATTTTGCGAGAGCAAGGTATTTCCGTGCCACATAGTCAGTTATCGGGTGTTGAGCTTGAAGCGAAAACCTCTATTGACCAAATGGATTCGCCTTTAATTATTAAAACTTTAAATGGCTCTCAAGGCATTGGTGTGATGTTGATGGAAACATCACAAAGTGCAGTCAGTATTTTAGAAACTTTAAAACAATCAAATGTACCGGTATTGTTGCAGGATTTTATTAGCGAAGCGAAGGGCAAGGATATTCGTTGTTTTGTGATTGGCGATAAAGTTGTCGCGAGTATGCAACGCATAGGGCAAGAAGGTGAATTTCGTGCTAATTTCCATCGTGGAGGTTCTGCACAAAAAATTATTTTGTCCGATGAAGCAAAGCAAGTGGCAGTGAAGGCTACAAAAGCGCTAGGATTAGCGGTTTCAGGCGTAGATCTTATCCGTGCTAAATCAGGTTTATCAGTGCTGGAAGTGAATGCCAGTCCAGGGTTAGAAATGATTGAGAAAACCAGTGGGGTGGATATTGCGTTACAGATGATTTTATATTTGGAGAAAGCAATTTCACAAAAATAAACAGGCGAATAATCTATTTGCTTGCTTATTACCCTTTCAAATTCTGTTGAGGATCGTAATTGGGTGGTAATTCCGGCATTGAATTTTCTTCATCAAAGGGTTCGCTGGCAGGGCGGTATTGAAATTCCTGGTTATTTTGACCGCTCTTTTCCTTGCCCAATAATTGGGGCTGTAATTTCAAAAAGCTACTTTTTGGGGAAAGCCAAATATCAATGAAAGCTTGAGTGAATTTTGCATCAAATTCGTGATTCAATACGGTGTCGTTGGCAATAAAATAACCCTTATTTTCTAACGCAACGAAATTTAAAAGATCATTCGGTGCAAAATCGGGGAAAATCTCCTGCATTTTTTTCAACCAAGCATTGGTGTCATCAGCACTAAGTTGTTGTGCGTCCATTTCTTTTATCAGAGTAATCGCAAAGTTCTTACCTTCAATCGGTTTTTCATATTTGATTGAAAACATTAAAGGACGTTGACTTTCTTGGAAAGTCCCGTTTTCCGAAAAAAGTCCGATACTATAAACGTGAAAGGGACCCCAAGTATATTCGGCATTGCCTACGGGAGTCCAGTGGGCGGAAAGTGCGGTTGAAAAAAAAGTTAAAATTGTCACGAAAAGATATTTAATTTTCATATTGTTATTTTATCGTTCAATATGGGGCGGATTATAGCAAAAGCACCTTTAAAACCACAAATAAAAAGGCGGGAGTTTTCCCCGCCTTTGACCGTTATTTTATCGGTAAGTTTATTTTAAACTCCCTACCATATCTTCAGGACGTACCCATTTGTCAAAATCTTCCGCTGAAACCAAGCCAAGATTAATGGCTTCCTCACGTAATGTAGTGCCATTTTTGTGAGCGGTTTTGGCAATTTTCGCTGCATTTTCGTAACCAATATGAGTATTAAGTGCGGTCACTAACATCAATGAATTTTCAAGTTGTTGTTTAATGCGTGGATAATTTGGTTCAATACCTACCGCACAATGTTCGTCAAAGGACACGCAAGCATCGCCTAATAATTGCGCGGATTGTAAGAAGTTGGCAATCATCACCGGATTAAACACATTTAATTGGAAATGACCTTGTGACCCTACAAAAGCAATGGTGGTGTCATTACCAAATACTTGTGCACAAACCATGGTCATCGCTTCACACTGGGTTGGATTTACTTTGCCCGGCATAATGGAAGAACCCGGTTCATTTTCTGGGATTAAAATTTCACCGATACCTGAACGAGGGCCGGAGGCTAACAAACGAATGTCGTTAGCGATTTTGAATAAGCTCATGGCAAGTTGGCGTAATGCGCCGTGAGTTTCTACGATGGCATCGTGCGCCGCTAATGCTTCAAATTTATTGTCGGCAGTAACAAATGGAAGTCCGGTGAATTTTGCAATGTAATCCGCCACTTTTACATCATAGCCTTTCGGCGTATTTAACCCTGTTCCTACTGCTGTACCGCCAAGAGCTAATTGGCTTAAATGAGGAAGAGTATTTTTTAATGCACGCAAGCCGAAATCTAATTGGGTCGCATAGGCTGAAAATTCTTGACCTAAGGTTAATGGTGTTGCGTCCATTAAATGGGTACGACCGATTTTCACCACATCTTTAAATGCTTCAGATTTGGCAGCGAAGGTTTTTTGTAAACGCTCAACGCAAGGAATGGTGTGTTCTACCACTTTTTTGTATGCCGCAATATGCATTGCTGTTGGGAACGTATCATTAGAGGATTGAGATTTATTCACATCATCGTTCGGGTGAATAATGGATTTCTCCCCTAATTTACCACCATGTAAAACATGGGCACGATTCGCTACCACTTCATTCACATTCATATTGGATTGCGTACCGGAACCGGTTTGCCAAATCACAAGTGGGAATTGATCGTCTAATTTGTGAGCAAGGATTTCATCGCAGGCTTGGGCGATTAAGTCGCGTTTTTCAGCAGGTAATACGCCTAAATCGTGGTTCGCAAAGGCAGCGGCTTTTTTCAAATAACCAAAGGCCTCAATAATTTCAGCCGGCATTGAGGCTTCAGGCCCAATTTTAAAGTTATTACGTGAACGTTCAGTCTGCGCTGCCCAATATTTATCGGCAGGAACTTGAACTTCACCCATCGTGTCTTTTTCTATACGAAATGCCATTGTGATACTCCTATTCAATAGAATGAAAATAAAAAAACGGATCGATTTTAACACTTCAGAGGTATGAATGGAATGTAACAGAAATACCAAAAATCAGTTTTGTGATTTAGATCATAAAAAGTGCGGTTGATTTTATGCCTGTTTTTCTCCATTAACTTGAGTCATGATTTAGTCATTTATTTTCCTCCGATTTTTCGGTAGAATTCCCGAGTTTATAGTCTGGTGAATTTGAGGCAACAATGATGAAAAATGCACAGTTTTACATTCTGACAGAACAAAGCCCATTCACTGCTGAACAACTTGCGTGTAATTTAGCTGCATCGGCTTGGCGTTTAGGAAAACGGATTTTAATTGCCTGTGAAACGGAACAACAAGCATTAGATATTGATGAGGCACTTTGGCAACGTGATCCCAATGAGTTTGTGCCGCATAATTTATCGGGTGAAGCGACTCAATACCCCACTCCTATTGAGATTTCATGGCGTGGAAAACGCAATGCACAACGACGTGATTTGCTCATTAATTTACAGAAAGACGTGCCCGAATTTAGCCATAGTTTTACGCAGTTAATCGATTTTGTTCCCGTGGAGGAAACGCCAAAAGCACAAGCTCGGGAGCGTTATAAACAACTACGTATGCAAGGTTGGCAACTTTCCACCGAAAATACTTAATTTTACTAAAACCCTAGGGATCTAATATGAAACTTTCTTTGCCAATTTTTATAGGATTAAGCGTTTTAACTTTAGCTGCTTGTGATAATCAAGAAGCAAAAACACCTGAAAAAGTGACCGCACTTTCTGAAAGTAAAGTTGAGTCAATGCCTGAAAAAATGCCGGTTTCAGATGCCTCTAAAGATGACACAGTTTCATCGGTTGTTAAAGATGAGGAAGTAAAAAATATTGCTGAGGTTGAAAAGGTAGAGCAAAAAACGGTAGAGGAAGTGAAAACTACTGTTGAAAAACCAACCGTTGTTTCTCATGTTGAGAAAAAAGAAACCGCAGAAAAAGTCGTGCGTCATTCAGCAAAACCACGTAAAACAACAAACAGCTATTTAAAAGAGCAAAAAGCATTATTGAAAGTCCTTGAATCTCAATATCAACAGATTCGCTGTACTACAGAAGCAGCAAAATTAGGCGAAAATAGTTTCTGCCGCCAAGAAGAACGCCGTTTGTTTTTAGAAATTGAGCGAGTGAAAGGCGAGATTCGTTTAAATCAGTAATCAAAATATCCTGAAATTTAACCGCACTTTAAGGAACAAATGTAATTGAGTCCGAGACAGCTTTATCAGTGTTTTGATGATTACCATAAAAACGAGAAATATGTATCCACTTTGTTTGAGCTGATTTGTGGTTATGAACAAGATAAAAAAGCAGCGTGAAGCATTCACTTTTTAGTGTCTAAGCTGCAATATTGTTGAAGACTGCCCCTCTGGCTCAGAGGTAGTTATTAAATACGCAAAGTAATTTTAAGGAAATAGTATGGGTTATCAAAAATCAAAAGAGCTATTAAGTCCAATTCTAAATTTACTTAACACGGAAAGTTATATCCCTATACCAGAAATTATTTCTAGATTGGCTTCTATATTTCAGTTAGATGAGGATTTTCTTAATAAACGTTATGAGGTTAGTAATGCAAAAATCTTTGAGAATACTGTGTTATGGAAATTAAATGACTTAGAAAAATCAGGTTTAATTTCTTTTATAAAAAATGAAAAAATAAGAAAGTATATTATTAGTGATTTAGGAAGGGAATACTTAAATTCTTCCAATGATGAATTGG
Source organism: Pasteurella sp. WM03 (assembly GCF_004570945.1). NCBI lineage: Bacteria > Pseudomonadati > Pseudomonadota > Gammaproteobacteria > Pasteurellales > Pasteurellaceae > Pasteurella > Pasteurella sp. WM03. The sequence goes on from NZ_SPPO01000004.1 coordinate 66,139, forward strand.
CAAAATTTATTTATTATAGAAGTAAACAAAAAACAGTTAAAAGAATAGAGACATTAACTACAATAGAAACAGAAGAAACACCATTATCATTATTAGAAAGCTCTTATAAGGAAATTAGAAGGCAAGTTTATAATGATATTTTGGATACTATTTTGAGTAAATCACCAAAAGCATTTGAAAACTTAGTGACACAATTATTACAAAAAATGGGATACGGTGATGGACAGGTCACCCAAGTTAGTCGAGATGGTGGCATTGATGCAAGAATTAAAGGCGATATCTTAGGCTTTGAACAAATTTATGTACAAGCAAAGCGTTATCAGAAAGATAAAAGTATTGGTCGCCCTGAAATTCAAGGCTTCACTGGTGCGTTACTGGGATTAGAAGGAAATGCCACTAAAGGTGTTTTCATAACAACGGCAAAATTTTCTCAAGATGCCGAAAACTTTGCAAAAAACTTCTCCAAAGCGAGGATAGTTTTAATCGATGGGAATTTATTAGCTAAATATATTTATGAATACGAATTAGGCGTACAAATAGAGAAAGAATTCAGTATTAAAAAGCTAGATAGTGATTTTTGGGATAACATCCCAAACGATGAAATAAATTAAAATACATAACGAGAGAAAAAATGACAAAAAATTTCCAAATGACAGACCGTTTTAATCCGTCTGCAGTAGAACAAGCCCTTTATCAACACTGGGAAGAGCAAGGCTATTTTAAGCCGTCTGAAAATCCTGACGTACCAAGTTACTGTATTGCCATTCCACCGCCGAATGTGACGGGGAGTTTGCATATGGGGCATGCGTTCCAGCAAACCTTGATGGATACATTGATTCGTTTTCATCGTATGGAAGGGCATAACACCTTATGGCAAGCAGGAACAGACCACGCTGGGATCGCTACTCAAATGGTGGTAGAGCGCAAAATTGCGGTAGAAGAAGGCAAAACCCGCCACGACTACGGACGTGAGGCGTTTATCGACAAAATCTGGGATTGGAAAGCCTATTCGGGCGGCACAATCAGCCAACAAATGCGCCGCTTAGGTAATTCTATTGACTGGGAACGTGAACGTTTCACTATGGACGAGGGGTTGTCCAATGCCGTAAAAGAAGTGTTTGTTCGATTACACGAAGAAGGCTTAATTTATCGTGGCAAACGCTTGGTAAATTGGGATCCAAAACTTCTCACTGCCATTTCTGATTTGGAAGTAGAAAACCGTGATGAAAAAGGCTTTATGTACCACGTTCGCTATCCGTTTGTGGATAAATCCGAAACCTTTGGCGGTGGCTATATGCACATTGCCACCACCCGTCCGGAAACGATTTTGGCGGACGGCTGTTTAGCGGTTCACCCTGACGATGAACGTTACAAAGATGTGATCGGTAAAATGGTACACGTCCCGATGACTGACCGTGTCATTCCGGTGGTGGCTGACCCTTACCCTGATCCTGAATTTGGTACGGGCTGTGTGAAAATCACGCCGGCGCACGATTTCAACGACTATGAGGTGGGTAAACGTCACGATATTGAAATCATCAATTTAATGAACCCTGATGCGACCTTGAATGATAACGCGCCTGAGCGTTATCGTGGCTTGGATCGCTTTGAGGCTCGCAAAAGAATCGTAGCTGATTTAGACGCAGAAGGCTATTTAGAAAAAATTGAACCGCACGAATTAAAACGCCCGTATGGCGACCGTTCCGGCGTGGTGATTGAGCCGTATTTGACCGACCAATGGTACGTTTCTGTAAAACCACTTGCTGAAGTGGCAACCAAAGCAGTAGAAGACGGTGAAATCCAATTTGTACCGAAACAGTACGAAAACCTCTATTTCTCTTGGATGCGGGATATTCAAGATTGGTGTATTTCACGCCAACTTTGGTGGGGACATCGTATTCCTGCGTGGTATGATGAAACAGGTAATGTTTATGTTGCTCGTAGTGAAGAAGAGGTTCGCACAAAATACAATTTACCTGCAGATTTAGCCTTAAAACAAGATGAAGACGTGTTGGATACGTGGTTCTCCTCAGGATTGTGGACGTTCTCCACCCTCGGCTGGCCGGAGCAAACCAAAGAACTCAAAATGTTCCACCCTACCGATGTGCTGATCACCGGGTTTGACATCATTTTCTTCTGGGTTGCCCGAATGATTATGTTCACCATGCACTTCATCAAGGACGAAAACGGCAAACCGCAAGTGCCGTTCAAAACTGTTTACGTTACAGGTTTGATCCGTGACGAGCAAGGGCAAAAAATGTCGAAATCGAAAGGCAATGTGCTTGATCCGATTGATATGATTGACGGTATCAGCCTTGAAGATTTACTTGAAAAACGCACAGGCAATATGATGCAACCGCAATTAGCGGAAAAAATTGCTAAAGCAACCCGTAAAGAATTTGCCGAAGGCATTGCGGCACATGGTACGGATGCCTTGCGTTTTACCCTTGCGGCGCTTGCCAGCAATGGTCGTGATATTAACTGGGATATGAAACGCCTTGAGGGCTATCGTAATTTCTGTAATAAACTGTGGAATGCCAGCCGTTTCGTATTAACCAATGAAAAATTGGATTTAAGCGAAGGCGAAATTGAGTTTTCTGTGGCGGATCGTTGGATTGAATCTTGTTTTAACCGCACTGTGGGCGATTTCCGTGAAGCATTAAGCCAATATCGTTTTGATCTCGCAGCAAATGCAATTTACGAATTTACTTGGAACCAATTCTGTGACTGGTATTTGGAATTAACCAAACCGGTATTCGCAAACGGTACGCCGGCACAAATTCGTGCGGCAAGCCAAACTCTTGTTAGAGTGTTAGAACAGTTATTGCGTTTAGCTCACCCATTGATTCCATTTATCACAGAAGAAATCTGGCAAAAGGTGAAAGGTTTTGTTGGCATTGATGCGGACAGCATTATGTTACAACCGTTCCCTATGGTGAATGAAAGTGCTCTTGATTGTGATGCAGAGCGTGAAATCAATTGGTTAAAAGAAGTGATCGTTGCTGTGCGTAATATTCGTGCAGAATGCAATATTGCACCAAGTAAAGGATTAGATTTATTGTTCCGTAATATTGATGTAGCAGAACAAAAAATTCTTGAAAAACAGACCGCACTTTTATGCGCTATGGCGAAACTTGATGGTTCACGTGTGTTAGCTGAAGGGGAAAATGCGCCACTCTCCGTGGCAAAACTGGTGGGCAATACGGAACTTCTTGTACCAATGGCCGGTTTTATTAACAAAGAGACCGAGCTTGCACGTTTGAGCAAAGAGATTGAAAAATATCAAAATGAAGTCAAACGTATTGAAGGTAAACTCAGCAATGAAGCTTTTGTTGCCAAAGCACCGGAAGCGGTAATTGCCAAAGAACGTGAGAAAATGGCAGAGTATCAATCGGGGTTGGAAAAAATCCGTGAGCAATATAAAGCGATTGAAGCGTTGTAATTGGGTTCTAAAAAATGAGAAAAGCAGGTAATTACCTGCTTTTCTTTTTTCTATTTCATTCTTTCATTTAATGTTATTTTGAAAGTTGTTCGATGAGATTACTAAGTCCTTCCTCATCATAGCCTTCTTCATATTGTGCATCTTCTGCGCTGAAGCTATGTAAGCGGCGACCAGCCGTACAGCCATATCTTTCTAATTTGGCTTTGGTGAAATTTGTTCTGAATTGGGAAGAGCTATTATTTAAACTAATTACGCCAATCGTTGAATTTCGGCAAGGGTGCTTATTGATAAAGACTAGGTTATAGCCAGATTCACGGATGTAGCCGGTTTTATTAATGGTGGCATCAAATACTTCTTCTCGAACCAATTTATTTGTATTTTTCACAAATACACTACCTCTGCCTGTTTGAATATAAGTACTTGGTATATTAGAAAAGTCTCTAATTTGAGACTTATCCATTGAATATTTAGCAAGTTTAACTAAGTCCATTGCACTTGAAATATTGCTATCCGATAATCCTGAACTGTCAGTAAAACGTGTAGAACGCATACCTAACTGTTTGGCTTTTTCATTCATTTTTTGAATAAATTGCAGGCGACTCATGCCGGCTGAACGGGAAAGTGCGTGAGCGGCTTGATTGTCTGAATGAACGAGCATCGCCTTGAGTAATTCATAGCAAGAAATCGGTGTGTACTTTGGCAATTTCGTATGTGTGCCTTTGATGTAATCATCGTCATCATCGGTGATTGAGGCTGTGCAACGAGGGTTGCTATTTTGTTCTAGAAACACATTAGCCGTCATGAGTTTTGTGACGGACGCAATGGGTTGAACATGATTGGAAGCACTACTTTCTAATACTTTATCATGAGTAAAATCGTAAACAACATAGGATTGTGCCAAGACAAAAGAAGGCATAAAACAGAAAGCAGAAAACAGTTTTTTTAACATTGCAGATATTGAAGAATGAAACAGGCGCGTATTCTACCGCACTTTTGTTTAAAGTATTGTTTATTTTTGCGAGCCGATTCGTAAAAAGTGCGGTCAAAACTTCTTTTGTTTTTGAAATTTGCTAGCTTATCTTTTGGCAAATCGGTAAAATCGCTGCCTATTTTATATCAGGCTTTTGTTGCGGTGAGCCACCGCAATTTTTATCGCCACAATGTGTAGCAACGAGGCTTTAATGTTAGAACAAACAAAAAAAATTAATTTAATGGACTTAACACGCAAGCAGATGCGTGAATTTTTTCAAGAGCTAGGTGAAAAGCCATTTCGAGCAGATCAGCTGGTTAAGTGGATCTATCATTTTGGCGAAGACAACTTCGACAATATGACCAATATTAATAAGAAATTACGTGAAAAGTTAAAAGCAGTTGCTGAAATTAAAGCGCCGGAGGTGGCGGTGGAGCAACGTTCCGCCGATGGTACAATTAAATGGGCAATGAAAGTAGGCGAGCAACAGGTGGAAACTGTCTACATACCTGAAGCGGATCGAGCCACGCTTTGTGTTTCCTCTCAGGTGGGATGTGCGTTGGCTTGTACTTTTTGTTCCACGGCACAACAAGGGTTTAACCGTAATTTGACAGTATCTGAAATTATTGGGCAGGTATGGCGGGCATCAAAAATTATTGGCAACTTTGGTGTCACTGGGATACGTCCCATTACGAATGTTGTTATGATGGGAATGGGAGAGCCACTATTAAATGTGGCAAATGTTGTGCCGGCAATGGAAATTATGTTGGATGATTTTGCTTACGGCTTATCTAAACGTCGTGTAACACTTTCTACTTCAGGGGTTGTGCCGGCATTGGATAATTTGAGCAAGATGATTGATGTGGCATTAGCTATTTCTTTACATGCACCGAATGATGAATTACGTGATGAAATTGTACCGATTAATAAGAAATACAACATCAAAATGCTCATTGATTCGGTTAATCGTTACCTGAGCGTCTCCAATGCCAATCATGGTAAAGTCACGATTGAATATGTGATGTTGGATCACGTTAATGATAGTGTAGAGCATGCTCATCAGCTTGCGGAAGTGTTGAAAAATACACCTTGTAAAATTAATTTAATCCCGTGGAATCCGTTTCCTGAAGCACCTTATGCGAAAAGTTCTAATAGTCGTATTGACCGTTTTCAAAAAACACTTATGGAATATGGCTTTACGGTTATTGTACGCAAAACCCGCGGTGATGACATTGATGCAGCATGCGGACAACTTGCCGGAGAGGTGATTGATCGTACTAAACGTACAGCAATGAAACGTCAGTTTGGACAAAATATAGGTATAACCCAAGTTAATTAACTTATAATAGGAGGAAAAATGAAAATCTTGTCTATTCAGTGCCTAAGTGCGGTTATTTTTCCTCTTGTTTTTTCAGCTTGTGTTTCTCAACTCCCATCGTCTGATTTTAATAAGCAACAAGCGGCAAAGGCTCGCGTTGAATTGGCTCTCGGTTATTTGCAACAAAATAATTTTTCACAAGCGAAACAAAATCTTGATAAAGCCTTGGCACACGATTCAAACTATTACCTCGTTTATTCAGCAATGGCTCATTTCTACCAATTGCAAGGGGAGTTAAATTCTGCTCGAGAATCTTATCTTCAAGCGATCAAACTTGATGATAAACAAGGTGATACCCATAATAATTTTGGTACGTTTTTATGTAGCCAAGGTGAGTTTCAAGAGGCTTATCAAGAATTTATCCTTGCATTGAACTCTCCACATTATTATCGCCAAGCAGATACTTATGAAAATATAGCACTTTGCGCACAAGCTTCAAATCAAACAGAGGTTTATCGACAGGCATTGGATAAGTTACAGCAACTTGATGAACGCCGAGTGGAAAAACTCAATCAAATCAAATAAAACATTGCCAAATTATGCTTTCGACTTTAAAATTCAGCCTCCCACTATGTTGCAAAAATGAATAAATTTATGAATACACAAGCTGAAAAAACGGAAATGAAGGCAGAACATGTTTCTTTAGGCGCGCAATTTCGTCAAGCTCGCGAAGCATTAAATCTTTCTCTTGAGGAAGTCTCAAAGCAAATTACTTTGCGTCCGGCAATATTGATGCAAATAGAAAATAATGAATTTATTCAAAAAAATGTGCCGGCAACCTTTATGAAAGGGTATGTGCGTAGCTACGGAAAGTTTTTGCGTTTACCTGAAACACTTTGGGCTAATCTTTCTTTTGGTGAAGACGAAAAAAATGATTTAGATAAAAATGCACGGGCAACGCGATCCGTTAATCAATATTCTTCTCATAGTCGCTGGGTGGGTTATTTAACGGCGTTAGTGCTTCTGATTGCATTAAGTATGACGGGATTATGGTGGTGGCAAAATTACCAACAATCTAATGAAGAGCGTGATACTTTAGTGCAAAATTATGTCTCAAGTTCTGAGGAAGAAGTAGCACCGAAATTAGCTTCGGCTCAAAGTGTGGAACAGTCTTCTATTCAGCTTAATCAACCTAATCAAGTGATTGTACAACCATCAGAAACATCGGCAGTTTCTTCAGACACTAATATGGTAGAAGAAAGCAATCTTAATTCTTCTGAGGTGAGTTTACAGACCTCCTCCTTACAAAAGGATGGTCTCTCACCGAAATCTATGACATCTCCTGAATTATCTGTGAATGATGAAGGAACGGTGATTCCGGATACCCAAAGTGCGGTTGAAAACCCAACGATTTCTCCGGCACCTCCTGCTGTGCAAGGTGATCTTATCGTGGAGGTTTTAAAAAATAGTAGCTGGTTGAGTGTTAAAGATCAGAATCGCAAAGTCCTTGTACAAAAAGAATATAAGCAAGGTGAGGTGCTGACCTTTAATGGTAACGAGTTCTCTTTAATCGTAGGGGCACCGGGTAATGTTCGTATTACCTATAAGGGTGAGAATTATCCATTAAAAGTGGATGGACGAGTGGCAAAATTTAAACTTTCACAACCTTAGTAAGGAATCATAATGTCTGCTTTCCAACCGACAATCAAGCGTCGCGAATCAACTAAAATTTATGTAGGCAATGTCCCTATCGGTGGTGATGCGCCTATTGCAGTACAGTCAATGACAAATACTCGCACAACAGATGTAGAAGCAACAGTTGCACAAATTAAATCATTAGAACGTGTTGGCGCAGATATTGTTCGTGTTTCCGTGCCAACTATGGATGCGGCAGAAGCGTTCAAAATAATCAAACAGCAAGTGAATGTGCCGCTTGTTGCAGATATTCACTTCGACTATCGCATTGCCTTAAAGGTGGCGGAGTATGGCGTAGATTGTTTACGTATTAATCCCGGTAATATCGGTCGGGAAGATCGTATTCGTGCTGTTGTAGATTGTGCACGTGATAGAAATATCTCGATTCGTATTGGTGTGAATGCGGGGTCTTTGGAAAAAGATCTGCAAGAGAAATACGGTGAGCCAACACCGGAAGCTTTGTTGGAATCGGCATTACGTCATGTTGAAATTTTAGATCGACTAAACTTCGATCAATTTAAAGTGAGTGTGAAAGCCTCTGATGTATTTTTAGCCGTGGAGGCTTATCGTTTGTTGGCAAAAGCAATTAAACAACCTTTGCATTTAGGAATTACCGAGGCGGGTGGAGCAAGAGCCGGAGCAGTTAAATCTGCTGTTGGTTTAGGTATGTTACTTGCTGAGGGGATTGGTGATACCTTGAGAGTATCACTTGCAGCAGATCCTGTTGAAGAAATTAAAGTTGGATTTGATATCCTCAAATCTTTACGAATCCGCTCTCGGGGAATTAATTTTATTGCTTGCCCGACTTGCTCCCGTCAAGAATTTGACGTGATCGGCACAGTGAATGCTTTGGAACAACGGCTTGAAGATATTATCACCCCAATGGATGTATCAATTATTGGCTGTGTGGTGAATGGACCGGGTGAAGCATTAGTTTCCGATCTAGGGGTGACCGGTGGTAACAAAAAAAGTGGTTACTATATTGACGGTGAACGTCAGAAAGAGCGGTTTGATAACGAAGATATTATTAATCAATTAGAAGCAAAGATCCGAGCGAAGATTGCGTTGCAGGATCCGGAAAATCGTATTATTTAAGGAAAACTCGTGGCAAAAACAATTCAAGCAATTCGTGGAATGAATGATTGCTCTCCAACAGAATCTCCATTATGGCAATGGGTTGAAGCGCAGGTACGTGAAGTATTAAATAGCTACGGCTATTCTGAAGTACGTATGCCAATCGTAGAAAGTACCCCGTTATTTGCCCGCGCCATAGGTGAGGTCACAGATGTGGTATCAAAGGAAATGTACACCTTCTGGGATAATGATGAGCAACTTACTTTGCGTCCGGAAGGTACAGCGGGTTGTGTACGTGCGGCTATTGAACATGGCTGGATTTATAATAATGAACAACGCTTGTGGTATATGGGACCAATGTTCCGTCACGAACGTCCACAAAAAGGGCGTTATCGCCAATTTCATCAAGCCGGTGTTGAAGTTTTTGGTATTGCGAATCCGGAAATTGATGCAGAATTAATTATTTTAACGGCTCGCCTTTGGAAGAAATTAGGTATTGATCAACATGTATCCCTTCAACTTAATTCAATTGGTTCATTAGCGGCAAGAGCAAATTATCGTTCAGCACTTGTTGCTTTTCTGGAGAAGCATCAAGATTTAATGAGTGAAGAAGAGAAAGAGCGTTTAGTAAAAAATCCTCTTCGTATTTTAGACACAAAAAACCAAGCCTTACAAGATGTGTTGGATGGTGCACCGAAACTACTTGATTATTTAGATGATGAAAGTCGTGAGCATTTTGGGCAATTGTGTGTGTTGCTAGATTCTGTGGGAATTCGGTATGAAATTAATCCGAAGCTTGTGCGTGGCTTAGATTACTACAATAAGACGGTGTTTGAATGGGTCACCTCTGCATTGGGAGCGCAAGGAACGGTATGTGGTGGCGGTCGTTATGATGGCTTGGTCGAACAATTAGGCGGACATTCTGCTCCAGGCGTTGGATTTGCTATGGGATTAGAGCGTTTGGTCTTACTTGTGCAAGAAGTGAATCGTTCAATTCCAGTGAAAAATGCGGTCGATATTTATGTGGTTTATCAAGGTGAAGGGACCGCCTTATCTGCTTTCCAACTTGCTGAAAAAGTTCGTTCAACATTACCGCACTTGGGAACAATGTTACATTGCTCGGGAGGAAACTTTAAAAAGCAATTCAAACGAGCGGATAAATCTGGGGCAAGTTTAGCGTTGGTAATTGGTGAAAGTGAAGTACTCAATAATCAAGTTGTGGTGAAGCATTTAAACGGTGGTGTTGAACAACAAATCCTTGATACAGAAAAGATCATTGATTATATTCAGTCTCAATTTTAGTTTATAAAGGAAAATAATATGGCGTATTCTATTGAAGAAGAACAAGAGATTAACCAGTTAAAAGAATGGTGGAAGGAAAATGGTAAAAGCATCATTGTTGCCTTTATTTTAGGAGTGAGTGGTGTATTGGGTTGGCGTTATTGGCAGACCTATCAAACTAATCAAATTATTGAAGCCTCTGTAGGATATGATGCATTAATTTATAGTGCCGAACAGGATTTGACGGCGAAGAAAGCAAAATTAACCGAATTTGTTCAAGCAAATAGTCAAACCAGTTATGCCGTGTTTGCTTTATTTGATGACGCGAAGAAAGCAGTTGAGAAACAAGATTTCATCTCTGCTGAAGCCGTTTTGCAAGACGCTTTAAAACAATCTCAAGATGAAATTCTGACTTCTCTTGCTGCGTTGCGTTTAAGTGCGGTGCAATTTCAATTGGGTCAGTTAGATTCGGCGTTATCCAATCTTAATCAGGTAAAAAGTACAGGTTTTATTGCAAGAAAAGCACTTTTAACGGGCGATATTCAACTTGCCAAAGGGGAAAGCGGTGCGGCTAAAATGAGTTTTGAACAAGCTCTTAAAGTAGGTAGCCCCCTAGAACAACAAGCGGCACAAATGAAGTTAAATAATCTTTAATATAAAACGCTCGTAAGAGCGTTTTATCTTTTTACATTACCTATTTATTTTCCCTACATTTCGTTGAAATTTTTACTTTTGTGTATTCACTACATAATACTGAAAATATCAGAAATACAAATCTAAGGTGAGGCAGTGGATGTGAAAAGTGCGGTCAAAATTGACCGCACTTCTTTATGTTTTATTTTCTTTTCTTATTTCGCACAGTTGCAATCAGCCGTTTTCTTTTCAAAACGTTCTGCGACATAATCCCAGTTCACAACATTCCAAAATTCTTTAATGTAGTCGGGACGGCGATTTTGGAATTTTAGGTAATAAGCATGTTCCCAAACATCTAAGCCTAAAAGAGGGAAACCTTCACAGCCTGCCACCTCTTTACCCATTAATGGATTATCTTGATTAGCAGTAGAAACTACTGCTAATTTTCCTTCATGGGTTAAAACTAACCATGCCCAACCTGAACCAAAACGGGTTGCAGCGGCTTTTTCAAATTCAGCTTGGAATGCTTCAACAGAGCCAAAATCACGCATGATTGCCTCTTTTAATGCTCCTTGTAAGGTTGTTCCTTTTTTCAAGGATTTCCAAAATAAGCTATGGTTTGCGTGACCACCGGCATTATTGCGTAATACAGCACGTTTTTCAGCCGGTAGTTTGTCAAGGTGAGCAACTAATTGACCCGGGCACATTTCTAAAAATTCAGCAGGTAAGTTCTCTAATGCCGCATTTGCATTGTTAACATAAGCTTGGTGATGTTTACTGTGGTGAATTTCCATTGTTTGAGCATCGAAATGTGGTTCCAATGCATCATAGGCATAGCCTAGTTCAGGTAAAGTGTAAGCCATAATTCGTTCCTTCTATAAAACAAGTTATTATTTGAGCCATTTTGGCTATGCACTACAAAGAAAAGTCATAGCCAAAAATTGGTCAGATAGTAGCAGAAAATTTGATTTAGATCATTAAATGTTTTTCCTTTGTTGAAATTGTCATCTTAACAAATCTTGTTTTAAATCAATAAAACCTATGATATACGTCTAAAGAGTTAGTTTTTTTACCTGTTGGGAATCTCGTCAAATTTTTACCTTATGATAAAATGTCGCCAATTGTATATGGTTGTTTTTTCTTATGTTTGAATCTCATACTTTATCGATAAAAAATCTCGCTTGCCAACGTGGTGAACGGGTACTTTTTCGTGGGTTATCACAAGATTTTAAGAGTGGCGATTTTATTCAAATCGAAGGGCATAACGGCATTGGAAAAACCAGCTTATTGAGAATTTTAGCCGGACTTGCTCAGCCCTTGGACGGAGAAGTGTGGTGGGATTTGGCGTCAATTTCCAAACAACGGGAAATTTATCATCAGAATTTGCTTTATTTAGGCCACCTTTCTGGTGTAAAACCGGAATTAAGCGCATGGGAAAATTTACAATTTTATCAGCGAATTAGTCAGGCAAAATCCGGTGATGAAGCACTTTGGGCGGTGTTAGAAAAAGTAGGATTAGTAGGACGTGAGGATCTACCGGCCGCACAACTTTCAGCCGGGCAGCAGCGTCGCATTGCCTTAGCTCGTTTATGGCTTTCTCGTGCAGCACTTTGGATTTTGGATGAGCCTTTTACTGCGATTGATAAAAAAGGTGTAGAGATTTTGACTGCACTTTTTGATGAACACACAAAACAAGGTGGTATTGTTTTATTAACCAGCCATCAGGATGTGCCAAGTTGCAACTTAAAAAAGTTGGATTTAGCCAAGTATCAAGCGGAATAAGCAAATGATTTTTTGGGAAATAGTAAAACGTGAATTACAAATTGCTATGCGAAAGCGAGCGGAAATTTTAAATCCACTGTGGTTTTTTTTAATTGTGATTACACTCTTTCCGCTTGTGATTGGGCCGGATCCAACATTACTTTCACGTATTGCACCGGGAATTGCATGGGTGGCTGCTCTGCTTTCTGCGTTACTTTCTTTTGAGCGACTATTTCGTGATGATTTCATTGACGGTTCACTTGAACAATTGATGCTCTCCCCCCAATCTCCAGTCTTAACCGCATTAGCTAAAGTATTATCCCACTGGCTTTTAACCGGTTTCCCTCTTATTTTGCTTTCACCGATTGCCGCATTATTACTTTCGCTTGAGATTCATCTTTGGTGGGCATTGGTTCTGACATTACTTCTTGGAACGCCGGTGCTAAGTTGTATCGGCGCGATTGGCGTGGCACTCACAGTGGGATTGCGTAAGGGGGGAGTATTATTAAGTTTAATTGTTGTGCCACTCTTTATTCCCGTACTCATTTTTGCTTCTTCGGTGTTAGAGGCTGCGGGATTACATTTGCCTTACGGGGGGCAATTGGCAATTTTGGGCGCAATGATGAGTGGGGCTATAACCTTATCCCCTTTTGCTGTGGTCGCTGCTTTGCGTATTAGCCTCGATAATTAGGTTAAAAGTGCGGTTGTTTTTTTGTATTTTTTGAAGGATTTTTTATGTGGAAGTGGTTACATCCCTATGCGAAATCAGAAACTCAATACCATCTTTGTGGGAAATTGAGTCCGATATTTGCAGTTTTAAGTTTTCTCTTGCTTGCTGTCGGTATTGTGTGGGGATTAGCTTATGCACCTGCGGATTATCAACAGGGCAATAGTTTTCGTATTATGTATGTGCATGTTCCTACTGCAATTTGGTCCATGGGGATTTATGGTTCAATGGCCGTAGCGGCAGTAGTTGCACTTGTATGGCAAATAAAGCAAGCTCATTTAGCCATGATTGCAATGGCACCAATTGGCGCATTATTTACTTTCCTTGCACTCATCACGGGGGCAATTTGGGGCAAGCCGATGTGGGGGACTTGGTGGGTATGGGATGCACGTTTAACTGCTGAGTTAATTTTATTTTTCTTATATCTTGGCATTCTTGCACTTTATTCTGCATTTTCTGATCGGTCAACCGGTGCAAAAGCGTCCGGTATTTTATGTATTACTACCGTGGTGATTTTACCGATTATTCATTTTTCGGTGGAATGGTGGAACACTCTTCATCAAGGGGCGAGTATTACTAAATTTGAAAAACCGTCTATTGCTACGCCGATGTTAATTCCGCTGATTTTGTGTATCTTTGGTTTTCTAGCTTTATACATTTGGTTGACATTGGTGCGTTATCGTGTGGAATTACTGAAAGAAGAGGCGAAGCGTCCTTGGGTAAGGGAATTGGCACAGAAAATATAAAAGGCTCATTAGCTTTTAGAAAAAATAGGAATGGAAAGAATGTGAAAACTTATTTTATTTTTCTTTCTGTTATCGAAAATAAATTGAATTTTAAGTAAAAGGAATAACGATGTTTTTTCAAACTTGGCGTGATTTTTTCAATATGGGAGGCTACGGTTTTTATGTATGGCTTTCTTATGGTATCAGTTTTGCCTCAATTGTGGCATTAATGGCTCAAAGTATTAAACAGCGAAAAATGGTATTACGGAATGTCCAACGTGAAGTGCAACGCGAGGCTCGTTTAAAACAAATCAACAAAGGAGACATATTATGAACCCGAGACGGAAATCCAGACTTCAAGTCATTACTTTTGTTGTGCTTGGCATTGCGATTGCCAGTGGCTTAATGTTATATGCATTACGCCAAAATATTGATTTGTTTTATACCCCTTCTGAAGTGATTCAAGGAAAAGAGAATAATCCAAATCAAAAACCGGAAGTTGGACAACGTATCCGAGTCGGCGGTATGGTAGTTGAAGGTACGGTGGTGCGTGATCCTAAAAGCCTAAAAGTACGGTTTGATTTAAATGATATTGGGCCGGCGATTGCCGTGGAATATGAAGGTATTTTGCCGGATTTATTCCGTGAAGGGCAGGGGATTGTGGCACAAGGTGTATTGACTGCGCCGACCGTATTAACGGCGACTGAAGTATTAGCAAAACACGATGAAAACTATGTTCCCCCGGAATTGGGAGAAAAAATGCAAAAAGTACATCAACCCATGGGGCTTAATGCTGCCGATCTAAAAGGTGAAAGCGCTCGTGAGCTTCAAGAAAAACAAGAAGGCGGGAAATGATTGCTGAAATCGGAAATTATGCGCTTGCTTTAAGCCTTGCGGTATCATTAATGTTAGCTATTTTTCCTTTATGGGGGGCTGAGGATGGTAATGCGAGATTAATGGCATTGGCTCGCCCAATGACATACGGATTGTTTATCACTCTTACTGTTGCGTTTATTGCACTATTCTATTTGTTTGCAGTAAATGATTTTAGCGTGCAATATGTGGTGAATAATTCAAATAGTACACTCCCTGTTTATTATCGCCTTTCCGCTGTTTGGGGATCTCACGAAGGGTCATTATTGCTTTGGATTTGGTTGCTTACGCTTTGGTCAGCAGCTGTCGCATTATTCAGTAAACATTTACCTCAAGAAGCGGTCGCTCGCGTCTTAGGCATTATGGGCATTATTAGTGTAGGATTTGTGTTGTTTGTCTTGTTTACATCCAATCCGTTTAGCCGTACTTTCCCTGATTTTCCGGTAGATGGAAAAGAGCTGAATCCAATGCTACAGGATATCGGATTAATTTTTCACCCCCCCTTGCTTTATATGGGCTATGTGGGTTTTTCTGTTGCCTTTGCTTTTTCTATCGCCTCACTTATGACCGGTAAACTTGATTCCGCTTGGGCTCGTTGGTCACGTCCTTGGACGATAGCGGCATGGGTATTTTTAACCCTTGGTATTGTGCTGGGTTCTTGGTGGGCATATTACGAACTCGGTTGGGGGGGATGGTGGTTTTGGGATCCCGTTGAAAATTCCTCTTTTATGCCTTGGTTAGCAGGGACAGCATTAATTCATTCCCTTGCCGTTACGGAAAAACGGGGGGCTTTTAAAGCTTGGACGGTATTACTGGCGATTTTGGCATTTTCCCTTTGCTTGCTTGGCACGTTTTTAGTGCGTTCCGGTATTTTGGTATCGGTTCACGCTTTTGCATCAGATCCAACCCGAGGATTATACATTCTTGCTTATTTGGTTGTTGTGATTGGCGGCTCTCTTACTCTCTATGCCTATAAAGGTAACCAAATTCGATCTCGTGATAATGCCGCGCGTTATTCGCGTGAAACAATGTTGCTATTAAATAATATCCTTTTAATGACCGCACTTTGTGTTGTGTTTTTAGGGACATTATTGCCACTTATACATAAGCAGCTCGGGCTAGGCTCAATTTCAATTGGTGCTCCGTTTTTTGATCAAATGTTTCTGGTGATTATGACCCCTTTTGCTCTCTTATTGGGTATTGGCCCTTTGGTGAAATGGCGAAGAGATCAATTTTCGGCAATTCGCACGCCTGTTGTTATTAGTGTGATTGTGATGATGATTGCCGGTTTTGTTTTGCCTTATCTTTTACAAGACAATATTACAGTGAGTGTCGTGCTCGGTTCCATGATGACCATCATCATCTTATTGCTTACTATTTATGAACTTCAGCAACGTGCTACGCACCGCACATCGTTTTTTGTGGGCATACGTAAGCTTTCCCGCTCTCACTGGGGAATGTTATTGGCACACTTAGGGGTGGCGATGACCGTATGGGGCATTGCTTTTAGCCAAAATTTTAGTGTAGAGCGTGATGTTCGTATGACGGTGGGAGAGAGTGCTCAAATTGGTCGTTATGATTTCAAATTTGTTGGTGTGAGTGAGGCAAATGGGCCAAATTATATTGGCGGCAAAGCACAAATTGACATTACAAAAGATGGAAAAGCGGAAGCAACATTGTTTGCTGAAAAACGTTTTTATACGGTAAGCAGGATGTCTATGACCGAGGCGGCGATTAATGGTGGTTTAACACGAGATCTCTATGTGGCACTCGGAGAAAAATTTGATGATAATTCTTGGGCGTTGCGTTTATATTACAAACCTTTTATCCGTTGGATTTGGATCGGTGGGCTATTTATGGCATTTGGCGGATTGTTGTGCTTATTTGATAGACGCTATCGGTTTGGTTTATTACTCAATAAGTCACGTCTCTAACGTTTTATTGTTTACCTTATTTAGAAGTGCGGTAGAAAATGAAAAAGAAATTATTTATTCCTCTTATTCTCTTTTTAATGGTGGCGATCACTTTTTTAGTGCAATTGAATCGTAGCGCACAGGGGGAAGATATTAAAGCACTGGAATCGGCTTTGGTTGGCAAACCTGTACCGGAGAAAATTTTAGCGGAACTTTTTGAAAACAAATCTTATGGTAAAGAATTGTTCCAACAGGGGAAACCGCTGTTGTTAAATGTATGGGCAACCTGGTGCCCAACTTGCTATGCAGAGCATCAATATTTAAATAAACTCTCGCAGCAAGGCATAGCCATTATAGGCCTGAACTACAAGGACGACTCGCAAAAAGCCATCAAATGGTTAAAAGATTTAGGCAATCCGTATCAGGTTGTATTGAAAGATGAAAAAGGATCTTTCGGGTTAGATTTAGGGGTATATGGTGCGCCGGAAACTTTCATTATTGATGGTAACGGTGTGATTCATTATCGTTTGGCGGGGGATGTGAGCGAAAAAGTGTGGATGGAAACCTTGAAACCGCTTTATGACAAACTCTCGGAGAAAAAGTAATGAAAAAATTGGCGATTTTTTTGACCGCACTTTTATTCAGTACATTAGCGTTTTCTGCGATTGATGTATTAAATTTTAGTTCTCAAGAGCAAGAAACGGATTATCATCAACTCACTCAATCTTTACGTTGCCCTCAGTGCCAAAATAATAACATCGCAGATTCTAATGCAACTATTGCGGTAGATATGCGTAATAAAGTATTTGACCTGCTAAAAGAAGGAAAGTCGAAAGATGATGTGGTGGAATATATGGTGGCGCGTTATGGTCATTTTGTCACCTATGATCCACCTATAACAAAAAGCACCTTGATTTTATGGATTGCGCCTCTACTTTCAGTGCTGTTTGGTCTTTTTTTCCTATTAAAACGTCAACCTAAAAGACAAAGTGTGGTGGAATCTGATAATGTTTTAACGGAGCAGGATAATGCCCGTTTGGCTGAATTATTAAAACAAAAGGATAAATAGATGAATTTGATATTGTGTTTTGTCATACTGACATTGGTTGTGGCATTAATTTGTTTTTATCCTTTACTGCGTCAATTTAAAGTAAAAGACGAACAAAATCGCGATGAATTGAATAAAGCTTTGTATTTTTCACGCTTACAAGAAATAGAGCAAGATAATGAGAAAGGTTTAGTCGAAAATTTAGGCTTACTCAAGCAAGAATTGCAGAAAAATTTGTTGGATGATGTGCCTACTCAAAAAGAAAAAGTGGCGGTAGAGAATCAATCTTACGGAAAAATTTGGTTTGCTTGTGGGGTTTTAGCAAGTGGGATTATTGCCGGCACAAGCTATTTTATGGTGGGCGCTTGGCAAGCGGAGGCAATGTTAACGCAAACCTATGAAAAGTTACCCTATTTTTATGAGCGGTTAAAGGAAGAAAATAGTCACCCGCTTTCTGATGAGGAAATGCAACAATTTTCTACCGCACTTCGTATTGATTTGCAGAAAACACCAACAGATGCTAAAAAATGGTGGTTACTTGGTCAGATAGGAATGAATTTAGGCAACGCACGTTTAGCTTTTGATAGCTATCAGAAAGCCAATCAGCTTGATCCTGAAAATATACAATATAAGCTTGGTTATGCACGCGTATTGATGTTTTCCGATGATCCAACGGATAAACTCAAAGGGGGAGATTTGTTACGTGACGTGATTCGTCAAGATCATACTAACATTGAAGCACTAAGTTTATTGGCATTCCGATATTTTGAAACGGAAGATTATAAAATGGCTGCCGTCACGTGGGCGATGATGTTACGCTTAATGCCAAAAGATGATGAACGTCTCCCATTAATTGAGAAGAGTATCCGAGCGGCAAGGGATGCTTTAGAAAGCCAAGAGAAAGAAAAATCAAAAAGTATTACACCTGATAAAGATTAGGTATCGTGGTGTTTTATTTTTTGTAAAGTTGATGGATTAACTAAAATGGAGTAAACTTTGGCGGTCATCTTTATAATTTGCCAATCGGTCTTTATTGATTATTACGGATGATAAAAGGAATTAGTTATGTGTCATCATAAAAAATTAAATATCTACTTATTATATTTTTCCTCTTTATCATTTTTTTCTATACCTCTCTATGCAAAAAATGTGCAATCTTTCGTTAATAGTGAAGAAGGGAGCATTAACGAAGGGATTGTTCGTTATGTGGAAACGGGGGGAGAATTACGTGCCTTAACAGAGGATAAATCGACACAAGATGCCAAGGATTTGGGAAATAGTATTGAGTTTGAAGTTTATAGGGTAGATGAAAACTCCTCATCTCGAAGTGTTTTTGTCTCTGCAGCCGGTATATGTAAAGGCTTTAATGGCGATTATGGTGTTGATTTCACAAACTTTACAAACCACTATATCAGCCGTAATGATGATAGCCAGTACTATGGCGGTATTACAGGGGCGTCGATTTATAGAAAACATGATCCAAATAATATGCAGTATGTGCCTATTTATGCGATTAAGAATCATCAATTAGAAAAAGAAATTCGCGAAAGGGAAATGAAGAAAACAAAGGATATCGTGAGAGAGAAAATCTATACAGGCGAACAACTTTTAAATAAAACGATTTGTAAAGCAGGTAAAAAATGAAGAAATTATTCATCGCAGTTCCAGTATTATTTCTTATGGCTTGTAGTTCACCACAACCACAGCAAGATACTGGGATTTATGATATGAAAACGGTTCAGGAATATCAGGCGCAGGTGGCATCAGGTAGAACCGTTACTGCCGCACAAAAAGCGAAAGTAGCGAATGATATTGATGATCCGATTAAAATGAATGCGAGTGATCATAGCTCAAAGGTGAAATATCAACGTGCACCGGTGGCTATCGTACCAAGTGTTGGTTTTGGTTACTATCGAGGATATCATTATTGGTAACAAATAAAACACCCATCCGCTGATGGGTGTTTTTTATATATCAATAAATCTATATTGAGATGGTATTGATTTAGGAAAAAGACGGCATTTAACATTCTCATTTCTCATCAATTTTTATTTCATTTTACTGTACTTTTATTCAATAGATTCCCTAATTTTGCTAAACTACGGCAATATTAAAAGGAATATTTTGTATTTATGGCTAAGGTAATAGATGTTTTTGCTGAGAATGGTGCATTAACACAACAGATTAAAGGTTTTCGTCCACGTTCAGCACAGTTAGAAATGGCAATTGCGGTGGAAAGTGCTTTGGCAAATAAAACATCATTAGTCGTGGATGCCGGAACCGGTACAGGTAAAACCTTTGCTTATCTTGCCCCAGCACTTCTTTCCGGTAAAAAAACAATCATTTCGACAGGATCTAAAAATTTACAGGATCAACTTTTTAAACGGGATCTACCGACAATTAAACGAGCTCTTAATTACACAGGCAAAACCGCACTATTGAAAGGGCGGGCAAATTATTTATGCTTAGAGCGTTTAGAACAACTCATTGCACAAGGAGTATTAGGCGATAAATCAGTGCTGGCGGATTTATTTAAAGTGCGTCAATGGAATGTTTCAACGCAAACCGGAGATTTATCGGAATGTCCCGAACTCGCAGAGGATAGTCCTATCCTATCACAATTAACCAGTACCGCAGAAAGTTGTCTGGGTTCAGATTGTCCAAATTATGCGGATTGTTATGTCGCCTTAGCTCGTAAGAAAGCACTTCAAGCGGATGTGGTTGTCGTGAACCATCATTTATTTTTTGCGGATATGGCGGTGAAAGAGAGTGGTTTTGGTGAGCTTATTCCACAGGCAGAAAATATTATTTTTGATGAAGCTCACCAGCTACCTGATATTGCAAGCCAGTATTTCGGACAATCAGTGACTTCTCGTCAATTTTTTGATCTCTGTAAAGATATTCATATTGTTTATCGGACTGAATTAAAGGATTTGAAACAGCTCGGCAATGCAGCGGATACCTTACAAAAAACAGTACAAGATTTTCGTCTATTGTTAGGGGAAGGGAACCAACGTGGAAACTGGCGTGAGATATTAAAACAAAGTGCGGTCGAAAAATCCTTTAACATGATTATTGAAAAATTAGCATTCTTGTCTGAGGTCATAAAATTAGCTTTAGGGCGTTCGCAAACGCTGGATCATATTTTTGAACGGGCTGAAAGCCTGAAAAATCATATGCAACGTTTATTTGATACCGATCGCACGGGATATTGTTATTGGTATGAAACCTTCTCCCGCCAGTTTGCTTTACATATCACGCCTCTTACTGTTGCAGATAAATTTGGCGAGCAGTTAAAAGCAAAACAAGCCTCGTGGATCTTTACTTCCGCAACATTAGAAGTGGGGGGAAAGTTTGATTATTTTTGCCATCGACTCGGCATTGAAAATGCCCGCCAACTGATTTTACAAAGCCCTTTTAATTACAGCGAACAAGCGTTACTCTGTGTGCCTCGTTATTTACCTCATACTAACCGCTCGAATACACAGTCGGAACTCGGTAAAATGTTGCTACCTGTTATTGAAGCGAATAAAGGGCGCTGTTTTGTTCTTTGTACCTCTTATGCAATGATGCGTAACCTTGCAGAATGTTTTCGTGAAAAGAGCCAATTATCGGTTTTATTACAGGGAGAAACATCAAAAGCGACACTTCTATCAAAATTTATCAGCGAAAAACACAGTGTATTGGTAGCAACATCAAGTTTCTGGGAAGGGGTTGATGTGCGAGGGGAGGCATTATCTCTAGTGATTATAGATAAACTTCCTTTTACATCACCTGATGAACCTTTATTAAAAGCACGTATTGAAGACTGTCGTTTACAAGGTGGAGAACCGTTCAATGATATTCAGATTCCCGAGGCGGTGATTAGCCTAAAACAGGGGGTGGGGCGATTGATTCGAGATGTCAATGATCGTGGCGTAGTAATGATTTGTGATAACCGTTTAGTGATGCGACCTTATGGACAAATTTTTTTGCAAAGTCTGCCACAGGCAAAACGAACACGGGATCTGAATAAAGTCGTCGAATTTTTAAAAACAATTTAATGGAAAGAGAATGAGTCATTTAACTTTACTTGCACTTGATACTTCAACAGAAGCCTGTTCTGTCGCCCTTTATTATAAAGGGGAGAAAACGGAGATAAATGAATTGGCGCAGCGCTCCCACACAAAGCGTATTTTACCCATGGTGGATGAGATCTTGGCTCAATCTGGGATTCGCTTAACGCAGCTTGATGCTTTAGCATTCGGACGAGGACCGGGGAGTTTTACTGGGGTACGGGTAGGTTGCAGTGTCGCACAAGGGTTAGCCTTAGGGGCAGATTTACCTGTATTACCTATTTCTAATTTAACAGCGATGGCACAGGCTGCGTTTGAGCAATATCAAGTGGAAAATGTGGCCGCAGCGATTGATGCCCGAATGGATGAAGTGTATTTCTGCCGACTCCAACGTCAAAAGGTGCGGACGAATTCTGGCGAGTTTTTTGATTGGCAGACAATTGTTGCAGAACAGGTTTGTTCGCCATTGAGAGCTTTAGAACAAATGGAATCCGGACAAGATTTTTTAGTGGGAACCGGCTGGCGGGCTTATGATCTATTTCAGCAGCAGGGGAAAAATGGTTCTGAAATTGAATTGCCTCGTGCATTGTCAATGCTACCTCTTGCTCTCAATGATTGGCGGCTGGGAAAAGCGGTTTCAGCCTTGGATATTGAACCTGTGTATTTACGTAATACGGTGGCGTGGAAAAAATTACCGGGGAGAGAATAGCGATGCTAAAAAAATAGGATTATTTTTAACCGCACTTTTAGGATTAACTGCTTGCGTGAGTGCGCCTAAAGGGCTTGAAACGGAAAATTTTACTCGAACGGATTTAATGCAAATTCAAACGCAAGATTATGCCTGTGCCTGTCATCATATCCGCTTGGGAGGTAAAGTGATTCGTGCCACGGCATTAGAAAATCAAACCGAACTTGAGATTTTAAATCTGCCGGTTTCCTCACTGAATGCTAAACCTTTGTTGGAGGCTCATAGCAACGGTCGATTTATTGCCTATATTGAGGGATTTATTGATCCTGAGGTCGTTAAAAATCAATATATTACGTTAGGTGGCATATTAAAGAAACAACAAGTAGGAAAGGTTGATCAAGCAGAGTATGTCTATCCGGTGATTAATGTAAAAAATTATAGATTGTGGAAAGTTGGCGTAGATTATTATTCTGATTATGATGAGAATTGGCGGTTTTATCGTGCTCATTATTGGCGTAATGATGGGTTTTATCTGCCGCAAATTCGCTATTATTTATATTAGATGATAGAATCCCCCCACTTTTCCTTATGGCAAATATAAAGGATAGAAAATGGAAAAAAGTTGGTTTCAAAATTATCCGGAAGGTGTACCTACGGAATTGGATACCTCAAAATATGCCTCGATTTTGGACATGTTTGAAAAGGCAATACGTGAACATCCCGATCGTCCTGCCTATATTAATATGGGGCAGGTGCTGACTTTCAGAAAATTAGAAGAGCGTAGCCGTGCTTTCGCCGCTTATTTGCAAAATGAATTGAAATTAAAACGTGGTGATCGTGTTGCATTGATGATGCCGAATTTGCTGCAATACCCCATTGCGTTATTTGGTGTATTACGTGCAGGCCTTATTGTGGTCAATGTGAATCCGCTTTATACCCCAAGAGAACTGGAACATCAATTACAAGATAGTGGGGCGACAACTATTGTTGTGGTCTCAAATTTTGCTTCAACCCTAGAGAAAATCGTGTTTAACACAAATATTAAACACGTTATTTTAACCCGAATGGGAGACCAACTTTCCTTTGGTAAACGCACACTTGTTAATTTTATTGTGAAATATGTTAAGAAATTGGTGCCAAAATATAAGTTACCTCATGCCGTCACCTTTCGCGAAGTGCTGAGTATTGGAAAATATCGCCAATATGTACGTCCTCAGGTGGAAAGGGAAGATTTAGCATTTTTACAATATACAGGGGGAACGACAGGTGTGGCGAAAGGTGCGATGTTGACTCATGGCAATATTATTACTAATGTTTTTCAAGCAAAATGGATTGCCGATCCGTTTTTGGGTGATCATCATCGCCAAAGAACGGCTATTCTTGCCTTACCGCTTTACCATGTTTTTGCGTTAACAGTAAATTGTTTGCTGTTTGTCGAGTTAGGGATTACCGCTATTTTGATCACCAATCCAAGAGATATTGATGGATTTGTGAAAGAGCTGAAAAAATATCCTTTCCATGCCATTACAGGGGTGAATACATTATTTAATGCGCTATTAAATAATGAAAATTTCAAAGAAGTGGATTTTTCATCCTTAAAATTATCTGTTGGTGGTGGAATGGCGGTACAGCAATCAGTGGCGACCCGTTGGCATGAATTAACGGGGTGTAGCATTATTGAAGGCTATGGGATGACAGAATGTTCGCCGCTTATTGCCGCTTGTCCGATTAATGTGGTCAAACACAATGGAACAATTGGGGTGCCGGTACCAAATACCGACATAAAAATTATCAAAGAAGATGGTAGTGAGGCCAATATTGGGGAAGCCGGTGAACTTTGGGTAAAAGGTGAACAGGTTATGAAAGGTTATTGGCAACGTCCGGAAGCCACACTTGAAGTGCTTAAAGATGGCTGGATGGCAACGGGCGATATTGTCATTATGGATGATACCTATAATTTACGCATCGTTGATCGTAAAAAAGATATGATCTTAGTCTCAGGTTTTAATGTGTATCCTAACGAAATTGAAGATGTGGTGATGTTGAATTACAAAGTCTCTGAAGTTGTTGCGATTGGCGTACCGAATGAAGTTTCAGGCGAAACTATTAAAATTTTTGTAGTGAAAAAAGACGAAAGTCTTACGCGTGATGAACTTCGTCAGCATTGCCGACAGCATTTGACCGGTTATAAAGTACCAAAAGAGATCGAATTCCGAGAGGAACTCCCTAAAACCAATGTGGGAAAAATTTTGCGTCGAGTGCTAAGGGATGAAGAATTAGCCAAACGTGCCACACATTAAGCGGCATTAATTATGGGATAGCAATATCCCATTTTTATTTTTTGAAGAGATAATGTCATGATAAAACAATGTGAAAATCAACCGCACTTTTCTTTAATTACAACAAATCAATCATTGGTGGAAATTTGTCAGCTGGCACGTCAAAAAAGTGTGGTCGCTTTAGATACTGAATTTATGCGTGTATCGACTTATTTCCCGAAGCTGGGGCTTATCCAGATTTATGATGGAGAACATATTTCTTTAATCGACCCTTTAGCGATTACTGATTTCTCTCCTTTTATTGCATTACTTGCGGATTCCAATGTATTGAAAATTCTCCATTCTTGTAGTGAAGATCTTCTTGTTTTTTTACAGGAGTTTGAACAACTGCCTCAACCGATGATAGATACCCAAATCATGGCACGTTTCTTAGGATTAGGAAATTCTGTAGGGTTGGCAAAATTAGCATTGAAATATTTGAATACTGAAGTCGATAAAGGGGCAACAAGAACCAATTGGATGAAACGCCCTCTTTCTGATACGCAATTACAATATGCTGCCGGTGATGTATATTATTTATTACCTATTTACCATTGCTTACAACAAGAATTATCCACAACCCCTTGGCAGAATGCGGTACAATCGGACTGTGACCTTGCGTTAATGAAAACGAAGAAATTACAGGATCGTGATATCGAAAAAGCCTATTTAGAGATTCCCAATGTTTGGAAGCTGAATCCGTTAGAGCTCACAAGATTGAAAATTTTAGCGAAGTGGCGACAGGAGGTTGCGATGATGCGTGATTTAGCGCTTTCTTATGTGGTGAAATCCGAAAGTTTATGGAAGGTTGCAAAATATAATCCACGAAATACCTCAGAAATGCTTGAAATAGGGCTTTCCAATAACGAGGTTCGGGTACGTGGAAAGAAGATGTTACAACTTTTAGCACAAGCACGTCGTGTTTCTCCTTATGATTATCCAAAACGGATTGTACGTATTGTTGATGATCCACGGTATAAGAAAGCGATTCGTCTTCTACAAGAAAAAGCCTACGAATTAACACCACAAGGCTTAACATTAGAAATATTAGCAAGTAAGCGAAGTTTAGAGGATTTAATCAAGTGGGCTTGGTTATATCATGAATCGCAAGATAAATTACCGGATTTATTGGTAGGGTGGCGTAGAGAAATCGGGTTACAGCTTTTAGCTTTGTTGAAATCGATAGAATTTTAAAAATATGGGCATTATGTCGCAGTTTCACAAAGCAGACACTTCAACAAAATGCAGATACCTAGGGTACAACAAGTTTATTTTTCCAATATCCTAAAATTAAAGACGATCATTATCCGATCCAATATTAAATAACGTAATTGATAGGGACTCACTGAGTGCGTCCGTTTAATGATTCATAGAATTGCTTGTTTTTTATAGTGGACACTCGCAGTATACCTGACAATCGAGTTCCAAAATTAGTATCGTGCAACTGCTACATGATACCGAAATATGATAAAAAATTGACCGCATTTAATTAAAGTGCGGTCATTTTTTTGAGAGATTCTGTTAGATTTTTATCTAAAACGTTGTTCTATCTCAGATAGAATTTCTATCGGATCAAGCTCTAATCCTCGACAATACTCAATAAATTCAAATACATCTAAACGACGATCGCCCGTTTCAACTTTACCGATGAAAGAATATAGCACGCCCATTTTTTCACCTAGCGCCCGTTGCGAAAGCCCTAAATTTAACCGTTGTTTGAGTAATTTTTCTCGTAACCAACTATGTTCGGCGGAATGTATTGATAATCTTAAATTTCTCATAGCACCTATTTTAGGTGCAAATTTCATTGAACCTATTTCAGGTTCATAGTATAATCTTTACGAACCTATTTTAGGTTCATTTGGAATTTATTTTGTGAGGTAAAAAATGTATCAAATTAAAAAATGGGCGATTGCAATGATGGTTTGTGGTTTTTCTACAATGGCGTTGGCAGATTGGGAACCTACAAACTTGGTAGATGAACGAGATGCAGGGGGGGGATATACGAAATGTATATATGAAACAGCAGGAGGATTTCGATTTTCAATGATTAGCAGAGTTTGTACTGTAGTTGAAGTTAATCCGGAAACCGGAAAAGCTAGAAAAATATAGAAAAATGCTATGAATATTTCAGAAATTGATTTTCCCAGTTCAGAAGTAAAAGAGATATTCGTTAAAAATGCCTCTTGTTGCCATTGCCAATCAAAGAATATTGACTGGAAATCGGGAGAATATCCAAATATTTCTTTATATTGTCCTGATTGTGAACAGGAAATGGATTTTTATGAAGCCATTGTTCATTTGTTACCGGGGGAGGACAATTTTTATGTTGAATGTCCGGAATGTGAAGATAATAATGTGATTGAAGGTGTTTGCTTTTCCTGTGGTTTTGAATTGGAAGAAGGACGAGATTATGATCGTGAAAAATATGTACGTTGGTTAATGGAAAAAAACGGCTAGTATAAGGTTTTAAGTCGTGTTTTTGAGGCTATTAAGGAAGGGATGCAGTTGCATCCCTTATTATTTTTTAACATTTATTGTGTCGCTTGAATTGCAGTTAATGCAATGGTGTACACAATATCATCGACTAATGCACCACGAGAGAGGTCGTTCACCGGTTTACGCATACCTTGCAGCATTGGGCCGATAGAGACTAAATCAGCAGAGCGTTGTACCGCTTTATAAGTCGTATTACCGGTGTTTAAATCAGGGAATACGAATACGGTTGCTTTACCTGCAACAGGTGAATTTGGTGCTTTGGAACGAGCCACATCTTCCATCACTGCCGCGTCGTATTGTAACGGACCATCGATTAATAGATCAGGACGTTTTTCCTTAGCAATTCTTGTCGCTTCTTTTACTTTTTCCACATCGGCACCACTACCAGATGTGCCGGTAGAGTAGGAGATCATTGCCACTTTCGGATCAATCCCAAAGGCTTTCGCCGAGTCAGCCGATTGAATGGCAATTTCCGCTAATTGTTCTGCATTCGGATCCGGGTTTACGGCACAGTCACCATAGACTAATACTTGATCCGGCAATAGCATAAAGAAGATAGATGAAACGATTGAGCTACCCGGTGCAGTTTTAATGATTTGCATTGGTGGACGAATGGTATTTGCAGTGGTGTGAACCGCACCTGATACTAAACCGTCCACTTCGTTTGCTTCTAGCATCATTGTACCGAGTACCACGGTATCTTCTAATTGCTCACGTGCAGCAGCTTCAGTCATACCTTTTGCTTTGCGAAGTTCAACTAAGCGATCCACGTAATTTTCACAGACATCAGCCGGGTTGATGATGGTGATACCTTTACCTAATTCCACACCTTGTGCTTCTGCAACACGTTGAACAGAGGCTGGATCTGCCAATAACACACATTCTGCAATACCACGCTCTGCACAAAGTGCAGCGGCTTTAATAGTACGGGGTTCATCACCTTCTGGGAGGACGATACGTTTTTTCGCTGCTCGAGCCAATTCGGTTAATTGGAAACGGAATGCCGGTGGAGATAAACGGCGTAAACGTGTTGAACCTGCGACTAAACCGTTGATAAATTCTGCATCGAATTGTTCGCTCATGTAACTTTTAATATTTTCAATGCGTTCTTTATCATCAACAGGCACTTCAAGATTGAAACTTTGTAGATTCAACGCTGTTTGCCATGTATTACCTTCAATGCGGAAGATAGGTAATTTTGTTGTTTCAAAAACATGTTGGCAAAGTTTGTTAATTTGAGCATCAATTTTATAGCCACCGGTTAATAGCATACCGCCAATTTCTACGCCATTTGATGCTGCGAGTGCTGAGGCAACAATCACATCAGGGCGATCTGCGGATACAACTAATAAACTACCTGCACGGAAATGCTCAACCATATTAGGTAAACTTCTTGCACAGAATGTAATACCACGAATACGGCGGTTGATATCGCCTTCATTAATAATTGCTGCCCCCAAGTGTTTGACTAAATCAATGGCGCGGGTTGCAATCAAATCGGCAGACCAAGGTACGCAGGCTAATAGTTTAATTGTGCTATTAGTAAATAGTTTTGTTAATTCTGCTTCACTATTGTGGCTATGTTGGAAAGAATCAAAAATTTCCGTTAAATCAGGACGGGTACGACCAGATTCGTCAATTGGCGCATTAAATTTATTCACAACAACACCTAATAAATTAGGGTTGTTTTTCCCCCCGAATAATGAGGCAGCAGCTTCGACACGTTCTTTTAATTCTACCGGTGTTTCTGTCGCTGGCGCCGCAACTAAAATAATTTCTGCATCCAGTGCTTGGGCAATTTCATAGTTAATGCTATTGGCATACGTATGTTTACGGGTTGGAATTAAACCTTCAACTACAACAATTTCATTATTTTTTGAAAGTTGTTGATGATTTTCAACGATTTTTTCCAATAATACATCAGATTGATTTTGACCGATTAGTGATTCCGCGACGCTGAGCATAAAAGGTTCAGCTGTTTCCAATGTTGTACTGGTACGAACGATGGAAGTTGTGCGATCTAACTG
This sequence comes from Pasteurella sp. WM03, assembly GCF_004570945.1. Classification (NCBI taxonomy): domain Bacteria; kingdom Pseudomonadati; phylum Pseudomonadota; class Gammaproteobacteria; order Pasteurellales; family Pasteurellaceae; genus Pasteurella; species Pasteurella sp. WM03. Next base: position 95,186 of record NZ_SPPO01000004.1, read on the forward strand.
ATCTTCACCAGAGTTTGGCTGAGAAATAGGCTTCATAAAACCTACTTTCGCCCCTTTTTGTTCAAGGGATTGGATTAAGCCTAGGCTTACGCTGGTTAAGCCAACGCCGGCACTAATAGGGATAAGGATAATTGTACGGGACATAACAAACCTTAATTGATTGAGTAGTAAAGAAAAACTGCCGAAAAATTCGGCAGTTTGTAGTTAAATTAGAAACAAAGTCTTGCAGTATCTTGTGCAATGACTAACTCTTCATTAGTCGGGATGACAATTGCAATTGGTGAACCGTCTTTAGTGATAATGCCTTCATTACCAAAGCGTGCGGCTAGGTTACGTTCTTCATCAATTTGGTAACCGAACAGTTTTAAGTGATTTAATGTGATTTCACGTACATGTGCAGAGTTTTCACCAATACCGCCGGTAAATACGATAGCGTCTAAGCGTTCACCGATAACTGCCATGTAAGAGCCGATATATTTTGCCAAACGGTAGCAAAATACATCTAATGCTCGTTTTGCCGGTGCTTCTTTTTCATAGTTATCTTCAGCATAGCGACAGTCGCTTGTGACTTCTGTTAAGCCTAAAAGACCTGATTTTTTGGTTAAAGTCGTTTCGATTTCGTCAACAGACATACCTAGGGTTTTGTGCATATAGAACATGATGGCCGGATCGATGTCACCAGAGCGGGTCCCCATAACTAAGCCTTCTAATGGAGTTAAGCCCATTGAGGTATCAATACACTCACCATGACGAATGGCAGAAACAGAACCACCGTTGCCTAAATGACAAGTGATAACATTGACTTTATCTTCCGAAATACCCAAGCGTTTTGCCGCTTCACGGCTGACATAATAATGGCTTGTACCGTGAGCACCGTAGCGACGAACGCCATGTTCTTTATACAAAGAGTATGGTAATGCATATAAGTAAGCTTCTTCAGGCATAGTTTGATGGAAAGCCGTATCAAAAACCGCCACATTTTTATCTTTTAGTGCAGGGAATAATTTGAATGCTTCACGAATACCGATTAAATGAGCCGGGTTATGCAATGGGGCAAATTGAATCGCATTTTCAATTTCATGGACAACTTCATCAGTGATTAACGCTGATTTTGTAAATTTCTCACCACCGTGGACGATACGGTGACCAATAGCAGAAATGCTATTTTGTAATTCAGGCGCTTTGGTGAAAATATTTTCAACGATGAAGTTTAATGCTTCTGCGTGAGCCGCACCTGCACCTAAGTCTGCTTGTCCTTTTTCACAGTGCAATTTCCATTTAATGCGAGCTTCCGGTAAATAGAAGGCTTCAGCTAAACCTGATAATTTTTCATCGCCTGAAATAGGATCAAGGATTGAGAATTTTAATGATGAGCTACCACAGTTAAGGATAAGAACAAGTTTTGACATAAGAAACCTATATGTAGATTGATAGTTGATAGAAATTTGTTCATTCACTGAAAATGTTATGAACAAACCATAAGCCTGCATAGAATACACCTTTTATTGAATAAAATAAATTCATTGAGAAAGAAAAATAGGTTTTCAATTAGAGAAAGGTGAAATCTACCTCTATTTGATGAGATAGAAATTGCCGATAAACTAGAGTATGATCGGTGCGGTTATTTTTTTAGGGCGTTTTTTATGTCGTTTTTTTCTATTTTGAAACAAGGTCAGGTTTATCTCAATACATGGCCGAAAGAGGCAAAGTTAGGAATCATTTTTCCTGAAAATCGAATCATAAAAGCAACCGGCTTTGCGCAAAAGACGATGCCTTTGATAGCCGTGTTTGCCATTGCTTGGCAACAGCTTTATGCTACACAAGATATGATGGCATTTTCTACCGCAATTTTGACCGCACTTTTTGCCTTGCTTATCCCACTACAAGGGTTATATTGGTTGGGTAAACGTGCCAAATCCCCTCTAAATGCTCAAAGTGCGGTATGGTTTTACGACATTTGTGAACGCCTAAAAAAAATCAATGAACCTTTACCTTGGGTAGAAGGTCAACCGACATATCAACATTTGGCTGAAGTGTTAAAGAGAGCGGAGCAACGATTAGAACGAACATTTTGGCAAGATATTTAGCCAAAATTAATCTTACGCAAACGTTTTCTTTTTTGCTTTATTTTTTGTAGAATACGCAGGCTGCTTTATGCAGCTCTTTTTTATTGAGAGATTTTTTAATGATCGATTACATTATCATTGGTATTATCGCTTTTTCTATTCTTGTCAGTTTACTCCGTGGTTTTGTGCGTGAAGTATTATCACTTGCCAGCTGGGTCGTTGCATTTATCGTGGCAAGTCAGTTTTATCCTTACCTTGCAACCTATTTAACGCAAATTGAGTCCATGTACGTGCGTAATGGCACGGCAATTGGTATTTTGTTTGTTCTGACATTAATTGTTGGTGGTATCGTCAATTTTGTGATTGCACAGTTAGTGGATAAAACCGGATTAAGCGGTACTGATCGAGTATTGGGTGCAGCATTCGGTTTATTACGTGGTGCACTAATTGTCGCAGCGATCTTATTCTTCTTGGATACCTTCACGAATTTTGAACAAACCGATTGGTGGAAAGAATCAACGTTGATTCCGCACTTTGGGTTTATTATTGAATGGTTTTTCCAACAGCTTCAAGCAAGCTCCAGTTTCTTAAATTCAACATTTAATCAATAAGGGTTATAAAATGTGTGGTATCGTCGGTATTGTGAGTCAAAGTCCGGTTAATGAATCTATTTATGCAGCACTGACATTGTTGCAACATCGTGGACAAGATGCCGCGGGAATTGTGACGGTGGATGATGAAAATCGATTCCGTTTGCGTAAGGCAAATGGATTAGTCAGCGATGTTTTTAGACATGAGCATATGTTGCGGTTACAAGGTAATGCGGGTATGGGGCATGTACGTTATCCCACGGCAGGGAGCTCAAGTGTCTCAGAAGCACAACCTTTCTATGTGAATTCACCCTATGGGGTCACATTGGTTCATAATGGTAACTTGACGAATTCGGCAGAATTAAAAGAAAAAGTGTTTAAAACCGCACGCCGTCATGTGAATACCAATTCTGATTCTGAGCTACTTCTTAATATCTTTGCTAATCACCTTGACAATATCCCGCAAGATCATCTTGATCCTCAGGATATTTTTTATGCAGTGAGCAAAACCCATAAAGATGTACGTGGCGCTTATGCTTGTCTTGCGATGATTATCGGTCATGGTATGGTGGCATTTCGTGACCCTTTTGGTATCCGTCCTTTAGTGCTAGGGCTGCGTGAAGAAAATGGTAAAACGGAATATATGTTTGCCTCTGAAACTGTCGCACTTGATGTTGCCGGCTATGATTTTGTTCGTGACATAGAACCGGGGGAAGCCGTTTATGTGACCTTTGATGGCTCACTTTATTCCAGACAATGTGCTGAAAGTGCGGTCTTAAATCCCTGTATTTTTGAATATGTGTATTTTGCCCGTCCTGATTCAATCATGGATGGGGTTTCCGTCTATGCTGCACGTGTGCATATGGGGGAACGTTTAGGACAAAAAATTGCACAAGAATGGCAAGATGAATTAGATAATATTGATGTGGTTATTCCTGTGCCGGAAACCTCAACAGATATTGCGTTACAAATTTCTAATGTGCTGAATAAACCATATCGTCAAGGCTTTGTGAAAAACCGCTATGTAGGTCGTACCTTTATTATGCCGGGGCAAGCACAACGTATTAATTCTGTTCGCCGTAAATTGAACACGATTAAAGCGGAATTTAAAGATAAAAATGTGCTATTGGTAGATGATTCTATCGTTCGTGGCACTACCTCGGAACAGATTGTCGAAATGGCACGAGCAGCAGGGGCGAAGAAAATTTATTTTGCTTCAGCCGCACCGGAAATTCGTTACCCGAACGTGTATGGTATTGATATGCCAACGAAAAATGAGCTTATTGCGAATGGTCGTAGTGTCGATGAAATTGCGAAGTTGATTGGTGTCGATAAATTGATTTTCCAAGATCTTAATGCGTTAACTGAATCCGTTCAGCAAGAAAATCCTGCAATTAAAGGATTTGATTGCTCAGTCTTTACCGGTGAATATATCACAGGGGATATTACGTCCGAATACTTGGATAGTATCGCCTCACAACGTAATGATACCGCGAAGAAAAAGCGTGAAAAAGATGCGACGAATTTAGAAATTCATAATGAGAGATAAAAAAGTGCGGTGAAAATTCACCGCATTTTTTATCATTCAACTTTCACAATCCAGCCTTCCGGTGCTTCAATATCACCAAATTGAATACCGGTGAGTTCATCGTAAAGTTTACGGGTAATCGGCCCGACTTCGGTTTCCGAATAGAAAACGTGGAATTTGTCTTTGTGTTGAATGCCACCAACAGGTGAAATAACGGCCGCAGTCCCACAGGCTCCGGCTTCGGCAAATTGGTCAAGCTGATCAATATAGACATCTCCTTCTATCGCCTCCATACCCAAACGTTCTTTGGCAATATAAAGTAGGGAATATTTAGTGATACTCGGTAGAATAGATTCTGACGTTGGGGTAATAAATTTATTATCTTTGGTGATACCAAAGAAGTTTGCCGCCCCCACTTCTTCTATTTTAGTATGAGTTTTCGGATCAAGATAAATGGCATCGGCAAATTTTCGTTCTTGTGAACCTTGCTCAACAGCTAATTCATGTGGAAGTAAGCTTGCTGCGTAGTTACCGCCCACTTTCACACCGCCGGTTCCCATCGGGGCTGCACGGTCGTATTCGGTTGTGATGAAATTAGACGGCGTTAATCCACCTTTAAAATAAGCGCCTACCGGACAGCAAAAGACGGAGAAAATAAATTCAGGTGCTGCTTTTACACCAATATTTTCTCCCACGCCAATGAGGAATGGACGTAAATATAAAGTTGCACCTGAACCATAAGGACCAACCCATTCTTCATTCGCTTTGACCACTTCTTTACAGGCACGAACAAATAATTCCGTAGGAACTTGTGGCATTAAGAGACGATCCGCTGTACGCTGCATACGCTTTGCATTTTCTTCTGGGCGGAATAAATTGATTGAACCATCTTTACAGCGATAGGCTTTTAAGCCTTCAAAACATTGTTGACCATAGTGAAGTGCGGTCGAACCTTCGTGAATATGGAGGGTATTGTCTGTCGTGAGTTTGCCTTCATCCCATTGACCATTTTTCCAATGAGCAATAAAACGGTAGTCGGTTTTAATATAATTAAAACCAAGGTTATTCCAATCTAAGTCTTTCATTTTGCTTCCTTTTATTTATTGTTAATGAAATACCGTTTAATCTACATCATTATTCTGAGCATTTAAACCTTAACGCAGAAATTTTTTTGATTTTTAATATTTTGGGGAAGGATAAACGTCATAAAGTCAAAGAAGAAAAAAGAGAAGTATGTTAGAATGCCACGCAAAAAAAACGCCACTCTAATGAGCAGCGTTTAACCAAAAAGGTTTAAGTAATACAGGAAGTAAATGAGTAACCTATTTTGTTACTCAAGTTCGGTTTCCCGAACTCTATGCAAACACAACATCATACTTAAGTCCGAAACTCATTAACTAGTAAGGAATTACCAATCATTAAGTATGTGCGCATTGTAGGAAGTGGAGATAAGAAGAACAAATGATGTTTTTTTATCTGAGGGATTAGAAAAACTAATCCGAACTGAATCCTGCTCATTATAGACGAAAAAATTATCTTTGGAAATCATTATGTATAAACGTTTGCCTCCCTTGAATTCACTGAAATCCTTTGAATCTGCCGCACGACATTTAAGTTTTACAAAAGCGGCGGACGAGCTTTTTGTGACACAGGCAGCGGTGAGCCATCAGATTAAACTGTTAGAAGATTTTTTAGGCATTGAATTATTCAAACGTAAAAATCGCGCTTTAGAATTAACCGAATTTGGTAAAGCGTATTTTGTCGATATTAATAAAATTCTGAGAAAACTTAATGAGGCTACAGAAAAATTATTAATATTAAAAAATGATCCTCACTTAAGTATTGGTGTTCCACAAACTTTTGGTATTCAATGGCTCGTTCCTCATCTCAGCGAATTTAATCGGCTTCATCCTGAAATTGAAGTTCGTTTAAAAGGGGTCGATCAAGATGAAGGATTATTAAATAAAGAAATCGATCTTGCGATTTACTACGGTAGGGGAAACTGGCAGAATTTGCAGGTTGATCGCTTAGGTAAAGAAAATTTACTGATTCTCGCTTCACCGGAATTATTGGTGAAAAATCCAATTCATAGTAAGGAAGATTTAAAACACCACACCTTAATTCACACTCATACACGCGATAATTGGCGTGCGATGGCAGATTATCTGATGCTTGATGAATTAAATATCCAACAAGGTCCTTTATTTAGCCATACATTTATGGCATTGCAAGCGGCGATTCATGGACAGGGTATCGTGCTGGCAAATCGCTTACTGGCACTGCAAGAAATTGAGCAGGGCGCATTAAAAGTTGTCTTTCCAACAAATTTGCCTGATCCAAAATCCTTTTATGTGGTGAATCACCTTGATCGCCTTGATGATGAACAAATCCAAGCCTTTCGACATTGGATTATTAATGCAATAAAAAATGAAGAATATGAATAAACTTGCTTTATATTGTCGTCCCGGTTTTGAGAAAGAGGTAGCGGCAGAAATGACAGATCGTGCAACAAACCTAGGTATATTTGGTTTTGCCCGAGTACAAGAAAATTCAGGTTATGTGATTTTTGAATGCTATCAACCTAATGAGGCCGATCGCTTAGCCCGAGAAATTCCTTTTCATCAGCTAATTTTTGTCCGACAAATGTTGGTCGTATCAAATTTATTAGAAAATCTTGATCCTGCTGATCGCATTAGCCCGATTATCTCTGAATTTGAGACATTGTCAGAACAAGTCAATTTGAAACAATCAAACATGATTTTAGTTGAAATGGCGGATACAAATGAATCCAAAGAACTTTCAGCCTTTTGTCGAAAATTTACCGTACCACTACGTCAAGCATTGAAAAAGAAAGGTTGGTTAATGGCTAATGAATCTCAAAAGTGCGGTCTGTTTTTACATTGTTTTTTTGTGAAGCCGAATTGTTGCTATATAGGTTATTCCTATACCAATAACCATTCTGAACATTTTATGGGGATACCTCGTTTAAAGTTTCCATCTGATGCCCCGAGCCGTTCTACGTTGAAACTTGAGGAAGCGATTTTAACGTTTATACCTATAAAGGAAGAAGAAAAACGATTCAATGAAAATATGATAGGGGTTGATCTTGGGGCTTGTCCAGGGGGATGGACATATCAATTAGTCAAACGAGGTCTATTTGTGTATGCTGTGGATCACGGAAAAATGGCAGAAAGCCTACATGAAACCGGTCGAATCGAACATTGTGCGGAAGATGGTTTTAAATTTCAGCCACCAAAACGCAAAAAAGTGGATTGGCTAGTGTGCGATATGGTGGAACAGCCAAGCCGGATTGCCAATTTAATTGGCAAATGGTTGGTAGAGGGCTGGTGTCGTGAAACGATTTTTAATTTAAAGTTACCCATGAAAAAACGTTATCAAGAAGTGATGCAATGCTTAGAAAACCTTAAAAGTATGTTGGATAAGCAAAAGTTGACCTTTGAGATTCAGGCAAAGCACCTCTACCATGATAGAGAAGAAATTACCGTTCATATTGTCATTAAATGAGAAAAGCATTTTCCTTATGTGGGAAAATGCTTTCAGCGATGAGTAATGAAAAAGCACCGATAAAATCGGTGCTTTAGAATCTGGTTGCGGGGGCCGGATTTGAACCGACGGCCTTCGGGTTATGAGCCCGACGAGCTACCAAGCTGCTCCACCCCGCGTCTGTTGGCGCACACTATACGCTACTCAAAAAATTTTGCAACCTTTCAACAAAAGTTTATTGTGTGTTTGTTGTTTAAATAAACAAAGCGACGATAAATTAGACATCATTAGGAAATAGTGCTAGTGGTTTTAGGCAATTTTTGATAGCGTATGCAGTTTCATAAAAATTCATTTTTGTTTAGGAATAAGGTATGAAATTTCGTAAAAGTCTCGGTATCAAAGCGTTCTCTATTTTAGCGGTTGCATCAATTTTGGTGGCATGTGGTGGTTCGTCAAATAAAAGTAGCTCATCAGTTCTTACACCAACAGGCGATGATCCTCAAAAATTTGGTGCAAAATACAGCGGTCGCAGCTATCAACAAAGCATTTTATCGCCGGTATTACAGGTAGAGAATCAAAGTGCGGTCGTAAATCAGGGGGATTTTTTAACGCAACTTTCTAATGTAAAAGCCTATTCCGGGCGATTATCTGATCGTTTTTATGGCAACTATCAAAAAATTACGAACTGGGTGCTTGCCGGCGCAGATGTGAGTGAATTGTCCCAATACGGAATTTCTCCACAAATAATGAAAGGCTTTGATGGTTACCAAAACGTCTTAATGACCGGCTATTATTCCCCCGTAATTCATGCGCGCCGCTCCCCGCAAGGGAAATTTCAACACCCAATTTATGCGTTGCCTGCAAACAAACGTTTTTCTCGTGCTCAAATTTATGCAGGCGCCTTGGCAGGAAAGGGATTAGAATTAGCTTATAGTGATTCGATGCTTGATAACTTCTTACTCGGGGTTCAGGGAAGTGGTTATGTGGATTTTGGCAACGGTAATTTGAATTATTTTGCCTATGCCGGACAAAATGGCTTTAAATATCAAGCCGTTGGTCGTTTGTTGGTGGAAGATGGCGAGATCCCAAAAGAGAAAATGTCAATTCAAGCTATTCGTGATTGGGGAAAAGCGAATCCGTCACGTGTACAGGCTTTACTTGAGCGTAATCCGTCCTATGTATTCTTCAAAAATGATCCGAGTGGCAAAGTAAAAGGTTCCGCAGGTGTACCACTTGTGCCAATGGCCGCGGTGGCTTCCGATCGCAATGTGATCCCATCGGGTTCTGTTTTATTGGTAGAAGTGCCTGATATTGATAATGATGGTAATTGGAAAGGTTCGCATAAATTACATTTAATGGTGGCATTAGATGTTGGTGGAGCGGTAAACGGACATCATTTTGATTTATATCGTGGCATTGACGATCAGGCGGGGCATATTGCCGGACTTTCAAAACATTATGGACGTGTTTGGGTATTACAATAATGGCACGCATAGATAACTACGAACAGCGTTTTGGCGGTATCGGGCGACTTTATACTCCGGAGGGATTAGAGCGTCTTCGCCAAGCACACGTATGTGTTATCGGGATTGGAGGGGTGGGATCATGGGTGGTGGAAGCGTTAGCCCGTTCCGGAATTGGACAGCTCACCCTGATCGATATGGACGATATTTGTGTGACTAATATCAACCGCCAACTTCCGGCATTAAGCGGCAATATCGGCAAACTTAAAACGGAAGTGATGGCGGAACGGATAAAACTGATTAATCCCGAATGTATCGTCAATATTATTGATGACTTTATCATGCCCGATAATCAGACGGATTATCTCAATCGAGGCTATGATTATGTGATTGATGCCATTGATAATGTTAAAACCAAGGCGGCGATGATTGCCTATTGCAAACGTAATAAAATTAAAATTATCACCGTGGGGGGGGCTGGGGGACAAACGGATCCCACACAAATTCAAATTGCTGATTTAAGCAAGACTATTCAAGATCCCTTGTTGGCAAAAGTGCGGTCGGTTTTACGCAAGGATTTTAATTTTACTCAAAATCCACAACGCAAGTTTGGCATAGACGCCGTATTTTCTACTCAACCGTTGATTTTTCCTAAAATGGGTGAAGGTTGTACCGTCTCCGCTACAATGAATTGTGCTAACGGGTTTGGGGCAGCGACTATGATCACCGCCACATTCGGCTTTTTTGCCGTTTCGAGGGTGATTGATAAATTGTTGAGAAAGTAGAATATAAAATACTTCATTAACATTGAAGGCAACGTAGGTTGCCTTTCTTTTTAAATAAAACCATTGCAATTTATTTTAAAGCGTGTAGGCTTTTACGCCTATTTGAGAATCATTATTAAAAATTAGGGAGACAAAATGAAAACGATACTAAAAATGAGCGCAATTTCAACCGCACTTTTAAGCTTTCCAATGATGGCGAATGCGGATGTCTTAGCATCAGTAAAACCCCTTGGTTTTATTGCTTCAGCCATTGCGAATGGTGTAATTGATACCCAAGTTCTTGTGCCGACAGGTGCCTCTCCTCATGACTACAGTTTGAAGTTATCCGATATTCAAAAAGTAAAATCGGCGGATTTGGTATTGTGGGTGGGTGAGGACATTGATTCCTTTTTAGAAAGACCGGTTAATCAAGTTGATCGCCAAAAAGTGATTACCATTGCCGATCTCGCTGAGATTAAACCCTTATTAACCCAAGCCCATCACGAACATTTCCATGAAGAGGGCGATCACAAACATGACCATAAACACGAACACAAAAATGGGCATGAACATAATCACGATCATGAAAATCACGAAGGATTAAGCACGAACTGGCACATTTGGTATTCACCGGCAATGAGCCAAATTGTGGCACAAAAAGTGGCGGATAAACTGACCATACAATTTCCAGATAAAAAAGCATTGATTGAGAAAAACCTTGCGGATTTCAACCGCACTTTGGCGGAGCAAAGCGACAAAATCAAAGCCCAACTCGCCCCTTTTAAAGAAAAAGGTTTCTTTGTTTTCCACGATGCTTACGGCTATTTCAATGATGCCTATGGTTTAAAACAAACAGGCTATTTCACCATTAATCCACTGGTTGCACCCGGAGCGAAAACCCTTGCGCATATCAAAGAAGAGATCGCTGAACATCGTGTAAACTGTTTGTTTGCGGAGCCTCAATTCACGCCAAAAGTCATTGAATCTTTGGCAAAAGGCACCGCGGTGAAGGTAGGGCGTTTAGATCCCATTGGTGATGGGGTAGCGTTAGGGGCAAATTCCTACGCCAATTTCCTTCAGGCAACGGCAGACAGCTATGCGCAGTGTTTGAGTAAGTAATGATGTTTGATAAATGGTGGGGAAACCCGCCATTTTTTGTTTCTGAAATCCATGCGCCCCTAATTTGAATGGAAACTTATGCTATAATCGCCAAAATTTTTTTCTTGAGATCCCAAATGAAACAACTATTCGCCACAACCTCTCGTGGCTTTGAAGAACTGCTAAAAGTTGAGCTGACAGAACTCGGTGCTTTGAATCCCAAAGTGGTACAAGGCGGGGTACATTTCCAAGCCAATGAGGAAACTCTTTATCGCACCTTGCTTTGGTCTCGCCTTGCCTCACGAATTTTACTACCATTAATTGAAACCAAAATTTACAGTGATTTAGATCTTTATGCTGCTGTTTCCGCCTTTAATTGGCTTGCACACTTTGATGAACGCATGACCTTTTTTGTGGATTTCAACGGTATCAACCAAGAGATTCGCCATACTCAATTTGGTGCAATGCGGGTGAAAGACGGCATTGTGGATTACTTTGAACGCCAAGGCAAAGCTCGGCCGAATGTGGATAAAATGCAACCGGATGTGCGTATTCATGCTTATTTGAATCGTGAAGAATTGGTGATTTCTCTCGATCTGAGTGGTGAAGCGTTGCATTTACGTGGCTATCGTGAAGATACAGGGCAGGCGCCTTTACGTGAAACCTTGGCTGCGGCGATTGTGCTACGTTCCGGTTGGAAAGCGGGTACGCCATTGGTCGATCCTATGTGTGGTTCAGGCACATTGCTTATTGAAGCCGCACAAATGGAAGCCGATATCGCCCCTCAATTATATCGCTTACATTGGGGCTTTGATTTTTGGAAAGGGCATAATCAAATGGTGTGGGAGAAAGTAAAAAGCGAAGCCATTGCTTCAGCAGAGGAAAAACAAGGTAAAATTCAACCGCACTTTTATGGTTTTGATCTTGATCACCGAGTGTTAAAAAAAGCACAACGCAATGCGCAAAATGCCGGTGTCGCTCACTTGATAACATGGCAGCAAGGTGATGTGGCGGCGCTCACTAACCCAAGCCCAAATGAAGTGGGCATGGTGATTTGTAATCCGCCTTATGGTGAACGTTTAGGTACGACACCGGCGTTGATTGCCCTTTATTCCGTATTTGGACAACGTTTGAAAAAAGAATTCGGTGGTTGGAATGCCTCAATTTTTAGTAGCGAATCCACCTTGTTGGATTGCTTGAGAATGCGGGCAAACCGTCAATTCAAGGCGAAAAATGGACCGCTTGATTGTGTTCAGAAAAATTATCAGATTTCCGCTCGAATTAGCGAAGAAAGTGGGGTGGAAAATCCCCTTGAATTTGACCGCACTTCAGCGGTGGCAGTGGATTTTGCCAATCGTTTACAAAAGAATATCAAGAAAATTGAAAAATGGGCGAAACAGCAGGGCTTGGATGCGTACCGCCTCTATGATGCGGATCTGCCGGAATATAATTTAGCAGTGGATCGTTATGGCGATCATATTGTGGTGCAAGAATATGCTGCGCCTAAAAATATTGATGAAAATAAAGCACGCCAACGTTTATTGGATGCGGTGACAGCAACCTTAAAGGTGACCGGCGTAGAAACCAACAAGCTGATTTTAAAAGTCCGCCAAAAGCAAAAAGGCACAAATCAATATGAAAAATTAGCCAATAAAGGCGAGTATTTTTATGTGAACGAATACGGCGCACAACTTTGGGTAAATTTAACGGATTATTTGGATACCGGTTTATTTTTGGATCATCGCCTCACCCGAAAAATGGTGGGGGAGTTGGCGAAAGGTAAAGATTTCTTGAATTTGTTTGCCTATACGGGGTCTGCCACTGTCCACGCCGCATTGGGCGGGGCAAAATCCACTACAACGGTAGATATGTCGAATACCTACCTCAACTGGGCGGAGCAAAACCTGATTCTCAACGATCTTGATGGTAAGTCACATCAACTCATTCAAGCGGATTGTTTGCAATGGCTGGAAAAATGTGATCGTCAATTTGATTTAATTTTTGTGGATCCGCCCACTTTTTCCAATTCAAAACGAATGGAAGCAAGCTGGGATGTTCAGCGTGATCACATCAAATTAATGGGAAATTTAAAACGTATTTTACGCCAAAGTGGCTCCATCGTTTTTTCCAACAATAAACGGGGATTCAAAATGGATTTTGCAGGATTGGAAACATTGGGGCTAAGTGCAGTGGAAATTTCTCACAAAACCTTACCATTGGATTTTGAACGTAATAAACAGATTCATAATTGTTGGTTGGTGACGGAAAAATAGCCGTACGTAACAACGTAAATTTTAGAAAAATGTAGGGACACACTGCGTGTGTCCGTTATAAAAATCAAATTATTTCAATAGGTTAAAGTTCGGACACACGCAGTGTGTCCCTACAACCAAGCCCCCCAAGATCACAACCCATTCATCGAATTAATCAACCGAATTTCATCAAATTTTTCAATGTCTTTTGCATAAATTGTGGCTTCTTTAATTTTGCCTTCCTGCAATAATTTTTCCCGTTGTGTGCCGGCTAATAATGGGGTATCAGGTGTGAGCCATTGGTTACCTTGGCGAAAAATTAAATTTCCAATAGAACAATCTGTCACTTTCCCGTTTTTAATAATCATAATCTCATCGCAATTTCCCCGTTGAGCGAAAAGGGAATTGAGTAAATCCCGATTGGCATATTTCAAGCTGTAATCCATTTCATCACAAACAATTGGCTGAAAAGTGCGGTAGATTTTTCGTGTGTATTCAAAATATTGAACTTGTGTGGTTTCGGCATTGTAATCAATACGGCAACGCACCAGTTGATTTTGCAAGTGAGACGGCACTTGGATTAGCTCAAAAAGATTGAAAATTTTGACCGCACTTTTGCCGTAAAATTGTCGTAAGCTCTGTTCATAACGGGCTTGATGATATTCAATATTTTGAATTTTACCCTGTTCAATGGCAAGGGTTTCAAATAAGGGAAACATCATTTTGTCTCCTCAATCGGAAAATAGACTTTTTCGAGTAATTCTTGATATTCATCTTCCAAACGGCTTTGAATGGTAATACCGCCACCGCTGTGAAAATAATATTTCTCACCCACTTGAGAGATGAAGCGAATTGCTACCGCACTTTGTAGGTTTTTACCATCAAAAAGACCAAAAATGCCCGTGTAATAACCTCGGGGTTGGCGTTCCGCTTGTTGAATAATTTGCACGGTTTTTTCTTTGGGGGCGCCACTAATCGAGCCTGCGGGCAATAACGTAGCAAGTATATTGCCAATATTTTGTTGCCAATTTTCATCTAGTTCGCCGCAAATCTCCGAACTTGTCTGCAAAATTTCGCCTTTTTGTGTGGCAATACGATCAACATAGCGAAATTTTGTGACCTGAATATTGCTCGCGACCATCGCTAGATCGTTTCGCATTAAATCCACAATGGTGTAATGCTCACGCAGTTCTTTTTCATCATTTAGTAGTTGCTGTTTTGCATTGGAGAGGGCAGCATTAATTGTTCCTTTCATCGGATAAGTGAAAATTTTGTTATCTTGAATATTGATAAAACATTCCGGTGAGAAGCAAACAAATTGATTTTTTAGCCATAATTTATAAGGTGCAGAGGATTGATAAAAAATCTGTTCAAGGGAAAAATTACCCGAAATTTCAGTGGGCGAAGTGAGATTTAACAAATAAGAATTGCCCTTTTGAATCTCTTTTTGTACCACTTCAAAACCTTGTTGATAATAGGAAAGGGGAATTGGGTATTTTTCAAAATGAATGTCTGTGGAGAAGTCTTTTGACTCGGTAATGTTTGTTTTTCCTAAAATATCAAAAAAAATGCCTCGTTGAGCCGTTTCTTCTAAAGGAAAAATTAACGGTTTTTGTTGTTCAAAATCAATCAGAAAAAAGAAAGGGGCGGATTTTGCCCCATAATGATTGGCTTGGTGGATAAAATGTTGCATTGTGCTATTTCTAATTTAGCGTAAAATTGCCCGATTATAACGAAAGCCGAGCAGTTATGAAATTACTCATTATTGATAATCACGATTCTTTCACTTTCAATTTAGTGGAGCTTGTTCGCCGCCTTGGTGTGTCTTTTGATGTGCTTAATGTGGAAGATTTGCAGGAAAATAAGCCTGAATCTTATAGCCATATCTTAATTTCGCCGGGGCCTGATGTACCACGGGCTTATCCTCAACTTTTTACTATGTTGGAGCGGTATCATCAGAAAAAATCAATTCTTGGGGTTTGTTTGGGACATCAAACATTATGTGAGTTTTTTGGTGGAACACTTTATAACCTAAAACAAGTTCGCCACGGGCAAAAAAGGCGGTTAAAAGTGCGGTCAAATTCTCCGTTGTTTTTCGGGTTGCCGATGGAATTTGATATTGGCTTATATCATTCTTGGGCGGTGAAAGTTGAAAATTTTCCTCATGAATTAGAAATTACGGCCATGTGTGATGAAAATGTGGTGATGGCGATGGCTCATCAATCTTTACCCATTTATGGCGTGCAGTTCCATCCGGAATCCTATATGTCAGAATATGGTGAGCAAATTTTACGAAATTGGCTAAATATTAATCAATAATAGTGCTTGATTCTTCATCTAAAATTCGTATTATAGCCGTCTATACGTCAATACATCCAAATTAAAAAGAGAAAAATTATGTCTAGTTATTTATTTACTTCGGAATCTGTGTCCGAAGGACATCCGGATAAAATTGCTGATCAGATTTCAGATGCGGTACTTGATGAAATTCTAAAACAAGATCCCAAAGCCCGTGTTGCCTGTGAAACCTATGTGAAAACCGGAATGGCGTTAGTGGGGGGGGAAATCACCACTTCAGCGTGGGTGGATATTGAAAATCTCACCCGAAAAGTGATTTGTGATATTGGCTATGAACATTCCGATATGGGCTTTGATGGCCATTCTTGTGCCGTATTAAATGCCATTGGTAAGCAGTCTGCGGATATTAACCAAGGAGTAGATCGTGAAAATCCATTGGATCAAGGCGCCGGAGACCAAGGTATTATGTTCGGTTATGCTACCAATGAAACGGATGTATTAATGCCAGCTGCCATTACTTATGCTCATCGTTTAATGCAAAAACAGGCAGAAGTACGTAAAAGCGGTAAATTAGCCTGGTTACGCCCTGATGCGAAAAGCCAAGTGACATTAAAATACGAAGATAACAAAATTGTGGGTGTCGATGCTGTGGTACTTTCTACTCAGCATTCAGAAGACATCAACCAAAAAGATCTTCATGAAGGGGTGATGGAAGAAATCATCAAACCGGTATTGCCAAGTGAATGGCTTTCAAAAGACACGAAATTCTTTATCAATCCGACGGGGCGTTTTGTGATTGGTGGCCCGATGGGGGATTGCGGTTTAACCGGACGTAAAATTATTGTGGACACCTACGGCGGTGCGGCACGTCATGGCGGTGGAGCGTTTTCCGGTAAAGATCCGTCAAAAGTGGATCGTTCAGCGGCTTATGCAGCACGTTATGTAGCGAAAAATATTGTGGCTGCCGGTTTGGCGGAGCGTTGTGAAATTCAACTTTCTTACGCTATCGGTGTGGCAGAACCGACCTCAATTATGGTGGAAACCTTCGGCACAGGCAAAGTGGCAAATGAATTGTTGGTGGCATTAGTGCGTGAGTTTTTTGATTTACGCCCTTATGGTTTAATCAAAATGCTTGATTTAATTAAGCCTATTTATTGTGAAACTGCTGCTTATGGTCACTTTGGTCGTGAGCAATTCCCATGGGAAAAAGTGGATCGTGCGGAAGAATTACGTGCGGCGGCAGGGTTGAAATAATCCTATTATGAATGACTAAAACCGCTATTTTTGGCGGTTTTTATTTTTCTAAATTTTATGTTTTCATCACAAACTCAATTTCGTCATTTAAAAATGCAGGTTCAGCGTAAACTGGCGGAGTCCTTACGACTTGCAGAAGATTATTTTAAACGAGCATTTCCTATGCCAACGGTAAATTATGATTTACGGGGCGTGAAAGCCGGTGTAGCGTATTTGCAAAAAAACGAAATCAAATTTAACCGCACTTTATTGCTTGAAAATACGCAAGAGTTTATTCATCAAGTCGTGCCTCATGAGTTAGCGCATTTAATTGTGTATCAGGTATTCGGGCGTGTTAAGCCCCATGGCAAAGAATGGCAGGGAGTGATGAACGAGATCTTTCATCTACCGGCAGATACTTGTCACCAATTTGGTGTACAAAATGTGCAGGGGCAAACTTTTGCATATCGTTGTGCTTGCCAAACCCATTCTTTAAGTATTCGTCGCCATCATCGAATTTTAAAAGAAGGCGTGGAATATTTATGTCGAAAGTGTAAAGGGAAATTGGTTTTGATGGATGATAACTAATTTAGATTATGTTACACTCCAACCGTTTTTTACCTACAATATATAGGAGTTATCCAATGAAGAAATCATTATTAGCATTAGCGATTGGTACATTGGCTGTTGCTTTCGCTGCAAATGCAAACTGGTATGTCCAAGGGGATTTAGGTTATTCAAAAATCAAAACCTCAGGTGATATTGACTTTAATAAAAATAAATTTACCCCAAGTCTAGCGGTGGGTTACAAATTGGGTAATACCCGCTTTGCTTTAGATTATACGTATTATGGTAAATCCGGCCATTCAGAATTAAGCACTTATGACGGCGCTGATTCAACAGGCGCGCATATTCGCTTAACCGGACCGGAAAAATCGGAGTTGAAAGTTAATTCTTTCGGTTTCTCTGCGATTTATGACATTGATCTTAATTCACCAATCGTTCCTTATATTGGTGCTCGTTTATCCTATAACACAGTTAAGTATAATAGCCATTTCTATGCTTCAAATGGAAGTGATAGTTATAGTGAATCAAATTCTTCAAAAGATCACAAAGTGGGCTATGGTGTATTAGTCGGTGTATCTTACAATTTTGCTCCAAATTGGGCGGTAAATGGTGGTATTGAGTATAACCGTTTAGGTTCATTTGATGATGTTAAAATCAACCAATACGGCGTGAAAGCCGGTATTCGTTACGAATTCTAATTTTGGGTTAAAGTGCGGTCAAAAATTTTCTTGTTTAGAGAGATTGAGACCGATAAAAACCGTATTTGGTGGGGAAATCAAATACGGTTTATTTTTTAGTTTAAATTATATTTAAACTAAATTTTCTAAGGCTTGAACAAACTTCAAATAACGTTGATATTTTTTCTGATAAGCGTTGAAATTCTCTTTATTCGGTACAAAAATTTGTCTATCTGAATTTAGTATCGTTGTTTTATCAGCCTTTTCAATAGCGTCCATTGCGATCAAGGCAGCACCGAAACAGCCGGTTTCTTCTACCAGCGGAATTTCTAATGTCATACCGGTTAAGTCTGCCAACATTTGCATCCAAACTTTCGATTTTGTCGGGCCACCCGTGACTCTTAATTTAGTCACATTCGGAAAGCGCTGAGAAATACGCTCTAAGTGATACATCAGGCTAAATAGGACACCTTCGTAAACGGCTTGGAGCAAGTGCATTTCGTTGTGATGCGCCTGTAGTCCGTAAAATCCTGCCTGCATACCTAATTTGGCGTTAGTGCCGTAAAGGAAAGGAATAAATAAGATCGAGCTTGAGGCTGGTTCTAATGTTTCAATACCCTTATTTAGTGCCTCATAATCCAAATGTTTAAAACGATGTAAAAACCATTCTAAATTTCCGGATGAAGTTGGGCTTGCCTCGTGCACAATAAATTTATTGTTTTCGATATAGCGCCCATAGACAAAAGGCGTGGATTGATTTACTGCAATATGATCAGTGATGCCACTTACCACAGACCAAGTACCGAGTACAATATTTAAGGTTTTCTCATCATTTAAGCCGGCACAAAGTGCGGTCGAAACCACATCAAATAATCCGCCAACCACGGCTGTGCCTTCTGCTAGTCCGGTGAGTTTTGCAGCCTGTTTAGTTACATAGCCTGAAATTTCATTCGATCTCATTATTGGTGGAAACTTATCGAAAATCTCTTCTATACCGAGTAATTTTGCGAGCTGAATATCATATTGCCCCGTTTGCATATTATAGATATTTGATTCAGAGATATTGGTCTCTTCACAAAATAATTGATTGGTTAAGCAGAATCTTAGGTAATCATGAGACATTAAAATTGCGCCGATACGATCATAGCGAGTCCGATCATATTCTTTCAGCCAGCGTAAAATTGAAACAGGGTGACCTGTCCACAATGTTTGTCTCGTGATGGGATAAAGTTTTTCCGGAATTTGTTCGGTTTGCCATTTTTTGACGATATCAAGTGCACGTTGATCAGATGATAAAATTGCCCGCCCTAAAGGACGATTTTGTTTATCTAAAAGAAATGCGCCTTTTCCTTGTGCTGAAATTCCAACTGCTTTGATTTGTTTTGCATCAATATGGCTTTGCTCAATCACTTCCTGTATCACCTGTGCAGTGATTTCCCATAAATTTTCCATATCCCGTTCAGCATAACCGGATTGTTCGCTAATCACCGAAACATTTTGGCGTGCAATGCCATACAGTTTTCCGGCACGATCAAATAATGCGGCTTTGATAAAGGTTCCACCGCAATCAATGCCTAAGTAATAATTCATAAAACCTCAATGAAAAATGAAGCAGCCAATGATAGCTGCTTGTGACAGATTAAACTATTTCGCTAATGCATCAATTTGATTGACCAATGTCTCACCATGTTTTTCAACGTAGGATTTACGCACTTTTTCTTCAATGATGGATTTAAATGGTGTTGGTTCAATGGTTTCGGTGACTTCAACGCCTTCTTTTCGCAGTTTCGCAATGATTTCTTGCTCATTTTTAACGTTTAGCTCTCGTTGGAAAGCACCGGCTTCTTTTGCAGATGTTAAAATAGCTTGTTGTAATTCCGCTGAAAGCGCATCAAATTTTGCTTTATTCATCACAACTATTAATGGGGTGTAACCATGGTTACTTAAGGTTAAATATTTTTGCACTTCATATAATTTGGAGGACCAGAAAATCCCGATAGGATGTTCTTGCGCATCCACGGCTCTTGTTTCTAATGCCGTATAAAGTTCTGCTAATGGCATTGGGACAGGGTTTGCACCTAATAGAGTAAAGGCTTCAATATACATCGGGTTTTGGTTTGTGCGGACTTTTAAACCTTTCACATCTTCTGGTTTGGTCATCGTATGCTTAGAATTGGAGAATGCGCGGAATCCTACATCCCAAAAAGCCAGCCCTTTTAGTCCCTTTTCTTCTAATGCTTTTAATAAACCTTCTCCAATTTCACCATCTAATACTTTATAAACATGTTCACGATTTTTAAAAATAAATGGAATATCAATGACATTTAATTCTTGAACCAATCCGGTGAAGTTGGGGGAACCTGACATTTCAAGATCGATTGTACCACCACGAACACCGGCAATCATGGTTTGTGCATTACCTAAGGTGCTATCAGGGAATAATTTTAACTTTATTTCACCTTTGGTTTTTTCAGCCAATAATTCATTGAATTTTTTCGCTGCGATATGCTGGGTATCGCTACGTGGTGCTTCATAACCAAATCTTAAACTGGTTTCGGCTAAAACGGTTGAGGTAGTCAATACGGCAGCGCCGGCGATTAAAGTTGCTAAAAATTTCATATTAAAACGCTTCATAATGTTCTCCTAAATTAAGAGTGGTTAATAATCAGTGAGTGTTTATAGCATCCATTGTAGTGGAACTAAAATTAATGATGGAAAGAAGATAAATAGGAACAATAGGACAATCATCATTGCCATATAAGGGAGAATGCCTTTTGCTGATTGTTCAAAGGGTAATTTCGATACGCCAGTGATAACGTTTAACACATTGCCCACCGGTGGGGTAATTAAGCCAATAGACGTATTTAAGATAAACAAGACGCCAAAATAAACAGGATCAATACCGGCTTCTTCCACTAATGGCATAAGTACCGGAGTGAGGATTAATACTGTGGGCGTTAAATCCATCACCATACCAATAATGAATACAGAGAGCATGATCACAATTAGCAATAAGGTTGGGCTATCAATTAATGGCTCCAAAAATTCTGTCATGATCTGAGGCAATTCTGCAACGGTAATTAACCACCCGGTCACGTTGGCGGCAGCCACGAGGAACATCACCACTGCAGTGGTTTTTGCCGCTGCAAGAACAACCTTGTATAAGTCTTTGATTTTTAGTTCACGATAAATAAAGAGCGAGACGATCAAAGCATAAAATGCGGCGACAACACCGGCTTCTGTTGGGGTAAATATCCCTGAACGGAAACCACCAATGATGATAACCGGCAATAACAATGCCCAAATACTGTTTTTAAAAGAGATACATAATTCTTCTTTTGTTGCTTTTGAAAAGGTCATTAAATCTAAGCGTTTTGCCTGCCACCACCAAAGTAGGGCTAACATCACGCCCATCATCAAACCGGGGAAAATACCGGCTAAGAAAAGTTTGGTAATGGAAACACCACTTGCGACACCAAAGACAATAAATGGAATGGAGGGGGGAATAATTGGGGCAATGATCCCTGCTGTTCCGATTAAACCGGCGGATTTATCAACAGGATAACCTGTGGTTTTCATCATTGGTAATAGCATTGCTGCCACTGCTGCCGTATCTGCTACGGCAGAACCGGAGAGGCTGGCCATAATCATTGCTGCGATAATCGCCACAAAGCCTAACCCACCACGTTTATGACCTACTAATTTCATTGGTAAATCAATAATACGTTTTGATAATCCCCCTTCGTTCATAATCTCACCGGCAAGAATAAAGAAAGGAATTGCCATTAAAGAAAAGCTATCCGCTCCACTGACTAAATGCTGTGCCAAAATTTGAGAATCAAATAAGTCTAGCTGTAACATTAATGCGATGCCACAAATTAAAAGTGAAAAGGCAACAGGAATGCCTAAGATAATGGCACCAAGTAGGACTGAGAGGAAAATCACCACAATCATGCTTTTTCTCCTTTCGTTAAAAATGCGAGTTTTGAAATAAGGCGTGTGATAAGTAATATGCCAATTAAAATGCCTGCAACGACACTTGCAAAATAAGTGATGCCCTGTGGTAAACCGGAAATAGGTGCCAAATTACTAAGATTTAATTGGAACTGGATCCAGCTACCATCCACAATTAAATAGCAACAATAAAGCATTAGGCTATCTGTAAAAATGCCTAATATATTCCGCCCATTTGGGGAGAGCTTATCGGTTAAAATCGTGACATTAACGTGTTGGTTTTCGTTAAATGCCAACACTGCCGCTAAAAAGGTGAGCCATATAAACATATAGCGTGAAACTTCTTCTGTCACACTAATACCGCTGTTGAAGCCATAACGTAGTACCACATTAAGAAAAACCAGAATCGACATCACCGATAAAATGAAAACAACAAGGGCTTCTAATACTTTTCCAACAACTTGAGCAAATGCTTTCATTGTTCCTCCTCAAGGTCATCAATCGCTACCTTAACAACCACTTTGCGAATAGTTGAAATTTCATTTTCCCTACAAGCACTTCGATGAGCATCTTCCGGAAAGAAAACGGCAAAATTGCCGGCGCGACATATCAGTTCCTGCTCGTTTTCAATGTGGGTATAAAAGAGAATGTCACGTTCCGTATCATAGCTTCCCGAAGTTTGATTATTGCCTAAGTCTGTTGCAACGCTCATTCTTTCCATACCGGAATGCCAATATTGCACATCAATATATTGACGATGAACTTCAGGTAAGTTTGTTTCTTTTAGGGAGGTCGTGAGATCGAGAACCTGCACATAGGAGCGACCTTTAAGCGGATAGCGACCGCTTTCCATTTGTTCAAAATCGGTATGTTTTAGGTAATCTAAGGCGACAAGTACCGCCTTGGGATAATGGTTTGCCACCACATGAGAAATATGTCCGAAAATCATAAGCACTCCCTTAAAAAATTCTGAGAAAAATGACCGCACTTTTACAGTGATTTGAGTTTTGCCCAAACTGTATCGTCCACCGGAATACCGTTGGCTTTGTTATCAGCCAGAATTTGTGTAAATTCATGACCCGGTAAACGGACTTCTACATTTGGATCGGCACGTTCTGCGGTTTTGACATAATCCATAATCCGCTGGAGTTTTTCATTTTTGGTTTTACCATCAATGAGGCGATCCACTTCAATGGCAATAAATACCTGAGAAACACAATATTCATCATCTTTATCTTCGGTGACTGCAGCAGTGGACTCACCATTGGAGAGAAGTGTGGCAATCATATCAAGGACAATAGATAAGCCTGAGCCTTTCCAGAAGCCCATTGGCATTAAACGGCGGTTTTTTTCCACGGTTGCCGGATCTCGGGTTGGGTTACCTTCATCATCAAATCCTGCATCAACAAAAGTTTGACGTCCTTGTAAACGGTGTATTTCCAACATACCGTAAGAGTACATTGAACAAGACATATCAACCATCGTGATAGGATTGGTTGGAATAGCGATGATTAATGGGTTTGTGCCAATACGGCATTCTTTTGCCCCCCATGGTGGCATGACAGCGAGGGCATTTGTCCAACAAATACCGATATAGCCTTTTTCTGCCGCTTGCCAACCATAAGAACCACCACGCATCCAATGGTTGGCATTACGTAATGCTACAACGCCTATACCATTTTGAGAGGCTAATTCAATTGCCCGATCCATCATTTTTTTGGCAGTTAAATTACCAATCGCTTGGTGAGCATCCCATTGTTCAATCGCGCCTAATGACAGTTCTTTAGTTGGCAGAGCCTCCGGCACAATATCGCCATTTTCGAGTTGTTGAATAAAACGGGGAAAGCGGTTGACACCGTGAGAAT
Source organism: Pasteurella sp. WM03 (assembly GCF_004570945.1). Taxonomy (NCBI): domain Bacteria; kingdom Pseudomonadati; phylum Pseudomonadota; class Gammaproteobacteria; order Pasteurellales; family Pasteurellaceae; genus Pasteurella; species Pasteurella sp. WM03. Next base: position 119,045 of record NZ_SPPO01000004.1, read on the forward strand.
AAGCGCCCGCTTGTGTGGTATCGGCAAATACGCCGGCACATTCTTCGGCAATGTCTTCCCGAACATGGCGAGAAAGTAGAACCCGTTTGAATTCAGCTTTTAGATCTGCATAAGAAACTCTCATTTAACACCTCTATAATTTCAAATAGTAAAATCATATTTCAAAATATACAATTTGGCTGAGATGAAGTCAATTTTAGAAACAAGATTAAATTTCTTTAAAATCAATAAGATAAAAAAATTTTCTATTCTGTGACAGAGATCTCATTTTTGCAAAGCAGGATTTCACATTATGAAATATAATACTTAAAGAAAGGAGGAATGCGATGACAAAAGAAAAATTAACTGGAAATCAAAGCCTTATAAGAGGGCTTAGACTTTTAGATATATTAAGTGATTTTCCTAATGGTTGCCCATTGGCGAAATTAGCGGATATTTCAGGACTTAATAAAAGCACTGTTCACCGACTTTTACAAGGATTGCAAAGTGAGGGCTATGTTAAGCCGGCTTCCACTGCGGGGAGTTATCGGTTAAGTATAAAATGTCTCAGCATCGGGCAAAAAATTCTAACTTCAATGAATATTATTAATGTGGTCTCGCCTTATTTGGAACAACTTAATCTCACTTTGGGGGAAACGATTAACTTTTCTCTGAGAGAGGAGGACAAGGCTATTATGATTTATAAGTTAGAACCTACTCACGGTATGCTAAAAACACGAGCTTATATTGGTCAACATATGCAACTTTATTGTTCGGCAATGGGAAAACTTTATTTGGCTTATCCTAAAAAACCGGACTATTTATTGCATTATTGGCAAACACATCAAGACGTTATTCAACAGCTTACGAAAAATACCATTACTCAGTTAGATGAAATGGAAGAGGAGTTGGAGGCTATCCGCCAAAATAAATTTGCCATGGATAAAGAAGAAAATGAAATTGGGGTAGTCTGTCTTGCATGCCCAATTTTTGATTCTTTTAATCAGGTGGACTATGCAGTTTCCGTTTCAATGTCGACTTATAAGTTGAAAAAAATAGGGATTGATTTTTTCCTCAAGGAAATCAGAAAAACGGCGCAGGATATATCAAAAGAATTGGGCTATGCGGAGTGTTAAAATGCGGTGTGTTAGTTTATAACATATTGAAATAATCTGATTTTGTAGCAAACTCAGTCCGTGTTTTCCTTTAATGCCGATAAAATTTAAAACACTTGAAAATTTAACCGCACTTTAGTCTTATGTTTAACATTGAGCCATTTCATATTTCTATGAGGTAGGGGGTTGAAAATTTCGTTTTCACTCTTATATCTGTGAGGCTCAATTTTTACTTATTTCATTTTATAAGGAAAAACTATGTCTCAAAATAAAGAAACCCGTGGCTTCCAGTCAGAAGTTAAACAACTATTACAATTAATGATTCATTCTTTATATTCCAATAAAGAAATTTTCCTACGTGAACTTATTTCCAATGCTTCCGATGCAGCGGATAAACTTCGCTTTAAAGCCCTTTCGAATCCGGCACTTTATGAAAATGACGGAGAGTTACGTGTGCGTATTAGCTTTGATAGCGACAACGGCACAATAACCATCAGTGATAACGGGATCGGGATGACTCGTGATCAAGTGATTGATCACCTCGGTACGATTGCAAAATCCGGTACCAAAGAGTTTTTGAATGCCCTTGGTAGTGATCAAGCTAAAGATAGCCAACTTATCGGTCAATTCGGTGTGGGATTCTATTCTGCTTTTATTGTGGCGGATAAAGTGACGGTAAAAACCCGTGCGGCAGGCGAAGAGGCGGATAAAGGGGTACTTTGGGAATCAGCCGGAGAAGGGGAATACTCAGTTGCTGATATTGAGAAAAAATCCCGTGGTACGGATGTGATTTTACATTTACGTGAAGATGAAAAAGAATTCTTGAATGAATGGCGTTTACGTGATGTGATTGGTAAATATTCCGATCATATCGGTCTTCCGGTGGAAATGCTGACGAAAGAATATGATGATGAAGGCAAAGAAACTGGCGAAAAATGGGAAAAAATCAATAAATCCGATGCCCTTTGGACACGCAGTAAAAATGAGATTTCCGATGAGGAATACAAAGAGTTTTATAAACATTTAAGCCACGATTTTGCCGATCCGCTTTTGTGGGCGCATAACAAAGTAGAAGGCAATCAGGAATACACCAGCTTGCTTTATGTGCCGTCCAAAGCCCCTTGGGATTTATTTAATCGTGAGCATAAACACGGCTTGAAACTCTATGTTCAACGTGTGTTTATTATGGACGATGCAGAACAATTTATGCCGAATTATCTCCGTTTTATGCGCGGTTTAATCGATAGCAACGATTTACCGTTAAATGTTTCCCGTGAAATTTTACAAGACAATAAAGTTACCGCAGCATTACGTAAAGCCTTAACCAAACGTTCTCTACAAATGTTGGAAAAATTGGCAAAAGACGATGCGGAAAAATATCAACAATTCTGGAAAGAATTTGGCTTAGTCTTGAAAGAAGGGCCGGCGGAAGATTTCAGCAATAAAGAAAGCATTGCCAAATTGTTACGTTTTGCTTCTACTCATAATGACAGCAGCGAACAAACCGTTTCTTTAGAAGACTATGTTTCTCGGATGAAAGAGGGGCAAAAAGCCATTTATTACATCACGGCAGATAGTTATGTGGCAGCGAAAAACAGCCCGCATTTAGAATTATTCAACAAAAAAGGTATTGAAGTCTTACTATTGTCCGATCGTATTGATGAATGGATGCTAAGCTACTTAACGGAGTTCGACGGCAAACCGTTACAAACTATCAGCAAAGCGGATTTAGATTTAGGCGATTTAGCGGATAAAGACGAAGCGGAACAAAAAGAGCAAGATAAAGCCTTTGAAAGTTTTGTTGAACGAGTGAAAACATTGCTAGGCGATCGTGTGAAAGAGGTTCGTTTAACCCATCGCTTAACGGACACCCCTGCGGTAGTTTCTACCGGTAACGATCAAATGACGACTCAAATGGCAAAATTGTTTGCGATGAGTGGGCAACTGGTGCCGGAAGTGAAATATACCTTTGAGCTTAATCCAGAACATCATTTAGTGAAAAAAGTCGCCGATATTGCTGACGAAACACAATTTGCCGACTGGATTGAATTATTGCTTGAACAGGCAATGCTTGCCGAACGCGGATCGTTGGAAAATCCGGTGGCATTTATTAAACGGGTGAATAAGTTGTTAGGTTAATAGACATTATTTAAGTTAAAATCCTCAGTCTGATGAGATTGAGGATTTTTTATTTGAGGAGATTTTATGATTACTGTTTACGGCATTAAAAACTGCGACACGGTGAAAAAAGCCTTGAAATGGCTTGCGGATAACAATATTGAGCACAAACTGCACGATTATCGTATTGATGGTTTGGATACGGCATTTTTACAACGGGCGGAAGCCCAATTCGGTTGGGAAAATCTTGTTAATAAACGCAGTACCACTTGGCGAAATTTAGATGATGAGGTGAAAAAAACATTGTCAAAAACAACCGCACTTTCTGTGCTTGCAGAGAATCCAACCTTAATCAAACGCCCGATTATTATGCAGGATGGGAAAGTATTGATTGGTTTTAGTGAAAAAGCGTATCAAGCGGTTTTCGGTAAATAGTTTGTCAGATGATTAAGCCCACTTTCGTTTAGAATCGTGGGCTTATTTTTGCTGATAGGATTAATTTCCTGAGATTTTCATTTTTTCTAATAAGATAGAGCCGGTTTGAATATTGGAGCGGTGCTCAATATCATCAGCAACTGCCACCATATTTTGCAGCATATCGGGGAGTTGTCCGGCAATGGTAATTTCTGCCACCGGATATTGGATTTCCCCATTTTCTACCCAGAAACCTGATGCGCCACGGGAGTAATCACCGGTAACAATATTGACGCCTTGTCCCATGACATCGGTTACTAATAAACCGGTCCCCATTTCTCGCAAAAGTGCGGTCAATCCGCCGGTTAAATTTGGTTGTACCAGCCAATTATGAATACCGCCGGCGTGACCGGTGCTTTTCATTCCCATTTTTTTACCACTGTAATGAGTTAATAAATAAGTTTGTAATATGCCGTTTTTTACGATTTCTAGGTCTTGTGTGCGTACCCCTTCGCTGTCAAAAGGGGTTGAGGCTAAACGGCGGAGCAAGTGAGGGCGTTCACTGAGATTAAACCAGTTCGGTAGTACTTGCTTACCTAAATGATCTAATAAGAAACTGGATTGACGATATAAACTACCACCACTAATGGCAGCAGCAAAATGTGAAATAATGCCTGTTGCCACGTCGTTTAAAAAGATTACGGGAACTTCTCGGGTGGTCAGTTTTTGTGGATTTAAACGTGCCACGACTTTTTTTGCACAATTTTCACCGACCCAATTAGGTGGGCTGAGTTGATTAAATTCACGTGAAACGGTGTATTCATAATCATTTTCTAGCGCATCTTCTACGCCTCCAATGACGGAACAAGATAAAGAATAACGGCTGGATAAATAACTTTGCAACATACCGTGTGTATTGCCATACACACGTACCCCTGTGTGGGAATTAAAACTTGCACCATTGCTATTAATAATCCGTTTATCTGCATCCAGTGCTGCTTTTTCCGTTTGAAAGGCAAGCGCCATTGCCTTTTCTACATCAACATCGGCAGGGTGGTAAAGCTCTAAATCAGGTGCATCAAATGCCATTAATTCCTTTTCGGCTAAACCGGTACAATCATCCGGAGAGGTATATTTAGCGATTGCCAATGCAGCTTCAACAGTGTTTTTTATTGCCTGTTCGCTTAAATCGGAAGTGGAGGCATTACCTTTTTGTTGCCCTAAATAAACCGAAATACCAAGCGCCCCATCATTGGTAAATTCAACATTTTCAATTTCTTGCAAGCGGGTTGAAACGGATAAGCCACTCACTTTGGTGACGCCAACTTCTGCTGTCGCACCGGCTTTTTGAGCGGTTTCCAAGGCAAAGCTTACCGCTTGTCGTAATTTTTGTTCTTGAGTCTTTAAAAGTGCGGTCTGATTTTCTGTTGTTTTCATTCTCTTTTTTCCGTTAAAAATTTTTTGCATTTTATCTTATTTTCAAAGTTTATGCTAAAATGCGCCTCAAATTTTGAAGAAGGGATACTATGGCAAAGCGTAATAAAAAAGAAGTATTTGACTGGGAAGATGAAGAACAAGAAGAGATCATTTGGGTCAGTAAAAGTGAAATTAAACGTGATGCGGAAGACTTAAAACAACTTGGTGAAAAGTTGGTAAATTTAACGAAAACCAACTTAGCAAAAATTCCACTTGATGATGCCTTGCTAGAAGCGGTTGAGCTTGCACAACGTTTACAAAAAGAGGCGCGTCGTCGTCAGCTACAATATATTGGCAAATTGTTACGTGGAACGGATGTAGAGCCTATTCGTGAAGCTTTAGATAAAATTGAAAATAAGCACCTTCAGCAGCAAGCAATGCTTCATAAATTAGAGATATTACGTGATGAATTGGTTGAAAAGGGTGATGTGGCATTGACCGATTTATTAAATGAATATCCGATGGCGGATCGTCAGCAATTGCGTAATTTAATTCGTGCTGCACAGAAGGAAAAAACACAAAATAAACCGGTAAAGGCTTATCGAGAAATTTATCAAGTGTTGAAATCTCTCATTTTACCGGATTAACATGACTTACTTTTGATCCCACTTAACTTCGGACAAAACCTCTATAGAGACTAGAATTGTGGTATGATTCGCCCTTAATTTTAAACAGGATAAAACGTTTTTATGAATATTCGTTGGAATGTTATTCTCGGTGTGACGGCGCTTTGTTTATTAGGCTGGTATTATTCACTGAATCAGGATAATAGCGATTTACAAAGTTTGGTAAAAGCGCCGGATAGCCCTGATTATATTGGTAAAAAAATGGAAACCACCGTTTTTTCACCGGAAGGAAAAAAGCAATATCTCGCATTATCAGATAATGTTGAGCATTTTAATCAGGATGGTAAAACCAATTTTATTGCACCCTTAGTTTACCTTTTTGATGGGGTAGGGAATAATCAATCTCAAAAAAATGAAACGGCAAAACTGCTTGAATCACAAAGCTGGAAATTAAGTGCGAAAAAAGCGGTTTTAACAAAAGATGAAATGTTGTATCTGGAAGGTAATGTTATTGCTGAGAGCTTGGAGCCGACCTCACGTCTTCAACGGGTTGAGACCCAATCGGCAACCGTGAATTTAAAAACACAAGATATCACTTCTGATACGATGGTGAAAATTAATGGGCAAAATTTTAATTCCACCGGCTTAAAAATGGTAGGAAATTTACGCCAACAAACGGCAACCTTAAAAGAGCAGGTAAAAACATATTATGAAATTAGTAAACCATAAGCTTTTTCTTATCACGACATTGGCGATGGCATCCTTTTCAGCTTCAGCCTTAAAAGATGACACGAATCAACCGATTAACATTGTTTCCGATAATCAATCCTTAGATATGGAAAACAGTGTGGTGACTTTTACCGATAATGTGGTGATCACACAAGGCTCTATTTTGATTAAAGCAAATAAAGTTGTGATTACCCGTCCTCCGGAAAACTCCGGTAAAAAAGACACGGTAGAAGCCTTTGGTACACCGGTAACATTTCATCAGTTGTTAGATGATGGCAAACCGGTCGATGGTAAGGCAAACCGAGTTCATTACGACCTCGGGGCTGAATTTTTAACACTGACAGGGCAGGCTGAATTAAAGCAGCTTGACAGTAAAATTAATGGTGAACGTATTACCTATGATGTGAAGAAACAGCAGTTAAAAGCAAATGGTGGTAAATCACGCGTTAAAACGGTGTTAATTCCCGCACAATTACAACAAAAAGGTAAAAAATAACCGATGTCTGTTTTACATGCCGAATTTCTCGCTAAAAGTTATAAAAATCGCAAAGTTGTCTCTGATGTGAGCCTGACTGTTCATTCGAACGAAATTGTTGGTTTACTTGGTCCTAACGGGGCTGGAAAAACCACCACATTCTATATGGTGGTGGGATTAGTACGACAAGATCAAGGAAAAATTATCATTGATGGTGAGGATATTAGCTTATTGCCAATGCATAGCCGTGCACAGCGTGGAATTGGTTACCTTCCTCAGGAAGCTTCAATTTTTCGCCGTTTAAGTGTTTACGATAATCTCATGGCTGTATTAGAAGTTCGCAAGGATCTCACACCGGAGCAACGTAGAAAAAGGGCGGATGAATTAATTGAAGAATTTAATATTGGGCATATTCGTGATAGTCTTGGGCAATCCCTTTCCGGTGGTGAACGTCGTCGTGTCGAGATTGCACGAGCGCTTGCGGCAAATCCTAAATTTATTTTACTGGATGAACCTTTTGCCGGCGTTGATCCGATTTCCGTGACGGATATCAAGAAGATCATTACCGATTTACGCAATCGAGGATTGGGTGTTTTAATCACCGATCATAATGTACGAGAAACTTTAGACGTGTGTGAACGTGCTTATATCGTCGGTGAAGGTAAAATTATTGCGACCGGTACACCGCAAGAAGTAATGAATGATGAACATGTTAAGCGTGTGTATTTAGGTGAACAATTTAAGTTATAAAGATGAAACTAACCGATCTTTTTCGCCCTGAGAATATTCGTCAGGGTGTTTGCTTTTCAAGTAAAAAGCGTTTATTTGAATCCATCGCCCATTTTGTTGTAGAACAATTACATTGTGAAAAAGGTGAGCAAGCCTGTTTTGAATGTCTTTTTAATCGTGAAAAATTGGGGAATTCAGGGTTAGGAAATGGTGTGGCAATGCCAAAAGCGAAGTTACCGACTGAGGCAACGGATAAAGCATTAGCAGTTTTTATGCAATTAGAGACACCTATTGACTATGATTCACAAGATGGTAAGCCTGTGGATTTAGTCTTTGCTGTTCTCGTGCCGGAAAACCAGTGCCAGACTTATATCCCAATACTTTCAGATTTAACGGAAAAACTCTCGGACAAAAATTTTCTTAAACAGTTACGTTCTGCAAAAAGTGCGGATGAAATTTGGCAAGTTTTTGAAATCATCGAACAACTGGCTGAAACTTCAGATCCTTTGCCTGAGGATAAAGAATAATATTAGGGGGCTTTATGGAAATTATCATTATCAGTGGTCGTTCCGGTGCGGGAAAATCGGTTGCTTTGCGTGCATTAGAAGATATGGGCTACTATTGTGTTGATAATCTTCCACTGGATCTATTATCTCAATTGACGGAAATTTTAGCCAAAAATCAACGTACAGTAGCGATAAGCCTTGATATTCGTAATTTGCCTGAATCAAGCCAGTCCCTTGATCAAATTCTTACCACTATTCAACAGCGTTATACGACAAAAATTATTTTTTTAGAATCTGATCGAAGTACGCTCATTAGACGATACAGCGACTCCCGACGGCTTCATCCGCTTTCAGTGAAAGATCTTTCACTTGAAGCTGCGATTGATGTGGAATATCAGTTACTTGAACCATTATTTCAGCATGCAAATTTCATCATTGATACCACGCATATTTCTACTCATACTTTAGCGGAGAAATTACGCGAGTTTTTAAGAGGAAATACGGAGAAAGAACTAAAAATTATCGTGGAATCTTTTGGTTTTAAATATGGCATTCCCCTTGATGCGGATTATGTTTTTGATGTCCGTTTTTTGCCGAACCCTCATTGGGATCCTGAGCTTAGACCTATGACGGGCTTAGATGAGCCGGTTGCCCGATTTTTAAATTGTCACGATGATGTTAATCATTTTATCTACCTTACGCGCAACTATATTGAAACTTGGCTCCCGATGTTAGAACAAAATAATCGTAGTTATTTAACTATTGCGATTGGTTGTACGGGAGGCAAACATCGTTCGGTGTACATTGCCCAACAACTTGGTGAATATTTCCAAGCTAAGGGAAAAAATGTGAAGATTCAACATAAATCTCTAGAAAAACATAAAAAATAGAGAGAATAGGATAATACTAGAATATTTCTAGACTTAGGACTTCTTTAGGACTTCTGCTAAATCATAAATGCCTTAAAAATTTGTTCAATATGTTCTATGAGAACGGCTTTTCCATGGATTTCTTCATCTTGCCAAGACTGTAATAAAATCGTAGGGGAAAATTGTTCAGTGGCCTTTTGGGCTAAGGGCAAATAACTGATATGCCAAGGTTCACGTCCAATTTTCTTCTCAGATGACATATTCACAAAGGGAAGAATAAAGTCAAAGTGCGGTAGATTTTCAGTGAGAAATTCGCTTAGTTCACAGAAATATCCTCCTTTTTCATATTCCCAAGGCTCTAATTGTAAGGCCTGCCCTTTGGGTAGAAGGTCAGGATCGAAAATGTCAATTTCTGTTCCCCAATGGTGGCGGCTTGCTCCCGGTAATGCTGACCAGCGTAGAATAGCCTGGCATTTTTGCCAATCTGCCAATGGCATTAAATCTAACGCATTTCCTTCATCATCGTGGACTTTTCGTTTTCCACTAAATTTGTTATTCCAAATGAGTTGCTGACGGGCAAAGTCTCGAAAACTGCTTGCCGGCTGTAAATTAAAGCCGTTTTTGACCGCACTTTGTTGTAGTCCTTGAAATGCTTTCACGGCTTGAGGTTGTAAGAAATGATGAGACGAATGAGGCGTAGGGAGACTAACTAAGTGTTCACGGGATTGACCTGTGAGCATTTTTGAGGTGAGCTTCATTTTAGTTCTCCAATAGATTAACTAACATTTGATGATAAATTTGTCCGCACTTCGCCAAATCGTCAACATTGACACATTCATTGGCTTTATGAATAGTAGCGTTGAGTGGGCCGAATTCAACGACTTCCGCCCCCATGAGAGCGATAAAGCGTCCATCTGATGTCCCCCCGCCCGTTTCAAGATTGGGGGTAATTCCTATGACTTGTTGCAGGCTATCCATTAATGCACTGACCAACTTTCCCGGTTTCGTTAAAAAAGGTTTGCCGGAAAGGTGCCATTCAATACGATGTTTCAGTCCGTATTTATTTAACATTTCTGTGATTTTTTGCTTGATAATGTCATCGGTCATTTCAGTGCAATAACGTAAATTAAATTGCACATAAAGTTCGCCCGGAATGACGTTATTACTTCCCGTGCCTGCGTGAATATTTGCGATTTGCAAACTGGTTGGGGGGAAAAATTCGTTACCGTTATCCCATTGATAAGAGGTTAATTCTTGTAGAAAGGGGGCGGCTTGATGAATAGGATTTTCTGCTAAATGAGGATAGGCAACATGACCTTGAATACCTTGAATATAGAGGTTTCCGGTAATTGACCCTCGACGACCGTTTTTCACCACATCCCCTAAGATTTTCGAACTTGAAGGTTCTCCTACCATACAGTAAGTGATATTTTCACCACGAGCCATTAAGGTTTCGACAACCCGTACTGTCCCGTCCCTTGCTGCAGCTTCTTCATCAGAGGTAATTAATAGTGCGATGGTTCCTTGATGATTAGGATTAGCTTTCACATATTCTTCCGCCGCTACAACCATTGCAGCAAGTGAGCCTTTCATATCTGAAGCACCACGACCATATAGCATATCCTCTACAATTTTTGCCTCAAAGGGTGGATATTTCCATTGGTTTTCATCACCCGTTGGCACAACATCTGTATGGCCGGCAAAGGCAATTACGGGTTCACCATTGCCATGTTTTGCCCACAGATTTAGAGTGTCGTTAAAAGGCATCCATTCGATTTGAAAACCGAGCTTTTCCAATCGTTCTGAAATCAGCTGTTGGCAGCCTTCATCATTTGGGCTGATGGAAGGGCGACGAATCAACGCTTGCGCTAAGGAAACGATGTTTTCTTTCATAATGAATACCTATGTAAAAAGGGTTGTAAGATTGAAAAAGAAATCAAAGTGCGGTCAAATTTGGCCGCACTTTTTGTTTTTATCAGTATTATGTAGCTTGATCCAAGAGGGTTTTAGTAGTTTATAGGACTTTGTGTGAGTCCCCATTTCCACATTATTGAAATAAATTGGTTTTATAACGGATAACGCAGAATTCCCTTTATATTTTGTTGAAATTTTAATGCTTGTGCATTTGCTACATATTACGCTACTTTATTGATTTTTTCTTCATTATTAGGTTTAAATAAACCTGATGATCCTTCAGAATAGTCTCTTGGCGGTTCCTCTTGAGGTTTTTCTGTTGCGGTGATTAATTGTTGGGTGAATAATCCTCTTGGATTCTTTCCTAACAATGTATCGGAAGAATGGGCATAGTGACGATAGAGTTTTTGGTAGTCGCCAATGAGGGTTTTAAACAATTCTGCACTTTCAGCAAAGTGTTTTTCTAATTGTTCATGTTGACTATCAAGTTGGGCTTTTACGTTCTTGAGTTCCGTTTCCGTTTTAACTTGATTTTTAACGGAACCTTTTGTTAGACGTAAAATTAAATAACCTAGAATTACGCCGATAATAAGGCCAATACCGGCGGCTTGCCACATTTCAGTTGTCCACGTTTGCATAATTACTCCTTAATATAGGTGAAGGGCGGACTCAATTGTAAAATAAACGAGAAAAAATTTCTTTGCCATGGATCACAAATTTAACATTAAACTGCGGCAGTAATGACAATCTCCACTTTCCATTCCGGTACGGCAAGTCTGGCTTCAACAGTTGCACGGCTTGGCGGATTTTCAGTATCCACCCATTCATCCCAGGCTTGATTGAATTGTGCATAATCTTTCATATCAGCAAGAAATACTTGGGCGTTAAGAATATTTCTTTTATGAGAACCAATTTCAGTGAGTAATTTATTAATGAGTGAAAGCACTTCTTTGGTTTGTTCATAAGCATTTTTTTCAAGTGTTGTTTCAGGCACTTGTCCGGCAAAATAGGCTATGCCATTATGAATGGAAACTTCGCAAAAGCGTGTACTAGGTTGAATGCGTTGAATGGTCATTATGTTCCTTGTGAGTTGGGATTGAGGGTATTCTAAAGGGCGTTGAAGTTTTTGTAAATCTTACTTTATCAGAGTAGAATAGCCGATAATTATTCTCAATAAAATTAGAGATGAAATTATTAATTTCTAATCAACACGGTGCCGTAGTGATGGCATTGTTGCCTTTTCTTTACGGTATATTGTTGTCAGAACCCGTATGGGCGCATGTTTTTTTATTTCTTGCTTGGACTTGTCTTTATTTGATGTCTTACCCTTTCTTGAGTTTGTTTAAAGACAGAAACAGGGAGGAATATCGAAAGTGGACGATCATTTATGCGATGGCGACATCTATTTTTGTTTTCCCGGCATTGTTTTATAACTGGCAAATTCTTTATTTTATCGGTGCAATGCTCCCTTTTTTATGGATAAATATTTATTACATCAAGCAAAAAAATGAACGTCATTTATTAAATGACCTTGCAGGAATTGCTATTTTTTCCCTTGCCGGTATGGGTGCCTACTATTTTTCTGACCGCACTTTTGATGAAAAAATCGGGTGGGTTGGGCTTTACCCCTCGCTGTTCTTTATTGGCACGACTCTCTATGTTAAATCCATGATGAGGGAACGTAAAAATCCAACATATTTACGCGCTTCGATTATTTTTCATTCCTTTCTTGTTACCTATTTTGCCGTAATGGGGCAGTTTTATTTGATGTCGGCATTTAGCGTGGGGTGGATTCGTGCAGTTTATTTGCCAAGAAAGAAACTTTCTGTCAAACAAGTGGGTCTAACAGAGCTCGTTATCACCACTATTTTCTTTATTTTTCTTTTGCTTGGTACTTTATAGGTACCTAGGATTAAATATCATGAAAAAATCACTTGTTATTTTTACCGCACTTTTATCGCTTTCAAGTTTTACCCAAGGGAAAGAAATGAATGCTATTCAAAAATTAACAGAGCAAGAACGTCTGAATATGGCACAGGATTTTGCCAATAAGCAGGATTGGAAATCCGTCTTTAATATTATGCAGCCGCTTGCTCTAGAAGGAAATGTACAAGCACAAAGTAATTTAGGTATGCTTTACAACCTTGGGCGTGGGGTGCAAAAGGATCAAGAAAAAGCCTATTGGTGGTTTAGTGAAGCCGCAGAGATGGGGAGTGTTCGTGCGATCAATAATTTAGCCATGATGTATTATCGTGGTGGCTATGTCAGAAAAGATATTCCGCAGGCGATCAAATTATTTGAAAGGACAGCTAAGTCTAAAGATTTGGATGCGATGATGATGCTTTCTGAAATTTACTTAAATCAAAAAAATGAATCCAAAGCCTTTGAATGGGTGAAAAAAGCGGTTGATTTAGATAATCCTGTCGCGAAGTTGCGTTTAGGCATTTTCTATGAAGAGCGTGGGCACCGCAGTCAATAAGCCCCTTGCCTCATTAATGTATCGTGAGGTATTAATTTCAGATAATATACCGAATGAACTTAGAAAAGTCGCTGAACAGCGATTACTACGCCTTCATTGATCCTAAGTGGTAAATGAAAACGTTTCCCTAAATGGGGGAAACCCCATGACATATAAAAGAGTCCCCTATGAAAAATTATCGTTCCCCTTTATTTCCGATCTTCATTTTTGTATCGATCAATCTCCTTATCTTTTCTTTATCCCGTGTTGGTTTAGCTATATGGCAAGCTGAACGTGTTTCTGCTGTCGATGGTTGGTCATCCTTGTTCCTGCAAGGTATACGCATTGATGTCGTTGCATTGTGTTATTTATTCGGTGTACCTGCATTATTCACAGTATTTTTCCATACAAGTGAGCGTTGGAAAAAAATCTTACGCATTTGGCTGACGCTGGGAAGTGTGTTCATTCTTTTTATGGAGATTGCAACCCCAGCCTTTATTGAAACCTATGATTTCCGCCCAAATCGTTTATTCATCGAATACCTCATTTATCCGAAGGAAGTCTTTACTATGTTGATGGAGGGGCATTTAAGTGCGGTCATTTTTAGCCTTGTTTTTACGGTTTTAGCGACCATCGTTTATTGGAAACTTGCCGGCTGGGCAGTGAAAGATTTACGAATGATGCGATGGATATGGCGTCCGGTAGTGGCATTATTAGTTATCGCAGTAAGTTTCTTTGGGGCTCGTTCAACCTTGCAGCATCGTGGGATTAATCCTGCTATGGTGGCTTTTTCGTCTGATGCATTAGTTAATTCCTTAGTATTAAATTCAGGTTATTCCGTGATTTATGCGGTACAACAATTTAAAGATGAAGATAAATCATCGGAAATGTACGGCAAAATGGAGCTTGATGAAATGTTGCGTATTGTAAAAGCGAGTCGTGGCAGACCGGATAGTGATTATATTTCTGATAAATTTCCCACCCTCACTAAAAATGTCGCAACCAATCAAGGCAAACCTAAGAATATTGTGATTTTGTTACAGGAAAGTCTCGGTGCACAATTTATCGGTGCTTTGGGTGGTAAACCGCTTTCGCCCAATATTGATCAATTAGCAAAAGAAGGTTGGTTTTTTGAAAATCTTTATGCCACAGGTACTCGTTCTGTTCGTGGTATTGAAGCTGTCACCACCGGTTTTACGCCAACACCTGCACGTGCTGTTGTGAAATTAAATAATGCACAAAGTAACTTTTTTACTATTGCTGATTTCTTAGCAAAACAAGGCTACGATACATCTTTCATTTATGGGGGAGAAAAGCACTTTGATAATATGGCAAGCTTTTTTTATGGTAATGGCTTTAAAACCATCATTGATCAACAAGATTATAAAAATCCTAAGTTTACGGCAACTTGGGGGGTGAGTGACGAGGATTTATTTGATAAAGCCCATGAAACTTTTACTCAGTTACAAAATGAAGGAAAAACTTTCTTCAGTCTTGTTTTTAGCTCCAGTAATCATGATCCTTTTGAATTTCCGGATGGTAAAATTGAACTCTATGAACAACCTAAAGCCACACGAAATAATACGGCAAAATATGCTGATTACGCTATCGGGCATTTTTTTGATTTAGCGAAAAAGTCCAATTATTGGAAAGATACAATTTTCTTGGTGATTGCTGATCATGACTCGCGCGTTGCCGGTGCATCATTAATGCCAATAAAGCATTTTCACATTCCTGCATTAATCTTAGGGGAAGGCATTGAGCCACGTCGTGATTCCCGTTTGGTGAGTCAAATTGATATGCCAACAACTTTACTTTCTTTGGCCGGCGGGTACGGTAATTATCCTATGATAGGATTTGATTTAACTCAAAATGTTAATCCCGATCGTGCCATTATGCAATTTGATCAAACCCAAGCGTTGATGAAAGGCAATGGTGATGTGGTGATCCAAATGCCAAATAAGGCAGCGCAAGGTTATTTTTACGATAAAACAAAAGAAACCCTCACAGAAAAAGCCGTGCCTGAGGCGATGAAAAAAGAAGCTCTTGCACATGCGTTACTGGGAAGTTATTTGTATAAAAATCGGCTGTACCAATCGGGAGATAAATAGAGAAGGGGCGATTAAGCCCCTTTTTTATTGAGTAAGTCATTTTTGTTCTATTTGACGATAATGACATCGCTAAATTTATAGAGAGTGGCAAAGTGCGATCATAAATATGTACATTGAATGTCTCTACAAATAAACCCTAGATTAGATTTACCTGCTTTTTAAGCGGGTGTAACCGAGAGCTAGCAGAAAAAGACAGGCTTGTAATAAAATGATACAGGGGCCGGTTGAAGCATCAATATGATAGCTAATAATCGTACCGATGATACTTGTTGTAACAGATACCGATATGGCAATAAGTAGCATTCTATCAAAACGTTTACTGAGTATATAAGCCGTGATACCCGGTGAAATCAACATGGCTACGACAAGAATAACGCCAACAACCTGCATAGCACTGATAATTGTCATCGCTAATAAAATTAATAATCCATAATGTAGAACTCTAGGGGACAGTCCGACCACTCTAGTGTGACTTGAATCGAAGCAATAGAGTAAAAAATCCCGTCTTTTCAATATCACAATGAGAAAAATAATACCGGAAATAAACAAGGTTTGGATGACTTCAGTGAAACTCACGCCAAGTAAATTGCCAAATAAAATGTGGGAAAGATGTTGATCCGTTTCAATCTTAGTAAACATCACGATACCTAGTGCAAACATGCCTGAGAAAACAATACCCATCGCAGTATCTTCTTTAATTCGGCTGTTTTCTTTTAAGTAACCGACACTAAGTGAGCAGATCAAGCCGGCACAAAAGGCGCCGATTGTTAAAGGGATTCCGAGTAGAAATGCGACAACAATACCGGGAAGAACCGCATGAGAAATGGCATCCCCCATTAATGCCCAACCTTTTAGTACCAAATAGCAAGATAAAATGGCACAGATAATCGCAACAATAAGCGCAGTTGCCAGTGCATTTTGCATAAACGGGTATTGGAAGGGTTCAGCAAACCAATTCAGTAAATTATTCATTTGTTTGCTCCTTTTTACCGGATAATTTTTGTGTAATAACACCGTATTTTGGAGAAAAGAAGAAAGCAATTAAGAAAAGTGCAGTTTGAAAACAGACAATGATTCCTCCAGTCGCTCCATCTAGATAATAACTGAGATAAACGCCTAATACACTGGTTGTGATACCGAGGGACACGGCAATTAACGCTAAGGTTTTAAAACGATCTGTTAATAGATAGGCGGTTGCTCCCGGTGTAATGACCATTGCAATGACTAAAATTGCCCCTACGGTTTGTAATGCTGCAACAACACAAGCGCTTAATAACGTGAAAAAGAGTACTTTATAGTAAACAGGTTGTAATCCCACTGAGACGGCATGGGTTTCGTCAAAAAATACCAATAAGAGATCTTTCCAAAAAATCAGCATAAATACTAAGCAAACAGAAACGATGATGCCCATTTGAATAATATCTTCATCAGCAATACCTAAAATATTGCCTAAGATAATTTCTTGTACATTAATTGAGGTGGGATTGAGGGAAATAATCAATAAACCGAGTGCAAAAAAGGTGGTAAAAATAAAGCCGATGATTGCATCTTCACGTAACTTGGAGATGGATTTTATCCAAAGTATAGAAAGTGCGGCCAAAATACCGGAAAAAAATGCACCTAAAGCATAGGGTAGGGAAAAGGAATAGGCAATAGCTACACCGGGAACAACAGAATGGGAAAGGGCATCGCCGATTAGTGACCAACCTTTTAGCATGAGATAAGAAGATAAGAATGCACAAATTCCGCCTACCGCTGCACTCAGTAGTAATGCCTTCAACATATAGTCATAATGGAAAGGTTCCAGTAATAATGCCATCATCAGTTTTGATCCCTTTGCTCTGCATTTTCACAATCATGTTCACCACAGCAAGATTTGATGGTCGGTGCCGGCGGATCGTTTTTCGTTTGGCCATAGAATACGGCTGGTAACTCATCATCCGTGATAACAGTAACCGCACGGGTATCTGCATCGTCATGTAAGTCACTACTCTGTAATTTAATATGGCGTAGCACACCGCCAAATGTATGCTCTAAATTTTGTTGGGTAAAGGTTGTTTGTGTCTCTCCCACGGCTAATATGGTGCGATTAATCATAACAACTTGATCGCAGTAATCAGGAATTGACCCTAAATTGTGCGTTGAAACCAGTATTAAATGACCTTCATTACGTAATTCGGAAAGTAGATCCATAATCGCATTCTCGGTTTGGACGTCCACGCCGGTGAAAGGCTCATCTAATAAAATAATTTTACTTTGTTGTGCTAATGCTCGAGCTAAAAAAACACGTTTTTTCTGTCCGCCTGATAATTCACCGATTTGGCGTTCTGCAAGGTGTTCTATCGAGACTCTACGCATTGCTTGTTGAACTTGCTGTTTGTCTTCTGGTTTCGGTCTTCTTAAAAAATTCATATAACCATAACGCCCCATCATCACCACATCATAAACGGAAACAGGAAATTGCCAATCTACATCTTCTGTTTGCGGTACGTAAGCAATGAGATTCTGTTTTAGTGCCTGTTTAATGGGTAAACCACAAAGTTGAATATGACCTTGCTGAGGATTCACTAATCCCATTAAACTTTTAAACAAGGTTGATTTACCGCTACCGTTTACGCCAACTAAGGCGCAGGTTGTACCGCCTTGTAAATGAAAAGAAACATCGTAGATTGCGGTATGTCCGTTATTATACCGAACGGTAATATTTTCAACCTGTATAGATGTATTCACCGTGGTGTTCATTATTTTTCGAATCCTTTTGCTATTGTTGAGACAGTCGTATTTAACAAATCAATGTAGGTTGGAACCGGGCCTTTTGTCGTAGAGAGAGAATCCACATAAAGCACGCCACCATATTTTGCTCCGCTTTCTTTCGCAACTTGCTGTGCCGGTTTTGGTGAAATCGTACTTTCGCTAAAAACAACAGGGATTTGGTGTTGACGAACTAAATTAATCATATTACGAACCTGTTGTGGTGAACCTTGCTGTTCAGCATTTATTGGCCATAAATAAACTTCTTTGAAGCCGTAATCTTTTGCTAAATAGCTAAATGCCCCTTCGCTTGTTGCCAACCAACGTTGTTTTTCGGGAATATTAGATAATTTTTCCCGTAGAGGTTGGTCGAGTTCTTTGATTTTTTTGATATAAGTTTCTGCATTTTGACGATAAATATCGGCATTTTGTGGATCATATTTGATCAATGCTTGCTTTATGTTTTCGACATAAACCAAGGCATTGGTTGGAGACATCCAAGCATGTGGGTTTGGTAGGCCTTGATAAGGTCCCTCAAAAATAGACATAGGTTGGATACCTTCAGTGACAGTAATAGATAGCGTATCTTTATGCAGATTTTGGAAAAAACGTTCAAACCAACGTTCAAGGTTTAGTCCATTCCATAAGATCAGGTCTGCTGATTGTGCTTTGACAATATCTTTTGGTGTGGGCTCATAATCGTGAATTTCAGCGCCAGGCTTGGTAATCGATTCCACTACAGCAGCATCGCCGGCAACATTTTGAGCAATGTCTTGAATAATTGTAAAGGTGGTAATGACCTTAAATTTAGCATAGCTTGGGAAGCTAAATAGTGAGCCTAAGAGTAGGCAGGTTGTCATGATTAAACGCATAAATCGTCTCCTTTTTAGAAAAATTGTCGCCTATCATACAACAATTTTTCTATTAATCAAATGATAATGATTATCAAATGTTATTTCTTTAATATAGATCAATTTTAGTTCTCCTATAATTTAGAAAATAAATACGCTGAGCTTGCTCTTTTGTATTTTTGATCAACTAAATTTCTTCATTCAACCTTGTGAAATATTGAGGAGCAATAGAATGAAGCGATTGTATCGTAGAAGCAAACTGCTATTATTTAGGGGAAGGGTAGAGATGTTTAGTTACGTGATAGAGAAATGAGAAAAAGGACTAAGATTTTTATATTTGTAGTTTTGTTGGGAATGCTGGCGGGCATGAATATTTTTAACCCACTTCGTATTTTTAACCCTATTCAAATAACGTTGGAAAGCACATTTAAAACGGAGTTTAAGGCAATAAATGAGCAATGTTTTGTTAATCAAATGCAATTTCAGACCTTAGAAAAAACGCGTATCCGTTTGCTCAGTTGGAATATTCACAAAGGTGAGGATTCAGGTTGGCGGCAAGATTTAGCCCGTTTTTCTCAAGAGCAGGATCTGGTTTTACTGCAAGAGGCTACACCAGAACAAGACCTACCTTCATTTTCGAGCGCACTTTTTGTTTCTAGTTTTGCGTATAAAGGGCGACCATCGGGCGTGAAAAGCTTTTCGAAATGGATTCCAATGAATTATTGTGGCATTTCACAATCTGAGCCTTGGATTTATATCCCAAAAGTCGCAAGTGTCATGCGTTTTCCATTAAAGAACGATGATGAATTGGTTGTTATTAACGCACATTTAATTAATTTTGAATGGACACCTAAGGCATATCAAGCACAACTCGCACAGATTTTTTCCCTTATCCCATCTCCTCAAAGCGCGGTTATTTTAGCGGGAGATTTTAATGCTTGGAATGAGGAGCGGAAACAGATGTTGAATGAATTTATCACTCAAGCGGGGTTAAATGAAGTTTCCTTTTCACCTGATGAGCGACGACGTTTTTTCAATTATCCTCTTGATTTTGTATTTGTGCGAGGAATGAATGTTGAACTTGCCAAAACGACGCAAGTGGCCTCCTCGGATCACGCGCCGATTTGGGTAGAATTGACCTTAGAATAATTAAAAGGTTGGTTTTGTGGAAATTGGTGGGATAAAAATTAACCGCACTTTTTAATTTTTATGACTCCTATCGCAATATCTTGTAAAACCACTGAAAAAAATCTACCGCATTTTCACCGAACAATGATACATTTAGACGAAGCTGACTTTTGTCATTAACGGAAGAATGAATGCAGATTCATTCTATATAATCATCAAACAGAGGGAAACAGTATGTTAATTGGTGTACCAAGGGAACTGCTTGATAATGAAAGCCGTGTGGCGGCAACGCCAAAAACGGTTCAGCAAATCCTGAAATTGGGCTTTGAGGTAATCGTAGAACAGGATGCCGGCTTTAAAGCAAGTTTTGAGGATCAGGCATTTGTAGAGGCTGGTGCAAAAATCGGTACCGCAACCGAGATTTGGCAATCGGATATCATTTTTAAAGTGAATCCGCCAACCGATGATGAAATCGCACAAATGAAAGAGGGTGCAACGCTGGTGAGTTTCATTTGGCGTGCGCAAAATCCTGAGTTAATGCAAAAATTAACGGCGAAAAAAATCAATGTACTTGCAATGGATGCCGTTCCGCGTATTTCACGTGCACAAGCCTTGGACGCTTTAAGTTCAATGGCGAATATTTCCGGCTATCGTGCAGTGATTGAGGCCGCACACGAGTTTGGCAGTTTCTTCACCGGACAGATTACCGCAGCAGGTAAAGTCCCACCGGCAAAAGTGTTGGTGATTGGTGCGGGGGTAGCGGGGTTAGCGGCAATTGGTGCAGCAAACAGCTTGGGGGCGATTGTACGCGCTTTCGACTCCCGTCCTGAAGTAAAAGAACAAGTACAAAGTATGGGCGCAAGCTTCTTAGAAATTGATTTTAAAGAAGAAGGCGGTAGTGGTGATGGTTATGCAAAAGTGATGTCGGAGGAGTTTAACCGCCGTGCGATGGAACTTTATGCTGAACAAGCCAAAGAAGTGGATATTATCATTACAACGGCTGCAATTCCGGGTAAGCCTGCACCACGTTTAATTACCAAAGAAATGGTAGATTCGATGAAGCCTGGTTCGGTGATTGTGGATTTGGCTGCCGCAACGGGCGGTAACTGTGAATATACCGAAGCCGGTAAGGTCGTGACCACTGAAAATCAAGTGAAAGTCATTGGTTATACGGATTTCCCAAGCCGTTTACCAACCCAATCCTCTCAACTTTACGGCACAAACCTCGTTAATTTACTGAAACTCTTATGTAAAGAGAAAGATGGCAATATCAATATTGATTTTGACGATGTGGTACTACGTGGGGTGACCGTTGTGCGTGATGGGGAAGAAATTCCACCGGCGCAAATTCAAGTTTCTGCTCAGCCAAAACAAGAGGCAAAAGCCACACCTGTTGCAGAGAAAAAAGAAGCGAAACCAACTGATCCTCGCGTGAAATACGGGGTAATGGCGGGCGTAGGTGTGTTATTCCTGTGGCTTGCTTCTGTTGCCCCTGCGGCATTTTTATCACATTTTACCGTGTTTGTATTAGCGTGCGTGGTGGGCTATTACGTGGTTTGGAATGTGAGCCATGCTCTTCACACACCGTTAATGGCGGTCACCAACGCCATTTCAGGCATCATTATTGTGGGGGCGTTATTACAAATTCGTCAGCCGACCGGCAACCTCTTTATTGATGCGTTAGCCTTTGTGGCAATTTTAGTGGCAAGCATCAATATTTTTGGTGGCTTCCGTGTAACACAACGTATGTTGGCAATGTTTAGAAAAGGTTAAGGAGATCGCAATGTCTGAAGGTTTAGTACAGGCTGCGTATATTGTTGCAGCATTACTTTTCATTATGAGCTTAGCGGGACTCTCTAAACACGAAACTGCTAAAGCCGGTTGTTGGTTTGGGATTGTCGGGATGACAATCGCCCTAGTGGCAACGATTTTCGGGCCTCATTCTGAGGGAACATTCTGGATCATCATTGCGATGATTATCGGTGGTGTGATCGGTGTTCAACGTGCATTAAAAGTGGAAATGACGGAAATGCCGGAACTTGTGGCAATTCTGCACAGCTTTGTGGGCTTGGCCGCCGTGCTTGTGGGCTTTAATAGCTATGGTTTGCATGATATTCCAACCATGCCAAATGGCTTGGATGAAGTACAACAGGCAACATTCCTTGCAGAACAGGCTACGTTGACAACTATTCATAATGTAGAAGTATTCCTTGGTATCTTTATCGGGGCAGTCACTTTCACCGGTTCTGTGGTGGCATTCGGTAAACTCAGTGGCAAAATCAATTCAAAAGCCCTAATGTTACCTCATCGTCATAAATTAAATTTAGCGGCACTGGTGGTTTCTGCCTTATTAATGGTTGCTTTCTTGAACAGTCCGGAAAATATTTTCCCAGTGTTGTTAATGACCGTAATCGCACTCGCATTCGGCTGGCATTTAGTGGCATCTATCGGTGGTGCAGATATGCCGGTGGTGGTATCCATGCTTAACTCCTATTCGGGGTGGGCAGCGGCAGCCGCAGGTTTTATGCTGAGTAATGACCTATTAATCGTAACCGGTGCATTGGTAGGTTCTTCCGGTGCGATTCTTTCTTACATTATGTGTAAAGCGATGAACCGCTCATTTATTAGCGTGATTGCCGGTGGTTTTGGTAATGATGTTCAAGTGTCTTCCGATGAAGAGCAAGGCGAGCATCGTGAAACTACCGCAGAGGAAGTGGCGGAATTATTGAAAAATGCAAGCTCTGTCATTATCACACCGGGATACGGCATGGCGGTGGCGCAGGCACAATATCCGGTGGCGGATATCACCGCAAAATTACGTGAACGTGGTGTGAATGTCCGTTTTGGTATCCACCCTGTTGCAGGTCGTTTACCGGGGCACATGAATGTGCTTTTGGCGGAAGCAAAAGTGCCTTATGACGTGGTGCTTGAAATGGATGAAATCAATGAAGATTTCGCAGATACTGATGTGGTATTGGTTATCGGGGCAAACGATACGGTAAACCCGGCGGCAATGGAAGATCCAAACAGCCCGATTGCAGGAATGCCGGTATTAGAAGTATGGAAAGCACAGAATGTCATCGTATTCAAACGCTCTATGGCAGTGGGATACGCCGGCGTGCAAAATCCATTATTCTTCAAAGAAAACACCCAAATGCTCTTTGGTGATGCGAAAGATCGTGTTGAAGATATTTTAAAAGCGCTATAAAAACTTTCATAAAAATGACCGCACTTTAGGAGACTAAAGTGCGGTATTTTTTGCGTAAAATTTACCATCTCACAAAGCGTACACCACTATGCTGCAATAATAATTGCATCGGATCTTCATCTGTAGCGCTACTTTTTTCTCTCAGTTCAATTAATTTCATTCGTAAATGAGCCAATTCGTGAATCCGTTTGGCAATATCTTTAATGTGGCGATCGAGCAGTTTATTCATTTCTTCGGTACGTTGTTCAGGGTGATGTTCAAGCGCAATGAGGGTTTTGATCTCATTGAGGGATAAATCCAAACTTCGACAATGGCAAATAAAAGAAAGACGCTGAAGATGCTCTTCATTGTACTTGCGAAAATTGCCGGTGGTGCGTTGAGGGGGAGGCAGTAGCCCTTGTTTTTCATAAAAACGGATCGTTTCAACGGTACAATTTAAGGCTTTGGCGAGCTGACCTATTTTCATGATTTTCCTCAAAATTTTGCTTGACTCTGAAGTTACTTCATATTTTATCATTAGCCCCGTTTTTTTAATAATTAAATAAATGAGGAGACAAACAAATGCAATTCAAAAAACTTACAGTGGGATTAACCGCACTTTTCACACTATCTTTAGCAAATGCCCACAATATATGGCTTGAACCGACCTCATCACAAGGTGAATATGTGATGAAATTTGGTCACACTGAAACGGAATCTTATCATCAGAATAAAATCCAATCTCTCCAAGTCTTAAATTCTCAAGGAAAATTGACCGCACTGGGTTATCAATTTAAAGATGGCGAAGCGTATATTGAGCCAAAATCGGATATTGTCTTCATGGCGTTTAATAATGGAGTATGGTCAAAATTACCTAGTGGCAGATATGTAGAGAAAACTAAACGTGAAGAACCCTCCGCGGAATTTAGCACCAATCCGCTGAAGTTGGGAAAAGCCATCTTAAAATGGGATGCACAGGCTTTTAAAGCCCATGATGTCGCTTATGAATTGATTCCACAGGCGAGAGCAGAGGCGGGAAAAGTTCTTGCTATTCTTGTTTTACACAAGGGTAAGCCGGTTCAAGGCATCAAAGTAGGCGTAGGTGAAGATGCTCCTTTTAATTTAACCAATGAAAAGGGGATTGCCGAATTTACGCCTGTGAAAGGTTACAACAAAGTCTGGGCGGAATTTGAAGAAAATGTGGCGGATAATCCTGATTATGATCGCCGAACCGTTGAATATATGCTGACCTTTGGTGCCCAATAAATA
Source organism: Pasteurella sp. WM03 (assembly GCF_004570945.1). Lineage (NCBI taxonomy): Bacteria > Pseudomonadati > Pseudomonadota > Gammaproteobacteria > Pasteurellales > Pasteurellaceae > Pasteurella > Pasteurella sp. WM03. The sequence continues at coordinate 143,690 of NZ_SPPO01000004.1, forward strand.
GGCGATGCCGTAATGAAAATATTGTCTTTTTTTACCGCACTTTTTCTTGCATTGTATTTACCGAATGTGCAAGCCCATGCGCTTCACGTATTTGCTCAATATGACGGGCAAATTCTTTCCGGTAAATCTTACTATTCTGATCTGACACCGGCTGCGGAAACCTATTTAGAAGTGTTTCGTTCGGGAATGGAAGAACCTATTTTAAATGCTAAAACAGATACAAAAGGCGAGTTTCGCCTTGCTGTGCCGAATATGACGGATTCGGTGTTAAAAGTCGTGGTTGAGGGGGAAGAAGGGCATCGAGCCTCCGTTGTCGCGGATCGTACATCGCCAGTCAATAATCAAACAGCGGATCTGATGTTACTACGGGCGGATATTGCCCAGCTAAAAGATAAAATTTATTGGCACGATATCTTAGGCGGCATTGGTTATATCGTAGGAATAGCCGGCTTGATTGCTTGGTTGAATGCCCGAAAAATGAAACAAGGATTCAAATAATGCATTTATCTGAAGGAGTGTTGCATCCCCCTATTTTATTGGCTGGAGCAGTGCTTGCCGCCGCGGGTGTGGCAATCGGGCTTCGTAAGTTAGAACATGAACGTTTACCACTTACCGCCTTGTTTGCTGCTGCCTTTTTCGTCGCAAGTACGATCCATATTCCGGTAGGGATTGGCAGTGTACATTTGATCTTAAACGGTATGGCAGGGCTATTTCTTGGGTGGTCAGTGTTTCCGGCATTTCTTATCGCATTGTTGCTACAAGTCTTGTTCTTTTCCTTTGGCGGATTTGCTGTCCTAGGCGTGAATCTTTGTATTATGGCAACTCCGGCTATGCTTGTTCATTATCTTTTCCGTTCATCTCTACAACCTCAGATGACATTGAAGGCTTGCCTATTAACCGGTATTGGAGCAGGTGTGCTTGGTGTAGGGGGGGCGGCAGCCTTAGCATCTTTTGCATTAGTGCTTGATAGCGGAAAAAATTACATAGATCTTATTTGGTTACTGCTCGTTTCTCATCTTCCTGTATTTATTTTAGACAGTGTGATGAGTGTCGGCGTGATTTCTCTACTTTGTAAAATGTATCCGGATGCACTTAAATCTACGACACGAATTTCTTCATGAAAATTCATTCCCTATTTCAACCGCATTTTCGATTAATTTATCTCTTTATTTGGGGATTGATTATCAGTGGTTTGCAAGATCTTGCTTGGCTCATTGCGTTAAATATCAGCCTGATATTTATTTTTATCTTGTTCATTTCAATGGGAAAGCGTGGCTTTTCTCCCTATTTCCAACGTTGGCTCCGTTTATTGCTTCTCATTGTTTTGATGTGGGCGACACTCAGTTGGCGAATTGGGGAAAATGGGATTGAATTTTATCCTCAGGGAATCCGGATTGCAGAGATTCTTAGCCTTAGAACGAACCTTTTGTTGTTTTCTGTTTGGCTTTTTTTATGGAATATCAATGAAACCGTTTTGATACAGGCACTCGGTAAATTACCTTTACCTGAAAAATTAATTCAATTATTTGTGTTGACCGTGCGTTACATCACGCTTTTAGGTGAATTGCGACAAAAAATGGATCGAGCAATGCGTGCCAGAGGGTATCAACCGAAATTTAATGCTCGAACACTTTATGTTACGGCACAAAGTGTTGCACTATTATTAATTCATGCCTTGTTAAAAGCTGAAATGGCACAAATTGCACTGAAATGCCGTGGTTTTCAATGTGGAAAAAGGAAAGAAGATGCTGAGCGTTAAAAATCTTTATATTGAGCGTAATAATAAAAGGATTATTGAGGATTTAACTTTTCACCTTGAGGGGCAAACACGTTTATTTGTGCAAGGGGAGATTGGCACGGGGAAAACAACATTATTACTGGCATTGCTTGGTTTTGTGCCTATTTCAAAAGGTGAGATCAGGCTGTTTGATCAAATTTGTCAAAAAGAAAAAGATTTCTCGCCTTTCCGAGGTAGAGTAGGAATTTGTTTTCAAAATGCTGATGATCAACTTTTTGGGCCCACTGTATTAGACGATGTGGCGTTTGGTCCGCTAAACCAACAACATCCTCGTGAATATGCCTATCAACTTGCAGAGCAACAACTTGAACGTTTGGACATTACTCATTTAAAGGATCGTACGGTGCATACCCTTTCCGGCGGGGAAAAAAACTTTACCGCACTAGCCGGTGTACTTGCTATGCAGCCCCAAATTTTATTATTGGATGAGCCCACCAATGGACTAGATCGTAAAAATATCGAAAAACTGACCGCACTTTTGCGTGAACTTGGGCTGCCTATGCTTATTTCTTCACATCATCAAGGGTTTATTGATAGATTAGCCGATGAAATTATCAGCCTGTGATGAGGAAAATGAAAAGTCTCCCACCGTCAATATTCTTCTTGAGCTACCAAAGAAATGGCTAGCCGGAAGCGCTTTCCTTCCGGCATAAATCCTTCAACACTTCTTAGTCAAGGAATTGAGACGTGTTTTGTTAGTGAATCCAGAAAAAATAGGTTAATCCACTAATAATGGCAATGCAGCATAGGTTTAAGATCATACCGACTTTTGCCATATCAATTTGTTTAATATGACCGGTACTAAAGACAATGGCATTAGGTGGTGTTGCAATTGGCAACATAAATGCACAACTTGCACCACAGGCGATAATCGCAGCAAGAGAAATTGGCGGTAAACCCATTGATTGAGCAACGGAAATGACAATAGGCATAATCAATGCGGCACTCGCTGTATTTGAGGTAAATTCCGTTAGGAAAATAATAAAAGTTGTCAGGGTGACACAAAGTATCCAAAGCGGTTTTGTTTGGACAAATTGAACGATGCTATCAGCCATAATTTTACTCGCACCGGAGTCTCGCATTACTACGCTAAGGGTTAATCCGCCACCAAATAAAATTAAGACGCCCCATTCAACCCGCTCTTGAATTTCTTTCCATTTTGCGGCGTTGGAAATGCAAATTAAAATGACCGCACTTAGTGCGACCACCGTATCAAAGTTTTCAATTTTATTTGGTAAAGCAAGGGTCGTTGATAGCCAAGGATTGATCAATGAGCCAAAGAGAAGCAATATCGCCATGACAGAAAAGATCATCAGCGTGATAAGATTCTTTGAAGTAAAAGGAACTCGCTCAATCGTTGGGGTAAAAGGAACGTTAAAATTCGGACGTAGTATTATCCACAGGGAAAATAACATTGATGGGAGTAATAGTAGCATAACCGGAAACCCATAGCCTAACCATTCGGTAAAAGTTACGGAAATTTGGGAAGCGAGAATGGCGTTGGGCGCGCTACCTACTAGAGTACCGATTCCACCGATATTTGCACTAAATGCCATGCCGAGTAGAACAAAAGCATATAGGCGATAATTATTATCAGAATGAATTCCTTTCAGCATACCTAGTGTTAATGGCAACATCATTGCCGCAACAGCCGTGTTATTAATCCACATGGAAAGAAATGTCGTGACACCAAATAAATAGGCAATAGCCAGTTTCAAATTTCCTTTGGCTAAGCGGATAATATAGCCTGCAATGAGTTTATCTAGGGACTGAATTTGTAACACTGCCGCCATCACAAATCCACCAAAGAACATATAAATAATGGGCGTTGAGAAAGGAGCGAGTGCTTTTTGAGTATTGATAAGTCCTAATCCGATCGCTAATACTGGGACAATTAAGGATGTCACGGTGATATCAAAAGCTTCGGTTAACCAGAGAATCGCGATGAAAATTAATAATGCTAAGCCTCGATTTTCAGTGGGTGAGAAAGGAAGATAGCGAATTAAAAACAGCATCAAAAGAAAATCTATGGCGAGGATAATCGTGCTTTTATATTTTGATAAAAAAGAATATTGAGTTTTCATCGTTCTACTCCTTGTGTGTTTTTAATCAACAAACTTTTAACAAAATTCAAACAATGGGTCAATAGTCTCAAGCTGGTATGAGGTGTTGAGAGAACAGATATTTATAAAAACTCAGTAAAATTTAACCGCTCTTTGATAGAGATAAAAACAGGATTCAAAAAGTAGGGACACACTGAGTGTGTCCCTACCCAAAAATAGATTTGTGCAACTGCTACATGATACCGAATTTTATCTCGGTTTTATTTCACCTGATTAATTAGAAATTGAGTGAGTAAAGAAACCGGGCGACCGGTTGCGCCTTTATTCGCACCTTGTAACCATGCGGTACCGGCGATATCTAAATGTGCCCAACGATATTTTTTGGTGAAATTGGATAAGAATGCTCCCGCTGTGCTTGCACCGCCCCAACGTCCGCCAATATTGGCAAGATCGGCAAAGGGTGATTTTAGCTGTTCTTGGTATTCTTCACCTAATGGTAAGCGCCAAGCTTTATCAGTGGTTTGGCTTGCAGCATTGAGTAATTCGCTGACAAGGTTTTCATCTTCCGACATTAAGCCGCTGTTGTGTTGCCCGAGTGCGACAACACATGCGCCGGTGAGGGTTGCTACATCAATGACAAGCTCAGGGTCAAAGCGTTCCACATAGGTAAGTGTATCACATAGCACAAGACGACCTTCCGCATCGGTATTTAACACTTCCACAGTTAAACCGTTCATGGTGGTGAGAATATCGCCCGGACGGTAGGCATTACCATCCGGTAGGTTTTCACAACCGGCAAGCACCCCAATCACATTGAGGGGTAAATTAAGCTCGGCAAGGGCTTTCATCGTCCCGAACACGGAAGCTGCTCCCCCCATATCATATTTCATTTCATCCATCTCTGCGGCAGGTTTTAAGGAAATACCACCGGTATCAAAGGTTAAGCCTTTGCCGACAAGCACAATCGGTTTGGTATTTTTATCTGCGGCGTTGTTAAAATGAAGAAGCGACATATAAGCCGGGTTTGATGAACCGCGGGAAACCGCAAGATAAGCATTCATACCTAACTCAGCCATCATTTTTTCATCGATCACATCAAGGGAAAGTGCGGTGGATTTTTCCGCTAAATTTTTCGCTTGATCTGCAAGATAAGCCGGGTTACATACGTTAGGCGGCATATTGGCAATATCTCGTGCTGCTTTCACGCCGCTTGCAATAGCTTGGGCATGCTTGATAGCCAATTGTGCCTGTTGGCAATCTGTGTTGAAAATGAGCGTTTCTAGGCTGATTGGTTTGGCTTTCTGAGATTTGAATTGATCGAATTGATAGTTGGTATGCTCAATGGTTTCAATGGCAAAACGGATGTTCCAGTAAAGATCACGGTTGTTGATTTCAACTTCTGTCAAATAGCAAACCGCTTCACGAATATAGGCATCTTTTAAGGCGTTTAACATATTTTGAATGAGCTGCTTATATTGGCGTTCGTTAAGTTCGCCTTTTTTTCCGCAACCAATAATGAGGACTCGTTTTGCTGCAATACCATGGAGATCACGTAGCAATAAAGTTTGTCCTAATTTTCCGGTGAGTTCGCCGGATTTGACTAAACCGTTTAGATACCCTTGTGTTGCTTGATCTATTTCGTTAAAACTGGTTGAAAATTCATTGTTTTCATAAGCACCAATGATGATACATTCAAAGGTTTGAGAAAGTGCGGTTGATTTTGCTTGATATTTCATTTGATTTCCTTTTTTGATTGTTTAAATCAGCGGAAATAAGGTATCATACGCGGTCGATTTTATCTAGTTTTCCCCTCAATTTTAACGATAAACAATACGATATAAGATGATTTTAACGCGATATTTAACGAAAGAAGTCTTCAAGAGCCAAGTGGCGATTTTATTCATTTTGTTGTTGATTTTTTTCTGTCAGCAACTTGTGCGCGTACTTGGTTCGGCAGCAAATGGTAATGTGCCGGCTGATTTGGTTTTTTCTTTACTTGGACTTGGAATGCCGACCATGGCGCAGCTAATGTTGCCATTGTGTTTGTTTATTGCCATTTTATTGACCTTTGGCCGTTTATATGCCGAGAGTGAAATCACGGTGATGAGGGCTTGTGGTATTGGACAGCGTATTCTCGTGCGTGTCGCCTTGATGCTTTCTTTAATCACTGCCGGATTAGCTGCATATAATGCGTTATGGCTTTCTCCTTGGGCAATTCAAAAACAAAGTACGCTAGTAGAAGAGGCAAAAGCTAACCCAACTATGGGGGCGCTTTCTTCCGGTCAATTTATGTCTACCAACAATAATAATTTCGTGCTATTTATTGACAGTATTAAAGGTAACCAAATTAATGATGTTTACCTGTTTCAAACTGCACCTAAAGGGCAGACAAAGCCTTCAGTTGTGACGGCTGAAAAAGGGGGGTTAAAATCCTTACCAAATGGTGATCAAGTTCTGAATTTACAAAATACACAACGTGTAGAGGGTACGGCAGCGCTACCTGATTTTCGTCTCACTCATTTTGATGAATATCAGGCTTATTTGGGCTATCAGGCGACAGAGAGTCAATCTGATGAAGCTACTACATTTTCTTTTGAGGCATTAATAAATAAAAATGATCCTGCGGCAAAGGCAGAATTACATTGGCGAATCACCTTGATTTTAGCTGTACCATTAATGGCATTAATTGCTGTGCCGTTAAGCAGAGTGAATCCAAGACAAGGGCGTTTTGCAAAAATTCTCCCGGCATTATTGCTCTATCTCATTTACTTCTTATTACAAAGTTCATTTAAATCGGCTGGTTCTGCCGGAAAGCTCGATGCCGCTATTTTAATGCCTCTTGTGAATATCCTGTTCTTGTTGCTTGGTGTCGTGTTGAATGGCTGGGATAGCACTGTAATGTATAAACTTCGCCATCTTCTTAGCCGAAAAGGGTAAAACAAATGATGAATACCTTAGACCGTTATATTGGTAAAAGCATTTTAGGGGCGATTTTTGCCACTTTGCTCACACTTGTTGGTTTATCTGCGATTATTAAATTTGTCGAGCAATTTCGTAGTGTAGGGAAAGGCTCTTATGATGTTTTGCAGGCAGTTGCATTTACCTTTTTAACCATACCGAAAGATGTGGAAACGTTTTTCCCGATGGCAGCATTATTGGGCGCGTTGATTGCGCTTGGTAATTTGGCTAGCCGTAGTGAATTGGTTGTGATGCAATCAGCCGGTTTCTCACGTTTTAAAATTGGATTAGCGGTGATGAAAACAGCCTTACCATTAGTGATTTTAACAATGGTAATGGGGGAATGGGGCATTCCACAAACGGAGCAATTTGCCCGTGATATGCGTACTCGTGCTATTTCCGGCGGTTCAATGCTTTCGGTAAAAAATGGTGTGTGGGCGAAAGATGGGCGTCATTTTATTTTTGTGCGTAGAGTTTCTGAGGATACAACATTAAACGATGTGTATATTTATACCTTTGATGACAATCGAAATCTCACCCAATTGAAACACGCAAATCAAGCGGCCTATTCTGCTGAAGAAAACAAATGGCAACTGCGCCAAGTGAGTGATTCAAAAATTCAAAAGGATGAAATTACGACAATGAACCGTTTAATTGAATCTTGGGAAACGAATTTGACACCGGATAAATTAGGGGCAGTTTCTTTACGACCAACTTCATTATCTATCAGTGGTTTATATGAATACATCGCATTTTTAAAAGAGACAGGACAAGATGTTCGCCGATTTGAACTGACCTTTTGGCGTAAAATTTTTCAGCCGGTTTCTGTGGGCGTAATGATGATGCTAGCCTTATCATTTATCTTCGGATCATTACGTAGTGTCACAGCCGGGGCAAGGATTGTGACGGGAATCTGTTTTGGTTTCTTGTTTTATGTGGTAAATGAGATTTTTGGGCAAATGAGCGTGGTTTACAATATGCCTGCAGTGTTTGGCGCATTAATCCCAAGTTTGTTATTTATTGCGATTATTTGGTGGCTGTTAAGCCGAAAAAGGGATTAATTTTAGCAAGGTAGATAGCATAAAAAGTGTAGTGTGGTTAATTTCAAATAAATTTTAAAACTTACTTGAAGGGAATTTGTTTTGGTTTTATGTTGTAAACGAGATTTTTGAAGAAATGATCGTCGTTTATAATATGTCGGTAAGATTTGGCGCATTAATTCCAAGTTTGTTATTTACTGCGGTTATCTGGTGGCTATTAAGTCGAAAACAGGATTAATTTTAGCAAAGTAGATAGCATAAAAAAGTGCGGTCAATTTCAAATGAGTTTTAAAACTCTTATGAAATTGACCGCACTTTTGTTTTGGTTGGTTAGTCCTCTTTAAAGGCAAGCATCATTTCTTCTGCTTTTTTCACCATTTGTTCCGAGCCGACAAATAACGGTATGCGCTCGTGTAATTCTTTCGGTTCAATATCTAAAATTCGGCGATAGCCATCAGTGGCCAGACCACCGGCTTGTTCCGCCAAAAATGCCATTGGATTGCCTTCGTAAAGTAAACGCAATTTTCCTTTTGGATAGTTAGTGGCGCTAGGATAAATGTAAATCCCGCCTTTTAATAAATTGCGGTGAAAATCGGCAACAAGGGAGCCAATATAGCGAGAAGCATAAGGACGTTGTGTCGCTTTATCCTCTTCTTGGCAATATTTAATATATTTTTTCACACCTAGTGGGAATTTGAGGTATTGCCCTTCGTTGATGGAATAAATACGCCCGTCTTTTGGCATTTTCATATTCTCATGGGATAAACAGAACGTGCCGATAGAAGGATCATAGGTGAATCCATTTACCCCGTTTCCGGTAGTGTAAACCAACATAGTTGAAGAACCATATACGATATAACCTGCTGCTACCTGTTTATTGCCCGGTTGAAGGAAATCTTCCATCGTTACCGGTGTACCAATAGGTGAAACACGGCGATAAATAGAGAAAATGGTTCCGACGGATACATTGACATCAATGTTGGAAGAACCGTCAAGGGGATCGGTTAAAATCACATATTTCGCATTGCGACCCCGTTCGGTATCAAAGGCGATAAAGCTTTCCTCTTCTTCAGAAGCAAAACCCGCCACTTCTTCTCGAGCCATCAGCGCAGATTTCATGGTATTGTGAGCAAAAAGATCAAGCTTCATTTGGCTTTCTCCTTGCACATTTTCAAGGCCGGATTGACCTAAGATATTTGTTAACCCCGCTTTATTAATATCACGATGAATAATTTTAGCTAATAAACGGATAGATGATAAAATTCCACTTAATTCCCCTTTGGCATTTGGATATTCAGCTTGGCGTTCTACAATAAATTCACTTAATGTTTTCATAATATTTCCTTTTTATAATCATCGTGGAAATTATATGTCATTTAAAATTTTCCCAAAAAAGACAAATTTCAATAATGGGATCTCGATCACAAAAATTTTATATTTTTAAAATAGGTTAAATTTCGAGTGTGATAGCAATACGTCATTATTGGTTGAGATGTTTTTCTAAATGAAGATCCACAATATCAACTAAATGTTTGAGGAAAGAAATATCTTGTCCATTGTGAAAACGCTGTACATCACGGGAGCGAAACAGTAAAAGTGCGGTGGGTTTATGGGTATCTTTTGTGCCAAGTAAACAGCAAGCCACAGAACCAATGGGTAATTCTTCCGGTAAAAATATTAAAGACTTTTCTTTACCGCTTAAATCACCTAAATAAAATTGGCGTAATCCGAAGCGTTCCAAGCGAATAATGTCAAAGGCTTTACGATCAATCCAATTATATGAGGGTATATTTGCCGTTTTTTGCCAGCTATCGGTAAAGAGGAGAATTTTGGCTCCTTCTAATTCATAAGATTTTGCCCATTGATCTAATTTCTTTTCAATAGAAAGAAAATCTTGAGCCTGAAATAATTTCTTTTGGAGTGGAATTAATGCAAAGAAAATATCGGCCTCTTGGATCGCTAACTGGTGACATTTTTCAAGTTGTGAGGTGAGCACGGTAATTTCTTGACGATATTGCATTAATTGAGCTTCAATGAGTGAAATCGTCCCTTTTTGTGAATGATGAAAAGTCAGATTTTTTAAGAGCGAGGGGTGCCGGGTAAAGAAATCAGGATGGTTTTCAAGGTAATGACCAATATCTTGTTCGTTCATAATGAGTGATTCAAAAACAGAAGAAAAAAAGACCGCACTTTTGAGTGCGGTCGAGAAATAAGAAGAAAATTATTCTGCAAAAGGGTCACGTAAAATCATGGTTTCGACACGATCCGGACCTGTTGAAAGAATATCCACTGGGACACCGGTCACTTCTTCAATACGTTTGATATAGTTTAGGCAGTTTTGTGGCAATTTATTGACATCGGTAATACGGAAAGTATTTTCTTTCCAGCCCGGCATGGTTTCATAAATTGGTTCAACCCCTTCCCAATCTTTTGCCGCAAGTGGAGCGTATTCTACAATGTCTCCATTTGGCATTTTGTATGCTACGCAGATTTTGACTTCATCAAAACCATCTAACACATCAAGTTTTGTCATACAGAAACCGGAAATTGAATTAAGTTGGATTGCACGACGAATAGCGACCGCATCAAACCAACCACAACGACGGGCACGACCGGTTACTGCACCAAATTCATTTCCTTTGCGTGCAATTTCTGCGCCCACATCATCGAATAATTCAGTGGTGAAGGGGCCGCCACCCACTCGGGTACAGTAGGCTTTAATAATGCCTAATACGTAATCCAAATTACGAGGGCCGAAACCTGATCCGGTTGCAACCCCACCCGCAGTGGTATTTGAACTGGTGACGTATGGATAGGTGCCGTGGTCGATATCTAACATTGTACCTTGCGCACCTTCAAACAAGATGTTGTCACCATTTTTGCGTGCAGTATCTAAAATCGTGGTGATGTCTGCTACCATACCGGTGATAATATCGGCCACCGCCATTACTTCATCTAAGGTTTTTTGATAATCAACCGGCTCGACTTTATAGTAGTTCACGAATTGGAAATTATAGTATTCAAGAATATTTTTGAGTTTTTCAGCGAACGCTTCTTTATCAAATAAATCGCCGACCCGTAAACCACGTCGTGCAACTTTATCTTCATAAGCAGGGCCAATACCGCGACCGGTAGTACCAATTGCTTTTTTACCCAATGCTGCCTCACGAGCATGATCCATCGCAACGTGATATGGGAGGATTAAAGGACAAGCCTCGGAAATTAATAAACGCTCGCGGACATTGATACCACGGCTTTCAAGCTCGCCCATTTCTTGCATTAATGCGGCAGGTGAAAGTACCACGCCATTGCCGATAAGGCAGGTTACATTTTGGCGTAAAATACCGGATGGGATTAAACGTAAGACGGTTTTTTCACCATTAATAATCAGCGTGTGCCCCGCGTTATGACCGCCTTGATAGCGTACAACGTATTTTACGCGATCCGTTAATAAATCAACGATTTTACCCTTACCTTCATCGCCCCATTGAGCACCCAAGATAACGACACTTTTTCCCATAACTTCCACCTTTTAAATTTGGTTGATTGATCAAATGAATAGCCTGATGTTTTTTTATTCTTTTTGATTATCCTAAAAATTAAATTCTACACTTTAATTAAGGGATGAATATTAGTTTAGAACGAATCACGGCTCGCTATATTAAACTATTCTGCTATCACTTTCTAGCTTTGATGTGTCTTGAATTTGATGATAAATCAATGGTTTTTTCTTTTACGGCGGAACAAAAGATTGAATAATCCGAGCAATAAACCGATTCCGCCGCTGATGAATCCCCAGCTGTTTCGTCCTATTGCTTCGGGGGGTTGTGGGCTTTTAGTGAAATGAAAGCCGGTAAAATTTTCATCAAGCGGATTAACGGATTTCATCATATTGAGTTTACCTTGCCAATCTTGATGCTCTACGCTATTGCCATAAGGAATGTTACCCAAATTGAGTTCTGCGGCAGTTTTGACTTGAGTAAATAAATTTTTCCATTGAAGAATAAGTGTGTCATAGCGCTCTTTTTGAGTGATGATATTAATATGATTAAGCAGTGAAGACAGTAATTCCTGCGATTCTCTTGCTTCATCTAATGTCAGGGTGATTTTTCCGGTGTTAGAACTAATAGATTGGAAATGGGTATTTTTGATTAAATCATTTAATAGTTGGGTATTTTCAGTCACATCTTCACTGATTTTTTGCTTGTAATAGGTCGAATTTTCCCAAAACTGTTTTAGGTTGTTATAAGCAACCAATTGTTCGGTAAAATTTTGATAGACTAATTCGGGAATTTTATTTTCAATACTATCTTGTCCTTGCATCAGGTGATACATGGAGAAGAGCGAATAATAATTGCCTAGTTGAGATAAGGTAGGATAAGTGATTTCCGCTTCTGTTTTCCATTTGGGCTTTATCCAATAGCTTGATACATAGCCGATGACGCTAAAAAGTGCGGTTGAAATTATGAGTGTTTTTAACGTCTTCAAATATGACATTTTCCATTTCCTCTTCGTTTTTATTGAGATTTGATTCTAAGATTCCTTTCTACGTGACTTACAGCTTAGAACAAAGGATAACAGTATTGAAGTCACATTTTGATTTGTTCAAAAGTGACTTCATTATTTAAGTAAAGGGGATTATTCAAATAGCGATTTATGTAACGAACGAAGTACCTTATCGGCATGTTCACTTGGCACTAACATACAAATATTATTGGTGCTGGCGCCGTAGCTGATCATTCGGATATTATAATTTTCTAGTGTGTCAAAAATGCGTTTTGCCACACCGGCTGCAATGTGTAAATCATTGCCGATCAGTGCAACTAAGGATAAACCAGTATCCACTTTTACGGTGCAATATTGTCTTAGTTCTTCCAGTAATTCATTGGAAAGTAATTCTGTGCCGGACGATGTTGATCCTGTTTTATCCAAGGTTAATGCAATGCTGATTTCTGATGTAGTGATCGTATCCACTGAAATTTTATGTTTTGCCAAAATACCGAAAACATTTGCTAAAAAGCCTTGTGCATGCAGCATACTGAGGCTTGAAAGTGTTAACAGGGTTTGTTCTCGGCGTAATGCGATGGCTCGGAAAGTCGGGCGTGGTTGGGGATCGCGTGTTACCCAAGTTCCGCCATCTTGTGGGGCTTTACTTGAGCCAACATAAACCGGAATATTGCTACGAACGGCTGGAAGTAAGGTTGCCGGATGGAGGACTTTAGCCCCGAAGGTTGCCATCTCCGCCGCTTCAGCGAAACTCATGGTATCAATGCGTTGTGCCGTTGGGACGATAAGGGGATCTGTCGTGTAGATACCGGCAACATCCGTCCAAATTAAGACATCTTTTGCGTTAAGAACTTCCGCTAACAAGGCGGCGGAATAATCACTGCCGCCACGTCCTAACGTGGTCGTTTTACCACCGGGTTCACGACCAATAAATCCTTGAGTAATGATTAATTCCCCGCGATCAATCATCGGTTTTAAAATATTGTTACTGTTGCTTTGGGTTTTTTCATCATCGGGAGCGGCTTTACCAAAATGAGTATTGGTTGCCACGATATTACGTACATCAAGCCAAGTTGCACTGGTGTTTTGTTCACGCAAAATTTCAATAAAAATTTGAGTTGACATCATCTCCCCGTGGCTGATTAATTCGTCAGTCAATGCAGCTGATGTGGAGAGACTTGCTGCTTCAGAAAGGTATTCGATATTTTCAAGGTATTTTTCAATGATTGGGCGAACTCGGCTGTCATCTTTAAGTTCATTTAAAATATTTTCTTGAATGTGGCGGACTTCACCAACTAATCTTCTACGCTCCTCTGCTTCTACGCCGTTTGCGAGTTCTACCAAAAGATTGGTAACACCGGCAGAAGCGGAAAGCACCACAACGCGTGTATTGGGATCGGCAATAATGATTTTTGCACAAGCAGTCATTGCCGCATAATTTGCAACGGAAGTACCACCAAATTTGGCGACGGATAAATGAGACATAACGAATTCTCCCTGTGAATAAAGATTTTAAGTATTGTGTTTGCAAGGTTATAGGAATAACGATTTAGCCAAAAATTGTCAAATAAATTCCATAAAAAACGCTAAAAAGAGTTCATTCAAAAAATATAAATGAACTAGGGAATATTTAAAGATATTCATTGATTATTAGGGAGCGGAAGTGGTTCGGGATCGCCTAAAAAATAGGGTTGAACGCCAATTAGTAGATCAAAGATTGCTTTTATGCGGGCAAAGGTTTCCCGAATTCTTGTACCAAAATAAATGTCGGGTTGCTTGGCGGTGAAGCAAATGGCATCAATATCATAATATCTTGCGATGAACAGGGCACGTTCGCAATGAAATTTTTGGCTGATAATGGTATAGGCAGGAATCTGGAACACCTTATCGGCTCTGATGATGGAATCTAGTGTGCGGAAACCGGCAAAATCTTGAAAAAGCCTATCTTCAGAAATACCCATTTTACGTAAATCTCTGAACATATTACGTGGTTCGTTGTAGTGTAATGTGCGGTTATCACCGCTAAGCAGAAGATAGCTGACCTTTTGATTTTCGATAAGGGTTTTAGCGGCAGCAAGGCGGTTGGTGTAGTAATCGTTGGTTTTTCCGGTCGCCACATATTTTGATGTGCCGAGTACGAGCCCATAGGGGCGGTAAGGCAGTCTATCGGCATTTTCAAATACTCGATCACGAACGGATAAGCTGATTACTTGATCGATAACGAGGAAAATTAAAAGAAAGAAGGCACTTAAACCACATAGCCAGAGAATTATTTTTTTGCAATGAAAGCGATGCCGGAGGGAAAGTGCGGTCATTTTAAGCGTATTTTTTGAATCAATCATAGTAACTAACATAATGAAAACTGGGAGTTAGTTCAAGCGGAATTTTACGTTCTTTTCCTATGTGTTTATTTAGCCGTTTAGACGGCTAAAATTTCTTGACAAAGATAATAAGCTGTCGATAATTGAAAATATCTTTATCTTACGTAGTAGGTTTTCAATGTCAGTTCAGAATGTGGTGCTTTTTCAGGATAATCCGCTAGCGCTTGTGTTAGGCGGTGAGATTTCGCCCATTAATGTGGCTTATCAAACTTATGGAACATTGAATGCCGATAAAAGTAACGCTGTATTAATTTGCCATGCCTTAACCGGTGATGCCGAACCTTATTTTCCTCATAAAGAGCAAACGGGTTGGTGGCAGAATTTTATGGGTGATGGGCTTGCCTTAGATACTTCTCGTTATTTCTTTATTTGTTCTAATGTCTTGGGGGGATGTAAAGGCACGAGCGGTCCTTCTTCCCTTAATCCTAAAACAGGTAAACCTTATGGTAGCCTCTTTCCGGCGATTACTGTGCAGGACATTGTGCATGTGCAAAAAGCATTAATTGATTATTTGGGCGTGACGCATTTGAAAGCCGTGATTGGTGGCTCTTTCGGGGGAATGCAAGCCACTCAATGGGGCATTGAATATCCGGATTTTGTCGATAATATCGTGAATCTTTGTTCTTCGCTTTTTTTCAGTGCCGAAGCCATCGGATTCAATCATGTTATGCGCCAAGCGGTGATGAATGATCCCAATTTTAATGGCGGAGATTATTATGATGGCACACCTCCCGACCAAGGTTTATCTATTGCTCGAATGTTAGGTATGTTGACTTATCGTACGGATTTACAGCTTGCCAAAGCTTTTGGGCGAGCAGCGAAATCGGAGGGGGATTTTTGGGGCGATTATTTCCAAGTGGAATCTTATCTGAGTTATCAAGGGAAAAAATTTCTTGAACGCTTTGATGCCAATAGCTATCTTCATCTATTGCGAGCATTGGATATGTATGACCCAAGTTTGGGTTATCTTGATGTAAAAACGGCACTTTCACGCATTAAAGCACATTATACTCTCGTTTCTGTTACGACGGATCAATTATTTAAATCTATAGACCTACATAAAAGCAAACAATTGTTAGAGCAAAGTCAGGTTGATTTGGATTTTCACGAGTTTCCATCAATTTACGGACATGATGCCTTTTTGGTTGATTATGATGGATTTGATAAATGGATTCGGGAAGGATTGGATAAAAAATAATAATTTTATCGCTGATTCAAAATGGACTGGATATAAAAAAGTGCGGTCATAAATTTTCTTGATTTTATGACCGCACTTTATTGTTTAATTAGAGATCAAAATCCCCAAAATCTTTAGTATCCACTTTAGAATCAATCTGACCGACAAGATAAGAACTCACTTCTACTTCTTGTGGCGCTACTTGTACGTTATCGGAAACCAACCAAGCATTGATCCAAGGAATTGGGTTAGAACGGGCTTGGAATGGTAATGGTAAACCAACCGCTTGCATACGGATATTGGTGATGTATTCCACATATTGCACCAAAATATCTCTGTTTAAACCGATCATTGAACCGTCTTTAAACAAATAATCCGCCCATTCTTTTTCCTGTTCCGCTGCGGCGAGGAATAAGTCATAAGCTTCTTGCTTGCATTCTTCGGCAATTTCTGCCATTTCAGGGTCGTCCTGACCGGCCGCCATAATGTTTAAAATATGCTGTGTACCAGTCAAATGTAAGGCTTCATCACGGGCGATAAATTTAATGATTTTTGCGTTACCTTCCATTAATTGACGTTCCGCAAAAGCGAAAGAGCAGGCGAAAGACACGTAGAAACGAATGGCTTCAAGGGCATTCACACTCATTAAGCAAAGGTAAAGTTGTCTTTTGAGATTGCGTAAGGTAACAACACATTCTTTTCCGTCCACCGTGTATATGCCTTCACCGTATAGCCCGTAAAGCTGGCTATCACGAATCAAGTCATCATAGTAGGAAGAAATATCTTTTGCACGCTTGATGATTTCTTCATTGGTGACAATATCATCAAAGACAATAGACGGATCATTCACAATATTACGAATAATATGGGTGTAAGAACGGCTGTGAATGGTTTCAGAGAACGTCCAAGTTTCGATCCAAGTTTCTAATTCAGGAATAGATACCAACGGTAACAATGCCACATTTGGACTGCGACCTTGAATAGAATCCAATAGGGTCTGATATTTTAAGTTACTGATGAAAATATGTTTTTCATGTTCCGGTAAAGCCGCATAGTCGATACGATCTTGAGAAACATCTACTTCTTCCGGACGCCAGAAGAAAGAAAGTTGTTTTTCAATGAGCTTTTCAAAAGTCTCATATTTTTGTTGATCGTAACGGGCAACGTTAACGTTTTGACCAAAGAACATAGGTTCTTTGAGTTGATCGTTTTTAGTTTGTGAGAAGGTTGTGTAGGCCATTTGGTTTTCCTCTATTGTAAAAGTGCGGTCGATTTTAACCCACTTTAAATGGTTGATTAATTAGATCTTACATGCCCCGCCTGCACAGCCGTCATCAAGATCTTCTTGGGCATCTTCGGCACCGTCGCGGGTGTTTTGGTAGTAAAGCGTTTTTAAGCCGTATTTGTAAGCGGTTAATAAATCTTTTAATAAAACTTTCATCGGCACTTTACCGTCTTCAAAACGTTTTGGATCGTAGTTAGTGTTAGCGGAAATCGCTTGATCCACGAATTTTTGCATAATACCCACTAAGTGTAGATAGCCATCATTGCTTGGAATATCCCACAGTAATTCGTATTGCTCACTCAAGTTTTCGTAGTCCGGCACCACTTGTTTTAAGATCCCATCTTTTGAGGCTTTCACACTTACATGACCACGTGGTGGCTCAATACCATTGGTAGCATTAGAGATCTGTGATGATGTTTCTGACGGCATTAATGCGGTGAGCGTAGAGTTACGCAAACCAAACTCTTGAATCTCTTGACGCAAACTCTCCCAGTCGTAGTGCAACGGTTCTTGCGTCAGACTATCAATATCTTTTTTATAGCTATCAATCGGCAAAATGCCTTGTGCATAAGTGGTTTCATTGAAATATTCACAAGCCCCTTGCTCTTTGGCTAAATTCATTGAGGCTTTCAATAAATAATATTGAATCGCTTCAAAGGTGCGGTGGGTTAAATCATTCGCACTGCCATCGGAATAACGCACGCCATTTTTCGCTAAGTAATAGGCATAGTTAATCACGCCAATCCCTAAAGAACGGCGGGCAAGGGAACTGCGTTTTGCGGCTGCAACAGGATAGTCTTGATAGTCGAGTAAAGCATCCAATGCTCGAACCGCAAGATCCGCTAATCCTTCTAATTCATCAAGGTTTTCAATTTTACCTAAGTTAAATGCAGAGAGGGTGCAAAGAGCAATCTCACCGTTTTCATCATGAATATGATTTAATGGTTTGGTTGGTAACGCAATTTCTAAACATAGGTTAGATTGGCGTACCGGTGCCAGTTGTGGATTAAACGGCGAATGGGTATTGCAGTGATCCACATTTTGAATATAGATACGACCGGTTGAGGCTCGTTCTTGCATTAACAAAGAGAAAATTTCAACCGCTTTAACGGAACGCTTACGAATGCTCGGATCTTGCTCGTATTTGAGGTAAAGCTCTTCAAATTTATCTTGATCGGCAAAGAAGGCTTCGTAAAGTCCCGGTACATCGGAAGGACTGAATAAGGTAATATCGCCGCCTTTAATTAAGCGTTGATACATTAACTTATTTAATTGAACACCGTAGTCCATATGGCGCACACGGTTATCTTCCACACCACGATTATTTTTTAACACCAGTAGGCTTTCAGCCTCTAAATGCCATAACGGGTAGTAAACTGTTGCCGCACCGCCACGCACGCCACCTTGTGAACAAGATTTCACCGCGGTTTGGAAATATTTATAGAACGGAATACAGCCCGTATGGAAAGCTTCACCACCACGGATTTCACTACCCAAGGCACGAATCGCACCGGCGTTTACGCCAATTCCCGCCCGTTGGGAAACATATTTCACAATAGCAGAGGCGGTAGCATTGATGGAATCCAAGCTATCGCCACATTCAATTAAAACACAAGAACTGAACTGGCGGGTTGGCGTTCTTACCCCCGCCATAATTGGGGTTGGTAAGGAAATTTTAAATGTAGAAGTCGCATCGTAAAAACGCTTGATATAGTCCAAGCGGGTTTCCTGAGGATATTTTGAGAATAAACTCGCTGCCACCAATAAATAAAGGAATTGTGCCGATTCGTAAATCTCACCGGTAACACGGTTCTGTACTAAATACTTGCCTTCCAGCTGTTTGACTGCCGCATAGGAAAACGTCATATCACGCCAGTGATCGATAAAGCTGTCCATTTCATCCCATTCTTCACGAGTATAATCGTCCAAAAGGGCGTGATCATATTTGCCCATACGCACAAGTTTTTTTACGTGCTCATATAAACGAGGCGGATCGAAATGACCATAGGCTTTTTTGCGCAAATGGAAAATCGCTAAACGAGCGGCAAGATATTGGTAATCAGGCGTATCTTTGCTGATTAAATCTGCAGCTGCTTTGATGATGGTTTCGTGAATATCAGAAGTACGAATACCTTCGTAAAATTGGATGTGTGAACGTAATTCTACCTGAGAGACGGAAACATTTTCTAATCCTTCAGCCGCCCAAGTAATGACGCGGTGAATTTTATCAAGATTGATTTGTTCTTGCGTGCCATCACGTTTTGTCACCATTAAACTTTTGTTCATAAGTACGAGCCCTATTATTGTTATGATATTTTTTGAACACAAGATATAGTGTTCATAAAAGAACAGAACACAAGATAATGTGTTTTTCTATTAGGATCAAGTGATAAATTTTCTCTCAAGATGATTGACAAAAGATAAGTTATTTAAAAACAAATACTTTTCTTAGAAATGTAAAGATATGAATTTTTACTTGAAAAAATGCAAAAAGTGCGGTTGAAAAATCAGGTCATTTTCAACCGCACTTTAATTGATTAGGTAAATGATTTTCAGGAAGATCAGTTTAAATATTTGAACACTTTAACGACTTTTTGTACGCCGCTGATTTTGCTGGCAATGTCTGCGGCGGCGTCCGCTTGGGCTTGCGTGACATTGCCCAATAAGAACACTTCACCATTTTCAGTGATCACCTTCACATCCGTTGATTTCACTCGATCATCTACTAACATTTTGGATTTTACTTGTGTGGTGATCCAGCTGTCTTTGCTGATTTGCCCGATAGTAATTTTAGGACTTACGCGTAATTCATTATAGACATCGGTGACCCCATCCACACCTTTTGCTAGGCTAGTGGCGGTTTCCTTTGTACTTTCACTTGGTACTTGACCGATTAATAGTACCCGTGAGTTGTAAGACACAGCATTTACGCGAGCCTCAGATTTGATTTGTTCATCTTTATCTAAGGCATTTTCGACTTTAAATTCAAGGGTTTCATCATCGACTTGTGTACCCATTGTACGCGGATCCGTTGCTACTTTTGTGCCTGCTGCAGCACCGCCAAGTACTGCGGCAACACAGCCTTGCAGTAAAACGGTAGCACTTATAATAAATGCCAGTTTTTTAAATGAGGTTAGTTTCATTTTTCTCTCCTTTATTTAAATGAATCAGTCACTTAGTCAGATAAATGCTGAAATAGTTTAGTGTCGATAGGCATTCTATCAAACTCTTGGAAATAATGTTTGATCGATCAGTTCACAAATGGCATTAATCACAAATAAATGATTCTCCAAAATACGGCTTTCTTTGTTGGTAGGAATGGAAATTTCCAAATCCTGTTCTGCTAATAAGCCTTGAATCGCATCATTATTTGAACCGGTTAAGGCAATCACGCTAATTTCTTTGCTTACAGCATTGGCAATGGTATTGAGTACGGCTTTTTCTATGCCGAGCGGGGCAAAGCCAATTAGTAAATCACCGGGTTTTGCCACCGCATTGAATTGATGTTGATAGAGGTTTTCCGGTGAATGATCAAAAACTAATGAAGAACCGACCGCACTTTCTAGGTTGAGTAGGACGGAAGGAAAACTTGGGCGTTCAATATCGTAGCGGTTAAGTAGATTGGAAACCAGAAATTGTGCATTGGCGTAAGAGCGTGAGATGCCACAGGCGATCACTTTATTGCCATTAAGTAAACATTGAATCACTTTTTGGCTAGCATTGGCGATATTTTCCGTCAGTAAACTAGAGGCGGAAATTTGAATTTGTATGCTTTCGCTATAAATGTCTTTAACTTGTTGTAACATAATTGAAAATAAAATTAGTCGAGAAAATTAGGAATCCATTGGATATCTTGTGTCGTTTTGCCGAAAGCAACGAGATCAAAACGGCAATCGGCATCTTCTAAACTGAGATTTTGTTTCGCAAGCCAGAGATTTGCCGCATCAAGCCATTTTTGTTGTTTATGCCAATCGACACTCTCGATAGCCGAGCCAAAGTGTGCGTTTGAACGTTGGCGTACTTCTACAAACACAATCGTTTGTCCGTCTTGCATAATAAGATCTAATTCGCCACATTTGAAATACTGATTTGCTGCAATAAAAATCAGTCCTTTTGATTCCAAAAAAAGACGGGCTTGATGCTCAAAGCCCGCTCCTTGTTGACGTTTTAAAGAAAACATCTTAGTTGGCTACCGGTACGACTTGACCATTTTGGTATTGGAACCAAGTCATATCACGTTCTACATTGCAGTTTGATCCTGCACTTAAGATGCCGGTTAAACCGCTTAATTGATAGCCCGGCACTTGGCGTAATTCATTGAAATGATTGATTAATAGCCAAGCATCTGCCCCCATGGCATATAATCGCATAAGCTGATATTCACTGCCTGTTGAACTCGCTACTTTTTGATATTGTGCGGAGGTTGATTCTTTAAAGAAAGGAATATCGCTAAATTGCACGCCCTCCATTTGTATTGCATATTCTGAGGAATTATTTGCCGTATTGGTACGTGAACTTGCGTAAATTTTCACGTTCGGTAGGCTGTTGGCAAGATAACCTTTCATTTCTGCCAGCTCATCAGGATTAGCGAGCGCATAAAGTGCGGTTGTATTTGAGGCATTTTCTTGGAAGAAGTAAGGTACATCTGCTGTTAAGTTATAGTAACGGATATTGGCATCCGTTGAGGCTAATTGTTGCCAACGAACATTAAAGGCATTGCCGACACGTTGACCTAGCTCATTTTGTGGCATCGCAACAACAGGATTACGTACACCATCATTCCACATTTTGGTGGCGGCAGATTCGGCTTCATCCTCCGGTGATAAACCGTAATAACACATTTGGTTAATGGCTCGGACATTTGGCGTTGCGTTTAATGCCAATACATCGATCCCTTGCACGGATGCAGGGTTATTAATGATTGCCTCAACATTTTGTTTTAAAAGTGGCCCTACTAATGCTTTTACGCCGGATTGTTTGGCTTGTGCGATAATCTCGTCAATGGAATAAGTCGATGAATCAAAAATTTGCACCGGAATGGTGGAATTTCCTTTGGCATCATTAAAGCCGGATAGAATAGTATTGCCTAAAATTTGCCCGTCACCGCTAACCGGTAAGATTAAACCGATTTGCGCAAGGTTCGTTTGTTGGAAATTTAATAAACTTTGTAATTCTTTTGGGAACAGAGTGGTTGCGGCATGATTTGGATAAGCGCTTTTCCACTGTTGTAGGGCTTGGCTTAATTGCACAGGCTGACGAATATTATCATTATAGGCTTTAATTAAAGTCAGCCACCCACCTAGTGCCACATTCCCTTCATCTGATGCATTATTGATCACGCCGGTGTTAGCGGAACGTAATAGCGCCCAAGTTTTATCTATATTATCTTGGCGACGTTGCACATCGGAGAGATTTTCATCCATTTTGATACGGGATTTTACGGCTTCAATGACATCTTTACGATTTTCAAAAACAGTGGCTTGTGTTTCATAATAACGAGATTTTTGAGAGGCGCTTAGTTTATTTAAATCAATTAAACGTAATTGGCTTTCCGCTACATCGTTTGCGCCTTTTGCAGCTGAAAGACGGGCTTCAATTAATAGACGATCAAGTTTTTGGGCATCATTTAGTTCGCCTAATTCAGATAATATTGCCTCGGATTGGGCAATTTTGTTCTCTGTAATAAATGCGCGTGCAGCGAGTAATTTATAGGTTTCTTTATCTTCAATACTTGGTGTCTGTTCCAATTTGTTCATATAAAATTCAGAACTGGCGTTGGCATCACGTTGAAGTGTTTCGGTGAAGCTGCTACCGAATAAATTGGAACAGCCGGCTAACGCCACTGATAATAAAATTGGTATTAAACGTTTTTTAAAACCTGCACCTTGTAATAGAATAGCCATATTCTTTTTTGCTCCATGATGAATGAGTCAATAATAGGGGCGATCTTACTTACCTCAAATCTTAAAAGCAAACAAAAATGAACGATTTAAGTGGAATTTTATATATTGTG
Organism: Pasteurella sp. WM03; assembly: GCF_004570945.1. Lineage (NCBI taxonomy): Bacteria > Pseudomonadati > Pseudomonadota > Gammaproteobacteria > Pasteurellales > Pasteurellaceae > Pasteurella > Pasteurella sp. WM03. Next base: position 166,911 of record NZ_SPPO01000004.1, read on the forward strand.
GCAACGCCAATTGGTAATTTGCAAGACATTACTCAACGTGCTGTGGAAATCTTTTCCCAAGTGGATTTAATTGCCGCGGAAGACACTCGTCACAGTGGTTTGTTGCTCAGTCACTATGGTATTAAAAAGCCGTTTTTTGCATTACATGATCATAATGAACAAGAAAAAGCCGCTGTTTTGGTAGAAAAACTGAAACAAGGGGTAAATATTGCATTAATATCTGATGCCGGTACACCTTTAATTAGTGATCCCGGTTTTCATTTAGTGCGTCAATGTCGTGAGGTGGGAATCCGTGTTGTGCCTTTACCGGGTGCTTGTGCTGCAATTACGGCGCTATGCGCTTCCGGTATCGCTTCGGATCGTTTTTGTTTTGAAGGTTTTTTGCCGGCGAAAAGCAAGGCTCGTAGGGATAAATTAGAAAATGTGGCAAAAGAAGAGCGCACTTTGATATTTTATGAATCTACCCACCGCATTTTAGATACCCTTTCCGATATGCAAGAGGTACTTGGCGAAGATCGCTATGTGGTGCTTGCCCGTGAAATCACGAAAACATGGGAAACGATAGTGGGTGATACCGTAAAAAATTTACGGCAATGGTTAGATGAAGACCCCAACCGAACTAAGGGGGAAATGGTGTTGATTGTGGAAGGTCAACCTAAGCGAGAAAATGAGGGGGAATTTTCTCCTCAAGCGATTAAAGCCTTAACCTTGATTACCCAAGAACTGCCTCTTAAAAAAGCGGCGGCAATTGTGGCGGAATTATATGGTTACAAGAAAAATGCCTTATATCAATTTGGTTTAGAACATTTATAAGCGATTTTTTATTTTACAAAAACTTGCTGTTTTTTGACCGCACTTTTTAGCTAAGTTTTATTTTATAGACCTCGTCTATTTACGGAGAAGAATATGTTAAAACAGGTTTCGGAAAGTTTATTGACTCCAAGTCATTTATCCACCAAAGAATTATTAAATATTTTTGATCTAATGTCGCACCGCAATATTGATTATGCGGATTTATATTTTCAGCTTAGCCAAGATGAAAATTGGGTATTGGAAGATGGGATTATTAAAGAGGGTGGTTTTCACATTGATCGTGGCGTAGGGGTTCGTGCGGTATCCGGTGAAAAAACCGGTTTTGCTTACTCGGATCAAATTAACCTTGCTTCACTGCAACAATGTGCCAATGCAGTGAAGGGCATTGCGCAACGTCAGCAAGGCAACATTATTGTACCAAATGCACTTAATGCCGTAAATCCGACTATGCGTTATGCTTCCATTAATCCGTTGGAAAGCCTTTCTAAAGAAAAGAAAATTGAATTATTACATTTAGTTGATCGTACTGCTCGAGCGGAAGATCCGCGTGTCACCCGAGTTTCTGCCGGTTTAAGTGCGGTTTATGAAGAAGTATTGGTGATGGCAACAGATGGCACATTAGCCGCCGATATTCGGCCGCTTGTCCGTTTGTCAATTTCTGTATTAGTGGAAGAAAATGGAAAACGTGAGCGGGGAAGTTGTGGTTCCGGTGGACGCTTTGGATTGGATTGGTTCTTTGAAACGGTCGATGGTGATATTCGAGCCATCAATTTTGCGAAAGAAGCGGTTCGTCAAGCCTTGGTTAATTTAGGTGCTGTGGCGGCACCGGCAGGACTTATGCCGGTTGTGTTAGGCGCAGGGTGGCCGGGTGTGCTATTGCATGAAGCGGTAGGGCATGGGCTGGAAGGCGATTTTAATCGTAAAGAAAGTTCCCTATTTACAGGGAAAATTGGTGAATTAGTCACCTCCCCGCTTTGTACGATTGTTGATGATGGTACGATTGCTCATCGCCGTGGTTCTCTCACCATTGATGATGAAGGTGTACCAAGTCAATGCAATGTACTCATTAAAGACGGCATTTTGCAGGGCTATATGCAAGATAAAATGAATGCCCGTTTAATGGGCGTGAAGCCTACGGGTAATGGCCGTCGAGAATCTTATGCACATTTACCGATGCCACGTATGACAAACACTTATATGCTGGCGGGGCAGAGTCAATTTGAGGATCTAATCGCTTCTGTAGATCACGGCGTTTATGCTCCGCACTTTGGTGGTGGGCAAGTGGACATCACTTCAGGTAAATTTGTGTTTTCTACCTCTGAAGCCTATCTGATTGAAAAGGGGAAAATCACTAAGCCGGTAAAAGGCGCAACGCTAATCGGTAGCGGTATTGAGGTGATGCAAAAAATTTCGATGGTGGCAGATCAAACCGAGTTAGATTTAGGCATTGGCGTTTGTGGTAAAGACGGACAAAGTGTACCGGTTGGCGTAGGTCAACCGGCATTGAAGATTGATGAAATCACTGTGGGTGGTACAAATTAATTGAAAAAATCACCGCACTTTGTTAGGGAGAGGACGTTTTGTTTTTATCTAAGTGATTGGCAAAACGTCCGTTGTGACTAATTTCTCACACAAATTTTTTCAAATTCATCAAAAAATGTTGGGAATGTTTTTGCGGTGCATTTCGGATCAAGAATCGTGACCGGGGTATCTGAAAGTGCGACTAAGGCAAAGCACATTGCCATGCGGTGATCGTTATAAGTCTTAATTTCAGCAGGTTGGAATTGATCTAATGGAAGCGGTTGAATACGAATGAAATCCTCTCCTTCCTCGACTTCAGCACCGATTTTACGCAATTCTGTGGCCATCGCTGTAAGGCGATCCGTTTCTTTTACACGCCAGTTGTAGATATTGCGAATGGTGGTTTCACCTGTTGCAAAAAGTGCGGTGGTGGCGATAGTCATAGCCGCATCGGGAATATGGTTCATATCCATATCAATCCCCTGAAGATTCGCTTTTTCGGCTTGAATAAAATCCTCTCCCCAAGTAATTTTAGCCCCCATTTTTTCTAATACATTAGCGAATAATCGGTCACCTTGGATTGAATTTTTGCCAATCCCGGTCACTTTGACCTTGCCTTTAATGGCTGCGGCAGCCAAGAAATAAGAGGCTGAAGAGGCATCACCTTCTACTAAATATTTCCCAGGGGAAAGATAGGATTGGTTACCTTTAATGTGGAAACGCTGATAGCCTTGATTTTCAACGGTTATGCCAAAATCTTTCATCATAGCCAATGTAATATCAATGTAGGGTTTGGAAACCAATTCACCGATAATCTCAATATCCATATCACTTTCTGCAAGCGGAGCGACCATTAAAAGTGCGGTCAAAAATTGTGATGAAATTGAACCGTCAATTTTTACTTTTCCACCTTTCATTCCGGTGTTGCGAATAGCAAGGGGAGGGTAGCCTTCATTTTCTAAATAACGTACATTTGCGCCGGCTTGATGAAGGGCATCCACTAAATGACGAATTGGGCGTTCTTTCATTCGAGGTTCACCGGTGAGAATGACTTCACCTTCTGTTGCGCTTTTCAGACAAAGTGCAGCGGTTAAGGGACGCATAGCTGTCCCGGCATTGCCAAGAAAAAGTGAAAGCCCGCCCTGAATATTAAATGCACCACCTAATCCTTCAATTTCACAGATTCTTTTATCTTCAGAAAGTTGATAATTTACGCCGAGTGCTTTAAGGGCGTTTAACATATGACGAATATCATCACTATCAAGCAAATTGGTGACTTTTGTTGTGCCTTTGGCTAGTGCGGCAAGGAGTAATGCCCGATTAGATAAACTTTTTGAGCCCGGGAGATTGATGGTTCCTTCTACCGAACAAATAGGTGTAAGCGTGATTTTTTCCATTACAGCACCACCGTCTTATTTTTATAAACAAAAATTTTATCGTGTAATGCAAGGTCAAGTGCTCTGCTTAACACGGTTTTTTCTACATCTCTTCCAGCACGCATCATTGCATCTGCGCTATAGGTATGATCGATATGAATGACATTTTGCATAATAATTGGCCCTTGATCCAATTCATTGTTGATGAAATGAGCGGTTGCACCAATGATTTTTACACCACGTTCATAGGCTTGTTGATAGGGCTTAGCACCAATAAATGCCGGTAGGAAGGAGTGATGAATATTGATCACACGGTTTGGATAACGTTCGACAAATTTAGGATTGAGTACACGCATATATTTTGCCAAGACAATATAATCCGGTGCGTATTCATCAATTTTTTCTGCAAGTAATTTATCATGTTCAATACGCGTTAAACCTTCGTGGCTGATACAATGAAAAGGAATATCAAAACGTTCAACTAACTCTTGTAAATTGCTATGGTTGCCAATTACTGCTGCAATTTCTACATCCAAAGCCCCATAATAATTTTTCATTAAAATATCACCAAGACAATGGGCTTCTTTTGTAACCAAAATGACAATGCGTTTACGTTGTGTACTAATTAAACGACAATTTGTTCCTTTAGGTAAACTATATTTGAGATCTTCAAGTAATGTTGTTTCGTTAAAAATTCCTTCAAGTTCGGTACGCATAAAGAAATGTTTTGTCTCGAAATCAACAAATTCATTATTATGTAAGATATTCAGTTGATGTTTATAGCAAATATTTGTGATTTTTGCGATTAAACCTTTATCATCCGGACAATCTGTGAGAAGTACTTTTTTTTCAATCATGATATTAATACTGCATTTATTGTAATAAAAGAAAAAAGAACCCATAGGAATATGGGTTCTTGAGAATTGAATAATTAGATTTCAAAATCAGATAATGATTGACCAGCGTTTAATGCATCTTGAATAACACTTGGTGTGCGTCCTTGACCTGTCCATGTTTTTTGTTTTCCATTTGTATCGGTATATTGATATTTTGCAGGACGGGGCGCTCGTTTTTGGCGAATACTGGATGTACCAACACCAGTGATAATATCCTGTAATTCTTCTATAGTAATTCCTTCTTGTTTCATTAATTCTTTATATTTTTCAATACGTGCTTGACGTTCAATTTCAGCTTTTTGCATTTCTTCCATTTGAACACGTTTTTCTGCAACTGCCTCTTCAAATTTCTTTAATGAGTTTTCTGCTTGTTCTAATGTAAGATCACGTACAACAGAACGAATAGTACGAAGATTGGTAAATGCTTTAATTAAATCAGACATAGTAAACCTCAGTGATATATACAATATGAATTGGGTTATTATAATAACGAAACTCATCTAGAAGGTAAATATTAAATAAGAAAATAAATGACTTACTAATATTGCAAGATTTATATTATTGAGTACTTAATTTAGGTTAACTGAGATTATTTAATAGAAACTATTAGATCTTTTCCATTTTTTCTTGTAATCTTAAATTCCCTATAAAAGTAGAGGTGCGGTTACTATAAGTATTTTTTCTGAGTGGATAACGATGACGAAAAAAGAAAGGAGTCACTGCCGAAATCAGTTAAAAGTCATTTTGACTGGTTGGTAACGTATCTGAAAGGAACGTTACTGTCATAGTGATTAACTATGGAGCGCTACGGTTAGGCTAGTCATTTCAAGTCTATTTTCTGCCGTTGTCTCCATTATTTTTAGGTATAACATAATGGAACTTATCGATTATTCTTCTTCAATTTGGTCTATCCTTCCCGCTTTATTGGCGATTGTATTGGCTATCTCGACACGCCGTGTATTAATCTCTTTAAGTGCCGGTATTTTAGTGGGGGCTTTGATGCTCAATGAGGTCTCAATTCTACCGACATTAACTTATTTGAAAGATAACATTGTCTCATTGGTGTATAGTGAGGGGGCAATTAATTCAAATATGAACATCGTGCTTTTTTTAATTTTGCTTGGCATTTTGACCGCACTTTTAACCGTTTCAGGTAGTAATCGTGCTTTTGCAGAATGGGCTCAATCACGTATTAAGGATCGTCGTGGGGCAAAATTATTGGCCGCATCATTGGTTTTTATCACGTTTATTGATGATTATTTCCATAGCCTTGCAGTGGGGGCAATTGCCCGTCCTGTGACGGATCGTTTTCAAGTTTCCCGTCCTAAATTGGCATATATTTTAGATTCAACAGCCGCACCCATGTGCGTGATGATGCCTGTTTCAAGCTGGGGAGCTTATATCATCACTCTAGTCGCAGGTTTACTTACCACTTACTCCATTACTGAATATACGCCGATGGGGGCATTTGTAGCAATGAGTTCAATGAACTACTATGCGATTTTTGCCCTATTAATGGTGTTTTTTGTGGCTTATTTTTCTTTTGATATTGGTTCCATGGCTCGTCATGAAAAAGCGGCAATAGCACGAGAAAATCATGAGCAGGAAGAAGTATCCGGCGTAAAAGGTCATGTTCGGAATCTTGTTTTCCCTATTTTAGTTTTAATTGTCGCTACGGTTTCAATGATGATGTATACCGGTGGACAAGCTCTTGCTGAAGCAGATTCGTCATTTTCTGTGTTAGGTGCTTTTGAAAATACGAATGTTGGGGGTTCTCTCGTTGTTGGTGGCGTCAGTGCGGTTATTATTTCCTCAATTTTAATTATGTTAGATCGCCAAGTGAGTTTTTCTGAATACGTACTGAGTTGGGGATTAGGCATTAAATCTATGCTTGGTGCGATTGCGATTTTATTTTTTGCTTGGACAATCAATAAAATTGTGGGTGATATGCAAACGGGCAAATACCTATCTTCCTTGGTTTCGGGCAGTATCCCTGTTCAATTTTTACCGGTTATTTTATTTATTCTCGGTGCTGCAATGGCATTTTCAACCGGTACAAGTTGGGGGACGTTCGGTATTATGTTACCGATTGCCGCGGCGATGGCAACGAATGCTGCGCCGGAGTTGATGTTACCTTGCCTTTCTGCTGTGATGGCAGGCGCAGTATGTGGTGATCATTGTTCACCGGTTTCGGATACTACGATTTTATCCTCCACAGGGGCAAAATGTAATCATATGGATCATGTAACAACACAGTTACCTTATGCCTTAAGTGTGGCAGCAGCGACTTGCGTCGGTTATATCGTTGTTGGCTTTACGAAATCAGGCGTTGCCGGTTTTATTGCAACCGCAATATTTCTAGCTGTACTCGTTTTTATTGTAAAAAAACGTTAAAAATTTAGTTTTATTCAAATAATTAAATAAAAATTATATTTTATAAAATGCGGCTTAATGTCGCATTTTTTTTGATTTTTAAATGCGTGGTTTTTCTTTATGCTATATTTTTATGAATTATTAGTTATTAATTCTGATTTAATGAGTTTTTTGTGTTTTTAGGAGACTAGACAAAGATTTTTTTCTTAGTATGATGAAAGAGATTGAGCAAACGATTGCTCTATTATTAGTAATGGAAAGTGCGGTCAATTTTAGGAGTGAATGATGAAAAAATTATCCGGTGCAGAAATGGTAGTACAATCACTACGTGATGAAGGCGTAGAGTATTTGTTTGGTTATCCTGGGGGGGCAGTGCTTGATATTTATGATGCGATTCATACCCTTGGTGGTATTGAGCATATTCTTGTACGTCATGAACAAGCCGCTGTTCATATGGCAGATGGTTATGCGCGTGCAACGGGCAAGGTGGGTTGTGTGTTGGTGACATCCGGCCCAGGTGCAACGAATGCCATCACCGGTATCGCGACTGCTTATGCGGATTCTGTTCCTATGGTAGTGATTTCAGGGCAGGTAATGAGCCATTTAATTGGTCGTGATGCATTCCAAGAATGTGATATGGTGGGGATTTCACGCCCAGTGGTAAAACACAGTTTTATTGTCAAAAAAGCAGAAGATATTCCGGAAACAATCAAAAAAGCCTTTTATATTGCCTCAAGCGGTCGTCCTGGTCCTGTTGTGGTAGATATTCCAAAAGATACGGTAAACCCGAATCATAAATTTCCTTATGAATATCCAAAATCTGTTGAAATGCGTTCTTATAACCCAACGGTAAACGGACATAAAGGACAGATTAAAAAAGCGCTCAAAGCCTTATTAGTGGCAAAAAAACCGGTGTTATTCGTAGGCGGAGGGGCGGTTGCCGCAGAATGTAATGAAGCATTAACCCAATTTGCTCAACGTTTGAATTTACCGGTTACCGCATCGCTGATGGGATTAGGTGTCTATCCGAGTACGGATAAACAATTCCTAGGTATGCTTGGTATGCACGGGACTTATGAAGCCAATAATGCGATGCATGAAAGCGATTTAATTTTGGGTATTGGGGTACGTTTTGATGATCGTACGACCAACAATCTTGAAAAATATTGTCCAAATGCGAAAGTCATTCAAATTGATATTGATCCGACATCTATTTCTAAAAATGTCCAAGTGGCAATCCCCATTGTTGGCAATGCCAAAAATATCTTAGATGAATTTTTAGGTTTATTAGGTGAAGAGGGGGGGAATTGCCCACAAAATCATCTTGAAGACTGGTGGAAACAAATTAATGAGTGGAAAGCCAAAAACTGCTTGGATTTCGACCGCACTTCAGGTGTGATTAAACCTCAACAAGTGATGGAAGCCGTTTACCGTATTACTCATGGTGAGGCTTATGTCGCTTCGGATGTTGGACAACATCAAATGTTTGCGGCATTGCATTACCCATTTAATCAACCGCGTCGCTGGATCAATTCTGGTGGGTTAGGCACGATGGGCTTTGGTTTACCTGCTGCATTGGGGGTAAAACTTGCGCAACCAAACGCAACGGTAGTATGTGTGACGGGGGATGGTAGCATTCAAATGAATATTCAGGAATTATCCACCGCAACACAATACGGTATTCCTATTGTCATTATTTGTTTGAATAATCATTTTTTAGGCATGGTAAAACAATGGCAAGACTTGATTTATTCGGGACGGCATTCGCAAACTTATATGAATTCTCTTCCGGATTTTGTGAAATTGGCAGAATCCTATGGACACATAGGAATTAAGATTGCTACACCCGATGAGTTGGAAAGCAAATTAGAAGAGGCATTTAAACTTAAAAATAAGCTCGTCTTTGTCGATATTAATGTTGATGAAAGTGAACATGTTTATCCAATGCAAGTGCGTGGTGGCGCAATGAATGAAATGATTTTAAGCAAACCTCAAGAGGAGAAAGCATAATGCGTAGAGTATTATCTGTTTTATTAGAAAATGAATCCGGCGCATTATCGCGCGTAGTCGGTTTATTCTCTCAACGGGCATTTAATATTGAAAGCCTGACTGTTGCCCCAACGGATGATCCCACTTTATCAAGGATGACCATTGAAGCCGTAGGCGATGAACAAGTTCTTGAACAAATTGAAAAACAACTGCATAAACTTGTGGATGTCTTTAAAGTGATTAATCTCAGTGATCACGAACATGTTGAACGTGAGGTTTTATTGGTAAAAATACGTGCAACAGGCGCATCACGTGATGAAATTAAACGTCTTGCCGATATTTTTCGCGGTCAGATTGTGGATGTTACGCCTAAATCTTATACCGTTCAATTAACAGGGACGAAAGATAAACTTGATGCTTTTGTTAAAGCGGTGAAAGAAGAAACCACTTTGTTGGAAATTGTTCGTTCAGGTTTGATCAGTTTATCACGTGGAGAGAAAAATATTCTCTAGGAAAAAGTGCGGTTGATTTTCTCCGCATTTTCATGGCTATCATAACTATATGATTAAAAGGACGCAGCTTGGCGTCCTTAATGATTGGATTTTTAAAAATCACTTCATTATTCAGGTTTCGCTTCCTTGATCGGCGCATTATCTAAGACATCCCATAAACTGCCTCGGGGTTCAGTTGGCGTAGGGCGGGGAGCTGTATCATAAGATGGCATAGTAGTTGAGGTACTGCAAAAACTCTGCCCTTTATTTGCCCATACAGGAATAGCACGGTTACTGCCACAATCCCAACTACCATATTGATTAATCCCAACCCATTTTATCGCCGCGGGCTTTTGCAGTTTTAATTTTTCAATGTAAACACGATTGAGATAGTCTTTATAAATTTGTAGTGCACCGGATGCGCCGGTCAGTTTAGTTTCACCGTTATCATCACGCCCGAGCCAAATGGTACTCACATTTCGTCCGTCAATACCGACAAACCATGTATCACGTGCGTCATTTGTGGTACCGGTTTTTCCGGCTAAATGAAGATTCGCATAGTCATTTTGTAAACTGCGCGCAGTGCCTCGTTCCACGGTTTGTTGCATCGCAAATAAGGTTTGGAAGGCCGCTTCTTGGGAGACGACTTGTTCAGCCTCTTTTTTATGCAGATAAATTAGATTACCTTGGCGATCTGAAATGCTATCCACGGTAGTTAAATCAATTCTTCCACCTTGGTTGGCGATGGTTTGATAGAGTTTCGTCACATCGTAAGGGGAAATAGCGTAAGAACCAAGTAACATTGCCGGCACTTTAGGGATTGCTACATTATCCCAACCCATCGCTTTTTGTGTATCAATTACCTTATTTAAACCCACTTTCATACCAATATTAACAGTCGGAATATTTAAAGAACGGGCAAGGGCGTCCATCAGCATGACCGAACCGCTATATTTACGATCATAGTTACGCGGCTGCCAAGGTGGGCTACCTTTTACGTTAATAGTAATCGGTTGATTATTAATCGGCGTGTTGAGACGGAATTGCTCAGGATAAGAAAGTGCGGTCAAATAAATAGAAGGTTTGACCAATGATCCTATTTGACGTTTCGACATTAATGCCCGATTGAAACCGGCATATTGGGTTTGTAATCCACCGACAACGGAGCGAATTTCACCGGTACGATAATCTGCCACAATCATTGCGCCTTCTAAATAAGGATTTTTCGTTGTCACCTGTAATTTAGAAACCGTATTGACCACGGCATTTTCCGACTGTACCTGCTGTTTGAGATCCATGGTTGAGAAAATACGCGCACCAAGTAGGCTAGCGCTTTTATGTTCACCCACTAGACGGCGTAAGTCTGTTCGTAATGTTTGAATAAAAGCAGGATATTTACGTGAAATTTGCCCCTTAGTCTGCACGCCAAGAGGGCGGTTGCTAAGTAATTCGTAAAGTTCATCACCAATCATTTGATGATCGAGCATTAGTTTTAACACGACATTACGGCGTTTAAGGGCATTTTGAGGATTTCGCCACGGATTAAAGAGAGAAGGGCCTTTTACCATCCCTACGAGTAAAGCAATCTGATCGAGACTGATTTCACGAACCGAACGGCCGAAATAAAACTGACTAGCAAGTTCAAAACCGTGAATTTGCGTATTGCCGTTTTGCCCAAGATAAATTTCATTAAGATAGGTTTCGAGGATACGATTTTTATCGTAACGCCAATCTAAAATCAGTGCCATGATCGCTTCGTTAGCTTTACGGGCAAGGGTGCGTTCGCTAGATAAAAAAAGATTTTTAACTAATTGTTGGGTTAATGTGCTACCGCCTTGTACCGTTTGACCGGCACGAATATTGGTGATCAATGCGCGCATAATCCCAATGGGATTAATGCCGTGATGGTCATAAAAACGGCGATCTTCCGTTAAGATGAGCGCATCAATTAGTAAACGAGGATAATTTTGCAGAGGAATGGCAAGACGATCTTCGTTGTCTGATTCCAACATTGCGATAAGTTTTGGCGCAAGACGAAATTCATCAATAGCTTGAACAGTGACAAGATCTTCAATTCGACTTAATTTATTGTCTGTAAAACGCAAGCGTAATACTCGCTGCGGTTCCGGTTTATCGGGGAAAGGGAAGGCACGGCGTAAAATAACTATCGTATTATCTTCCAATTTGAAATCGCCGGGAGCGGCAACCATCGTGGTCTGGCGATATTCATTATCCAATAAAATTTGAACGACCTCATCAAAACTGAGGTCATCGGAAATTTTGACGCTTTCAATTCGGCTATATACTTCAGCGGGTAAACGCCAAATTTGCCCGTCCATTTTGGCTTGAATTTGCCAATCTAAATAGCCGCCATAAAAAGCCGCGAGTACAGCTGTTGTGAATCCGGCTTTGAATAGAAATATTTTGCAAGCATGACGCTTGCTTGGTTTCAATTCTTGGCTTTTTTCTTGTTTGTTGTTTTCTGCGGTCATTGTGGCTATGCAATAAAATCAAGGTAGGATTTAAGGAAATGAATAAAATCAGTCGTGCCACAAAAGGCGATACTTTCTTCATCATAGTAATGGAAATCCTCTTCTAAGATTTCATCGGATTCCATCATTAGGTTATTGGCACGTACCATCACTTCATCAGCATTTAAAAAGAGCGTATATTCGGCACCAATCAAGCGGCTTTCTTGATTCTCAGTTAGTTGCTGGGCGGTAGAAAGTGCGGTCAAAATCGCTTGTGGATTTGACCGCACTTCCGTATTGAACCAATTGGCAAGGGCAATGTGTTCCATTGAACATTTAGCCGTAATATTGCCCAAGTGAGAAGTAAATTGAAAATCCATATTAAATACTGAAAGAGGATCCGCAACCACAAGTACTGGAGGCATTTGGGTTATTGACGATAAAGCGGGAACCTTCTAAGCCTTCCGTATAATCGACGGTACCTCCGATCAAATATTGCAAACTCATTGGGTCAATCACAAGCTGTACACCGGATTTTTCGATAGTTAAGTCACCTTCATTTACTTTTTCATCAAAGGTAAAACCATATTGGAAACCGCTGCAACCCCCACCGGTGATATAAACACGGAGTTTAAGATTGTTATTTTCTTCTTCGCTAATTAAACTTTTTACTTTATTGGCAGCCGCATCGGTAAATATAAGCGGGACGGCAAGATTATCTGTCATATTATTTTCCACTTTCCTAAATTTGAATTGGGGCTATTATCCAATAACCGACTAAGGCATTCAAGATTTTTCACGGAAATCGTGCTACAATTCGCAACATTGTTATGTTCAAATAGCGAGGAATAAAATGGCAATTCCATTAAGAACTGAAGAAGAAATTGTAAAATTACGTGAAGCGTGTAAATTGGCTTCAGATGTATTGGTCATGATTGAACCTTATGTTAAAGCAGGTGTTACAACGGGGGAATTGGACCGTATTTGCCACGAGTATATGGTCAATGAACAAAAAGTGATTCCGGCTTGCCTAAATTATCATGGTTTTCCTAAGGCAACTTGTATTTCTATTAACGAGGTGGTTTGTCATGGTATTCCAAGTTCGGACAAAGTGCTGAAAAATGGTGATATTGTCAATATTGACGTGACGGTGATAAAGGATGGCTATTTTGGCGATAACTCAAAAATGTATGTTGTGGGAGAAACCAATATTCGTAGCCAAAAATTAGTGGACGCGGCACAAGAGGCGCTCTATGTTGGTTTACGTACGGTAAAACCGGGTATTCGCTTAAATGAAATCGGCAAAGCGGTGCAAAAATATACGGAAAGCCAAGGTTTTAGCGTGGTACGGGAATATTGTGGACATGGTATTGGTACAGAATTCCATTGTGATCCGCAAGTGTTACATTATTATGCCGATGATGGTGGGGTGATTTTAAAACCGGGTATGGTATTTACCATTGAACCGATGATTAACGCCGGTAAGAAAGAAGTGCGTGTAATGGGGGACGGTTGGACAGTGAAAACCAAAGATCGTAGCCATTCTGCACAATATGAGCATCAAATTGTGGTGACAGAAACCGGCTGTGAAGTGATGACGATTCGTGATGAAGAAATTCAAGAAGGTCGGATTCAACGTCTTATGGTGAATATTTAAATTAATTATGAAAGCCCACTTTGGTGGGCTTTCCTTTTATAATGTATATCAAATAAATTTAATTGAGATCGTTATGCTTTTCCCTTTTGATATTCATTCTCCCCTCACCCCAAGTGCGGTGAAAATTCAGCGTGAAAATCTTAAACAATTTGAGCTGAATAATTTTTCACAATATTCTGTTTTCGAATTGATCGAAAATCGCACGGATTTTTATGATGCTTTATTGCAACGGCTATGGACTCAAATTGGGTTGGATAAACAACCTCAACTTTCTCTCATTGCCGTTGGTGGCTATGGGCGGCGGGAAATGTTTCCACTGTCAGATTTAGATTTCTTAATTCTCACTGCACAAATTATGTCTGTCGAAATAGAAGAAAAGGTCGTGCAATTTGTTCAGTTTTTATGGGATTGTGGTTTTGAAGTCGGACATTCAGTACGTACGCTGGCACAATGTGAGAGTGAAGGGCGGGAAGACATTACGATTGCCACTAATTTGTTTGAAGCCAGATTTCTCGCGGGAAACCGACCGCACTTTGAATCGCTTTGTGAACGGGTGAAAGCCGATAATTTTTGGTCAAAAGAAGCCTTTTTTAATGCGAAAGTGCAAGAACAAACCGAACGTTATCAGCGTTATCACAACACGAGTTACAATCTTGAACCGGATATTAAATACAGCCCCGGTGGTTTGCGGGATTTGCATTTGTTGTATTGGGTGGCATTGCGTCATACAGGGGCTCAGACCTTGGAGACAATTTTAAAAAGCGGTTTTATTTATCCGCAAGAATATCAACAGTTACAAGAAAGTCGGGCATTTCTGTTTAAAATACGGTTCGCTTTGCATCTTATTTTGAAACGCTATGACAATCGCTTATTATTTGATCGCCAAATCAAAGTGAGTGAATTACTGGGTTTCAAAGGAGAAGGAAATCAAGGCGTAGAAAAAATGATGAAGCAGTTTTTTCAGTCGCTACAGCGTATTTCCCTTATCAGCAATCTTCTGATTCAGCATTACCGAGAGCATTTTTTATCACCACATTATGATATTTTTATTCATCAATTAGATGATGATTTTGAGCTGATAAATAAACGTTTATGCTTACGTAAGCCGAATTTATTTTTTGAACAACCTGAACGTATTCTTGATTTATTCTTTTATTTAACCCGGTTTGAACAAGCAACGGTTCATTCCGAAACCTTACGTAGGCTGCGCCTTGCACTAGAACAATTACCACAAAAATTGTGTGAAATTCCCGCCGCACGTGAAAAATTTTTACGTTTATTTAATCAGAAAAATGCCATTTCTCGAGCTTTTGTTCCTATGCATCAATATGGTGTCCTGACGGCTTATCTTCCCCAATGGCAGGCAATTGAAGGATTAATGCAATTTGATCTGTTTCATATTTATACAGTAGATGAGCATTCCTTACGGGTCATGTTAAAACTGGAAAGTTTTTTATTTGAAGAAAATGCCGCTGAGCACCCTATTTGTCATCGTTTATTTAGCCAATTTTCTGACCGCACTTTGTTGTATATTGCCGCATTATTTCACGATATTGCGAAAGGGCGAGGAGGCGATCATGCAGAACTTGGTGCGGTAGATGTGATGGAGTTTGCCCAATTACATGGTTTTGATCGACGTGAAACGGATACCTTGAGTTGGTTGGTGAAGGCACATTTGCTTATGTCCGTTACCGCACAACGGCGTGATATTTATGATCCGGAAGTGGTGATGAAGTTTGCGGAAGAGGTACAGAATCAAGTTCGACTAGATTATTTAACCTGCCTCACAGTTGCAGATATTTGTGCCACTAACAGCACCCTTTGGAATAGTTGGAAGCGATCGCTTTTTTCTTCTTTGTATCATTTTACTCAACAGCAATTCAGTCAGGGTATGGTGGAATTATTGGATTACTCAGAAAAATCAGAAGAAAATCGCCGCTTGGCATGGCAAATCTTGCACTCATCTTTTCCTTCTGTTTCTGAAGAAGCCGTTCGGCAGTTATGGGGGCGTTGCCCTGAGGAGTATTTTCTACGTAATACGCCTAAACAAATTGCGGGACATACGGCATTGTTGGTGGATTTTTCCGGTGAATTACTGGTGAAAGTGACAAATCGTTTTTCTCTTGGCGGAACAGAAGTTTTTATTTATTGCCAGGATCAGCCACACTTATTTAATAAAGTGGTGACGACCATCGGGGCGAAAAAATTCAGTATCCATGATGCGCAAATTATCACGGCACAAGATGGCTACGTATTCGACAGTTTTATCATTACAGAGCTTAACGGCAATTTAGTCAAATTTGATCGTCGCCGTGAATTAGAAGGGGCGCTGACAAAAGTATTACAAAGTGAAAAACCGTTGTTATCCTCAATGGTTTCCAATCGCCAATTACAGCATTTCAGTGTGAAAACAGATGTTCGTTTTTTACATGAAAATAAAACGGAGCATACGGAAATGGAATTGATTGCATTGGATAAACCGGGCTTATTGGCAGAGGTGAGTCAAATCTTCAATGATCTTCAGCTAAATTTGCTGAATGCTAAAATTACAACGGTAGGTGAAAAAGCGGAAGATTTTTTCATCTTAAAAAATAAAGACAATAAAGCCTTAACATTGGAAGAAAGAGAAACACTGCGTCAGGTTATTGAGCAAAAGATTAAATAGGACGGTATTATGTAGCAAATGTACAAAAGTAGAAATTTCAATGATATGTAGAGACACACTGCGTGTGTCCGCTTATAACATATTGAAATACGGACACACTCAGTACGTCCCTACCCTAAAAACAGATTTGCGCAACTGCGACATAATACCGAAATAAGAAAAAAGTGCGGTGAAATTTGACCGCACTTTTGAGGATTAGCGAAGGGAAGCAAAAGCAATATCGGCCGCTTCCAGTGTTTTGGCAATGTCTTTATCGGTATGAGCAAGAGACATAAAGCCGGCTTCAAATGCTGATGGGGCAAGATAGACACCCAAATCAAGCATCTTATGGAAGAAAATTTTGAATTTTTCCGTATCACATTTCATGACTTCGGCATAAGAGGTTACTTCTTTTTGATCGGTAAAGAAAATACCGAACATTCCACCTACATAATTGACGACAAATGGAACCTTGTGTTTTTCTGCCAACATTTTTAAACCTAAACAAAGTTTTTCGGTTTTTTCAGCGAGCTTTTGTTCGTTCCCCGCCATTTTTAATTCATTTAAACAAGCTAAACCGGCTGCCATGGCGATAGGGTTACCGGATAAGGTCCCCGCTTGGTAAACCGGGCCTGTTGGCGCAAGATATTCCATGACAGCTTTTTTCCCGCCTACAGCTCCCACAGGCATTCCCCCGCCAATAACCTTCCCAAGCGTGGTGAGATCAGGTGTAACACCATAATAAGCTTGCGCTCCTGCAAGTGCCACACGGAACCCCGTCATCACTTCATCAATGATGAAAAGTGCGCCATATTTGTCACAAAGTTCACGCAAGCCTTGCAAGAAACCGGCTTTAGGTGGAATGCAATTCATATTACCCGCAACAGGCTCAATAATCACACAGGCGATACTATCGGGGAATTGTTCAAATAATTGTTTAACCGACTCTAAATTGTTGTATTCGGCAGTAAGGGTATGTTTGGCAAAATCTTCAGGAACGCCCGGAGAACTTGGTTGACCGAGTGTGAGGGCTCCGGAACCTGCTTTGACTAAAAGTGAGTCGGAATGGCCGTGGTAACAACCTTCAAATTTTAAAATTTTATCCCGACCGGTATAACCACGGGCAAGGCGAATAGCCGTCATCGTTGCTTCTGTGCCGGAACTCACCATTCTCACCATTTCAATAGAAGGCATCAGTTCGCAAACCAATTCAGCAAGATCAATTTCTGAAGGTGTAGGTGCACCGAAACTTAACCCATTTTCTGCCGCTTTCAATACGGCATTTAAAATAGTGGGGTGGTTATGTCCTAAAACCATTGGCCCCCAAGAACCCACATAATCAATATATGGTTTGCTATCCGTGTCGTAAATATAAGCACCTTGTGCTTTTTGAATAAATACCGGTGTTCCTCCTACACCTTTAAACGCCCGAACGGGGGAATTGACACCACCGGGAATAATTTGTTGTGCACGAGAAAAAAGTGCGGTTGAATTTGTCATTGTTTTTCCTTGAATATAAAAAAGTGACGCTATTGTACTTAAAAATACTGGCTTTGTTAAAAATATCTTTCTTGCTAAATTTTCCTTATGTTATCCTTTACAAAAAATGATGAAGGTCAATCTATGTTAAGTCTTATTGTTACTTTTCTTGGTGCATTTCTGACCTTAATGGTTATGCGCCCTATTGCGAATAAAATCGGTTTGGTGGATAAACCCAATTATCGTAAGCGTCACCAAGGCGCAATTCCCTTAATTGGCGGCGTATCCCTTTTTATGGGAAATCTCTGTTATTACTTAATGGAGTGGGATCAACTTCGTCTCCCTTATTTATATCTATTTAGTATTTTCGTGTTGCTTGCCATTGGAATCTTAGATGATCGCTTTGATATTAGCCCTTTTTTACGGGCTGGAATTCAAGCTGTGCTGGCTATTTTGATGATCGATCTCGGCAATGTTTATCTTGATCATTTTGGACAAATTTTAGGACCTTTCCAATTAACCCTTGGTTCTATTGGGCTAGTGATTACAGTGTTTGCCACCATTGCGATTATTAATGCTTTTAATATGATTGACGGTATTGATGGGTTGCTTGGTGGATTATCTTGTGTCTCCTTTGCAGCGATTGGGCTCTTAATGTTTCGTGACGGGCAAATGGATATGGCACATTGGAGCTTTGCCTTGATTGCTGCAATACTACCTTATTTAATGTTAAATCTCGGCATTCCGTTTGGTCCAAAATACAAAGTCTTCATGGGGGATGCAGGAAGTACGTTGGTGGGTTTTACGATCATTTGGATTTTATTGTTAAGTACCCAAGGTAAAGGGCATCCAATGAATCCTGTCACGGCACTTTGGGTGATTGCAATACCGCTGATTGATATGGTGGCGATTATTTACCGTCGTTTGAGAAAAGGGAAAAGCCCGTTTCGACCGGATCGTTTGCATGTACATCATTTAATGGTGCGAGCCGGTTTGACATCACGCCAAGCTTTTCTTTTAATTACTTTAATGTCCGCTATTTGCGCAACAATTGGTATTCTAGGTGAAATTTACTATATTAATGAATGGGTGATGTTTATTGGATTCTTTGTCTTATTCTTTCTTTATGTTTATTCCATTACAAGAGCATGGCGAATTACTCGTTTTGTACGAAGAATGAAACGTAGAGCAAGAAAGGCGAAAATATAGTAGGGATAGTAGTATATAAATAATAGTAGAACGTTTTTAAAGTGAGCGGAATATTTACAAAATCTATACAAATTGAATAAAAAACTATCTTTCAAGAAAAAAATTAAAAAAAAGTGCTAGACAAGGAATATTGAAATCATTAATATACGCCCCGCAACGACGCAGTACGCGTTCGTAGCTCAGTTGGATAGAGCGTTGGCCTCCGGAGCCAAAGGTCGCAAGTTCGAATCTTGTCGAGCGCGCCAGAGTCAATGCAATGAAAACGAAGTTTATGGTGGCTATAGCTCAGTTGGTAGAGCCCCGGATTGTGATTCCGGTTGTCGTGGGTTCAAGTCCCATTAGCCACCCCATCAAATGTCGGCGAGTAGCGCAGCTTGGTAGCGCAACTGGTTTGGGACCAGTGGGTCGTAGGTTCAAATCCTATCTCGCCGACCACTTTTGCTCTTTAACAACGAATCAGACAATCTGTGTGGGCACTTGTTGATTGACTTATTAAAATATTTTAATTTTGAAGTCTTAATAGGTGCTGAAACTAGAAATTCATATTACTTTAAGTGATGTATTATTAT
>NZ_SPPO01000005.1:0-185016 GCF_004570945.1 Pasteurella sp. WM03
GCTTCCCAATCCGGCTTTTTAAAGGTGTAATCTTTCAATACCGCTCGAGAATGTCTCACTTGAGTGCGTTTGAGAAATTGTCCTACCGTCTGTTCTTGTAGTTGGGCGGTTTTATTCGGGTTATAAGGGTAAGCAAGGGGAGAAGATAAGGTCTCGGCATTATCACTAAAAACAACCGTTTCAATGCCCTCTTTCTCTTCAAAATAATAGAATATCCCTTCTTCTGCGGTGAGGCGTTGGATAAAATCAAAATCTGTTTCCTGCCATTGCACACAGAACTCCCTTACAGGATGGGCATCTGTAAACGCAAAGGCATAATGGGCAATGCCGTGCTCATTCAAAAGTGCGCCTAAAATCTGTTGCAGATTTTTTTGTTGGAAAATACGCGCATTACGTCGTAAGCCGGTGCGCCACAGGGCCGGACGAATCTCCAAAAAATAGTGCGTTTGTTCAAACCCACTGTCACCTTGGGTAAAACTTGAGACGATGCCTGAGATAACCCGTTCCGCTTTCCCCGATTGCCAAACAGTAAACTTTACCTTTTGGTCCAGCACTTGCGTGGCATCTATCGTTGGAAGGGGGCTGGTAAGATGGACGGATAAACAATAGGGCTCGCTGTAATGCTCACGCAGTTCAAAGGACACCACTGAAAAGGTGGGCAGCGGGAGAGTCACTGTTTCTAAGGTGAACTGTAAGCCTGTCGGGGAAGAGATTCCTAACAGTCCTGAAACCGCACCGAGAACATTACCTGAACTGAGTTGACTAGCGAATTGGCTATCTTTGGAGAGGGTATGTTGGCTTAGGTGAAGGATCTTTTCCGCTTGACCGATTTTTTGGGATAGATCCACATTATCTGCAAACTTGTTTATTTTATGTATTTTATTTGAGATCTTATTCATCATTTTTCCTAAGCCAAATTTAATTGTTGGTACTAATATAAAGTTTCTGGAATATTGAATTTCCTTAACATATCCCAAGAGAATGGATTATCTGATTCATCAATATAGACTCGATAGGTTGCATACCCCTCATGAATATCATAACGGACATCAAATGATCCTGCTTTTATATTGGAAATTTTTCCTGATGTGAGTAGCTTAATCTGTGCCCAAGGTCCCTTAAACACTAAGCTACGTGGTGATTTTTCAGCAACAGAAACTAATGTTAATTTACTCTCTACATTATTACTCATCGAATTTGGCCAAACAACGTGAGTTTTCTTTCTCAGTCCATGGGCGTAATCTACAATTTGTCCATCGAGATTTAATACACTCCGGCGTTTATTTGATGAAATACTCAAAGGTTCAATACTAAAATGTACACCAATGCCATCATTATCTGAATTAAAAAATGTCTCTTTAATTCGCTTCGCTAATTCTAATTGTTCAACTACATCAGGACGAATTAATGACGAGTTTTCATCTGTGATATGACTCAAATCACTTTCAATAAAAGGTTTTAAATTCGTTTCATAAAAACTATCTATTGTGCCGCCAGGTGCAAAAAAGCGACTAAACTCACTTAACGGTACTTCTTGCTGAGATTGAGATGCGAATGGGTAACGCCCTTTTATATAAAGTTTATATTTTTTGACAACCTTTTCATTCCATTCGACTTCAAGTGAAACAATGGCAGATTTAAGTACAGAACGCCAAGAATACTCCGCAATCTGCTCCAGCCAACGAGAAACAGGTTGTGGCATTGTTTTAGCTAATTGTTGCAACTCCAAAATAGGATCTGTGGATTTCTGATCTACCCTAAATTGCACCGCTCTCAGTGCTGCTTTTCCTGAGTCAGGGGCATTTTGGATAGAAAGCAAATAACGATGTAAATCAGACAATTTCTGATAAATGGATTGAATTGCGCTATTTTTAGCATCAGCACTTTGCAATACCGATTTCTCGTCAGAAAAGCTCTGATCAATATGCGCCATTAAACGATAATCCAAACTTTCAACGGCTTGTTGTAACGTTTTCCCTTCTTCATTCGGTAATGCCGGCGGCTGTGTATTATCACTTAGAACCTGTAAAGCTCTTTTTAAGGTCTGCTCCCCACCTGTAATTTTTTCAATGGCTGTAATGGACTCGGAAAGCGTCTCAAATTCTTTTACATCCAAGTTATTTAATGCAGAACGCCAAGTTGCAATATAATCATTGACATATTGTTCAGAAATTCTCTCTAGCATTTTTTCACGATCGGTATCGCTATACTCTAGGTTCTCTTTCAGATTAAGCACCCAACTATCCATGGCGATTAATTCAACAAGATGAGAATCTTGCTTAATAAAGTAGTTTTTCAACCCATGTTCAGTAAAGAAACGTGGAATTTTAAGAAATTCATCATTATTGGAGAAATAAACACTATCAAACCCCGAGCCAATTTCATCACGGTAATCAAGAGGAGCGGCTAATACGGAATTTGCCTTAATTTTTAAGTTTTGGTAAACCCGATTATAGATAGATGATCTACTCAATTCATCTTGTGCTTCTTTTATCGGTAGTTCATAAGGTTGATAAGTTTTAATTAATATTTCATCTCCTTGTAAGCGGCCATTAAACCAGTCCGTATGTTGTAGTGAATAATCTAAATGTGACATAAGATTATCCTGTAAAGCTTTTTGCCCTTTAAATTGCTCACTCCAATATTTTTTCATGAAATCTTTGACAAAATTATCATCTCGCCCCGTTTTATCATCCAACATTCTCATTACACGTAAAATTTCTAATTTTTCCTCGCTTTCCTGCTCTGCTTCATTCAACTGAACAAGTAAACCATTCATAATAGCGGGTAGAAATTTTAGTTGGAGTAATTTTAAATAGGTTTCTTCTACATAAGGCCCTATAAAGTAGCCTTGGTATAACCCCATATCTTTTAGCCAATATTGTGTTTCATGATAATTCCCATAGGATAATGTCGCTTCACGAATAGGATTTAATATCGGTAGTTGTTTATCTCCATAGTAATCAAGCTGCTCTGAAATCTTAATCTCTTTAAATGTTTTAACTTGTTCAAGAACATTTATCCCGGCATTATGATTTTTATAATAGTAATATTGCCACAACCCGATAAATCCTAATGCAGCAATCCCTCCTATAATAGAAAATAACTTTAATTTATGGCGATAATCTTTTTTCCATCTACGGCTCTCTTTTGCTAAATTAGGAAAACTAAATAAAACCTCTTTAAAAAGCGTATAACTAAAGTAAGGTTGTGTATTTTTAACTGCCCAAGTTGAATAGGTTTGATGTCCCAACTGATATTGTTCTGAGGCAGACTGGACAAATACATTATCTATTTTGCCCGTTTGTGTTGATGAAGTTAAATATACCCCTTTGAAGAAGTGGAAAGATTTTCCACCATTTGCAATGAGTTGTTCAAGAAATGGGCAAATAACTTCAATCGCCGTAGATAATTGACGAATATAGCTAAAGATCTGATTTTGCTTCTCTAAATTGTCTCGAAATAAAAGAGCAGGCATCATAGCATTCATTTGAGATAACCAATCTTGCCAAAAAGACTGTAATTCCAGCTTCCACTCGGTTGCTCCATTAATTTCAAAAGTTACGCCTAAAACCGATTCTTTTTGTGCTGCAGTCAGTGTTTCATAAATACTTTCAAAACCATAAAATCGATCCAATTTGGTCATGATCACGTAAATTGGCAACTCCGCTTGAGTAATAGCCAATATCTCATTCAAACGTTGATGAAGTTGTTTAATATACTGATCTCTTTGTTCTTTATTAGAGGTGACTAATTGATAAAGGTCAATGGTTAAAATAATGCCGTTTAATGGCTGTCTTGGACGAGTTTCTGCAGTCCAATTCAACAATTGATTCCAAAGTTTAGAATAAAGATAAGGTTTGTTTTCAATATTATCTTGTTGTGCAATTAAAGTATGTTTAGGACATAAGATAACCGCTTGTTCATTACTTAATAATTTGAACTGTACAGGTTCTCCTGCTCCTTCGCCAGAATCATATAACTCAACAAAATGTCCTCCCTCTTTAAGTAACGTCTTTTTCCCACTATCCTCTATACCTAAAGCAATATACCAAGGTAAAACATATTGATAATCTTGGCGTTCGATAATACGTTTAAATTTATTTACCCAATGATCCAAATAACGTCTTTGAGTTTCTATTTCTTCTCGGATAGGGTTATGCTGTTTTTTCTTATCTTCTTGCTGACGTGCTTCTAATGTTTTTAAACGTTGAATCATCTTCCAACTGATAAAAACGATAGCTACAATGATGAGTATAGCCGTTGTCAACCAACGCCCGGTTAAGGTTTCAAATGGCTTATATTCGCCAAACACTAAGTCAGAACCTTTCCACCAAACCAAAATTAAACAAGCGAACCAGAGTAAAATAAGCACAGTAATGCCTGAATTTTTTATCTTAGAGAGGAGTGGCTTAAAAGCAGTTAAAGCTAAAGGAAATTTCATTATACGAACCTTATCGTTTTTAAACATTAAATATCTCTATGTTAACCACGAACAATGTATTTGTAAAAGTATTTTCGTCTGAAAAAGAAACATTAGAGAGATGAGATTAAAGCTACTGAAAACCAATGAATTTCATTGATGAAGATAAGATTATAGATAACTTATTTACTAAAAATATTAACATTTCAAAATTAACTCCTTGTCAATATAATTTAGAAAAAACGAAACATAATAACTCTTAATTTACGAAACCTAATATATAGTAGGTTCAATAATAAAAGTCACCAACATTCTAAATTGTAGACCACAATTATTTTTCTACTATTCTAATTTTTCAGTCAATAAACCTACCAATGATTGCTCCCATTCCTTGACAGATAAATTTCCAATTGCCTTATCAATCGTAAGATAATGTTGTCGAGCAAGATTGCTCAGCCCTCTTTTTTCTAGTTGCTGAGCAAGAAAAAGTTGATTGTAAAATTGGTTTCTTAAATCTGTATGAACCTGATCATTTAGCCTCATTAATAGGGCATCAAAGTTATTATCTTCTAAATTATCTAAAGCCAAAAGCGGTGTTGACACAACGTTTTCTTCTGGTGACAACCAGTCAAGTACGGTCTTCGGACAAAATTCACTACCATCATTGAAGCATAATGTAGATAATTGAGGAAGACGAGTAAGAAACTCATTTAATGCATTTTTTATTACTATTGAAATTTGGTAATACCCTAGCTTCTCTGCCATCTGTGCTGATAGATAGTGGCCATAGAACCAAAATGGAGCGACAGTCAAGCTATGCTCAATATTTTGCAAAGTTTCCAATGTTGGATGTTCAAGAGCCATTTCATATATAGAAACTCTATCCTGAGAAGGAGGAGCAAGTGGTGTTTTACAATCTTCTGCAATAGGTAAAGAGGTAATACCACTCCACAGGACATAACGGCGTAACTGATAAACTACAGGGGATGTCACATCCCGTTCTGATAAATATTCTACAACTTTCAGTAAAGTATTTTTCCACGCTCGCTCATTACTGACATCAACTTCTATTGGTGCTGAAAGAGAAACGCTGTAAGTAGTTTTTTCAACAGTTTCTTTTACATTCTTATCTATATTAGATGTTTGCAATACAACCTTATTAGTTTGTTCTATATTAAGCAAATAAACCTGACGTAATGCGTCTATTTCTGCTGCTAATTTATTTCCTTTTAAATATTGACTAAGTTTTTCAAATAACGTTTCAGCTGCTTCTCTTTCTAAACGGGAAGAATTTTGACGAAATTGTGCGGCCCCCTTATCAAAACGCTTAATAATCTGCAACCCTAAACGATATTTTTTCATTTCTGAAACCGGTGCGGCTTGTTGCCAAAAATGTTCCACATAATCAGTAAAGAGCTGTAGGCCTAATAGCAGCTCCAAAATCTGACCTGAGTGCTGCAAAGTTCTAAGTAAGTGGGCTAAAATTCGCAAGTCTTTACTCTCCGTTGAGAGTAATTTAATCGCAATTTTTTGGACTTTTTCAATATCTAATAACTCATGTTCTAGAGAACCAAGTTTGACCATTTCGCCATCTAAATATATCCAATCTGGATGTTCATCCACAATATCTACACCAATATCATTTACGACAGTATTGAGTAAGCTTTGTCGCCAGGGGTGATTTTCCAAATAATCCATTTATATTTCTCTTTTCTAGCTCTTAAAACACTACCAATGGCAGGCAGCTCTTAAAGGTTTAATTTCTGCTTCAAGCTGTTCTATATTAAATACAAGATCATTAAATTCATTATTTTCTAACTGTATTTTCAAACTGGTAGCGTGAAAAAGTTGTTGAATTTCTTTGATACCCTCTAAACCTCGACTGGCTTCTAATAAAAAGCCCTCTTCTCTGACAAACCA
This sequence comes from Pasteurella sp. WM03, assembly GCF_004570945.1. Lineage (NCBI taxonomy): Bacteria > Pseudomonadati > Pseudomonadota > Gammaproteobacteria > Pasteurellales > Pasteurellaceae > Pasteurella > Pasteurella sp. WM03. Next base: position 6,344 of record NZ_SPPO01000005.1, read on the forward strand.
TTGACTTGAAAATTGATGGCGTTCTGTATTTAGCCTAACTGCGATATTAGATTGCTTGCCAATTGATGTTGGTAAGGCTATTTGTAGACGAGTAATATTATCTATACAACTAAGCATTAAAATAGGTCGTGAATTAGGATAGCCGAGTGCCGGGGTGGTTAAAATAACCCGTGAATTGGGTGGCTCTGTTTGGGTGAGAATAAATTGTAAATTTTGTGTCTCTCTCGTTTTTTCTTGTGTTTGCGCACGATTCCACGCTTCTCCTTTAACTTCTGAAGTAGAAAGTGCGGTAATTTTCTCTCCTGTTTCAATATGATCATAGCAACTCAAGCGTTCAAATACGGATGAGATCGCCCGACATTGTTGCATAGCCTGTAATACAGTTGTTGATGTACTTTCATTTGCCCAACTTGTTGACACAGAAAGCAACAGCGCCAGTGGTATCAATTTAAGATACATTCCTCTTCCCCCACTTTGGCGATAAATGTATTTTCCCGCACGAAAAACCGAATGTCGGTAATTTCCTGTCCTGAAGCCATCGTTTGCAAGAGAAGTAAAGAAACCGGCGGTAAAAGTTGCCCATCAATAATGGACTCTAATATGCGAGCGCCATTTTCAGCACGACTTGCTCTCATAAGAATTTCTTGTTCAACTTCTTCAGCTATTTCTACTCGAGCATTAAAACGACTTTCTAATAGCCCTCTTAATTTCTTTAATTTTCCATTAATAATAGTGAACAATGTCTCTTTATTGAGTGGTAAATATGGCACGACTTCCATTCTGGCAAGCAACGCCGGTTTGAAAAAATCGGCAAGAACAGGATAAAGCGCTTCTTCCATTTCTGTTGGGTTATTCGCATAATCAACAATCACTTGATAACCTAAATTAGAAGTGAGAAAGAACACAATATTTTTGCAATCAATAAGTCTACCTTCCCCATCTGCCAGTTCCCCCTTATCAAAAGCCTGATAAAACAAATTTAAGACATCAGGATGGGCTTTTTCGACTTCATCAAGCAATACGACAGAGTAAGGCTTACGGCGAATGGCCTCCGTTAAAACGCCTCCCTCACCATAACCGACATAACCCGGCGGAGAACCAATAAGACGGGACACCGTATGTTTTTCTTGAAACTCCGACATATTAATCGTGGTAAGATACTGTTTCCCACCAAATAATAAATCGGCAATTTGTAATACCGTTTCCGTTTTTCCGACACCACTTGGTCCCACCAAGAGAAAAGAGCCTAGCGGTCTACCTAAACGTCTTAAATCAGCCCTTGCCGTCAATAAGTGTTTGTGTAAATGATGTATCGCTAAGGTTTGTCCCTTAATTTCTTGATTAAGGAAATCCGGCAAATGGGTAATCGTATGAAGTTCATTTTGCGATAATTTATCTAAAGGAACCCCCGTCCATTCAGCAATAATACTTTCAATTTGTTTCTTAGAAACTTGTGGAGAAACAAGATATTGTGTTTTTTGATACTTTTCTAATTTCGCCATCAAGGTTTGCAGTTTTTTTCGTTGTTTGACGATATCCGACGTTGCATTTTCGTCTTGAGCAAGAATTTGCTCTCTTAGGGATAAAATTTGAGTCACTAAATTTCTTTGTGTTTCCCATTGTTTTGTCAGTGTTTTTTTCTGCTTTTCTAATTTATCCAAATTGGATTTAAGTTGAGACAAACGTGAATGATCTTGGCTTAACCCGACAGAAAGTTCTCGTTCCAGTAGACGAATTTCCATTTGAGCCTGATATTGCTCATTTTGATAATTTGCGAGCCTTTTAGGAGGAGAAGTAAAGTTGATCGCCACTCTCGCACAAGCTGTATCAAGCACATCAATCGCTTTATCCGGCAACTGTCTACCTGAGAGATAGCGTTCACTCAGTTGCACTGCTGCAATAAGCGCTTCTTCTTCAATTAAAACGTTATGAGCTTTTTCATAGATACCTTGTAAACCACGTAGGATTTGTATTGCTTGTTCAGTATTAGGTTCATCGACCTTAACAAGCTGAAAACGGCGTGAAAGTGCGGCATCTTTTTCAACATATTTTTTATATTCACTCCAAGTTGTTGCAGCAACTGTCCTTAATTCCCCTCGAGCAAGTGCAGGTTTAAGGAGATTGGAAACATCCAATCCTCCTTGTTGGTTGCCTGCACCAATAAGGGTATGTGCCTCATCAATAAACAGAATAATTGGTGTAGGAGAAGAAACCACTTCATTCATCACAGCTTTAAAGCGTTTCTCAAACTCACCTTTTACTGATGCACCTGCTTGCATTGCACCGAGATCTAACGCCATAATTTCAGCATTGAGTAGCATATCCGGCACATTTTTTTGCACAATGCGATGCGCAAGCCCTTCCACTAATGCACTTTTTCCAACACCAGCTTCACCAACAATAATCGGATTATTTTTACGACGGCGAGATAAAATGTCGATCATAAGATCAATTTCACTATCTCGGCATAACACAGGGTCAATTTTATTTTGACGAACCAGCTCAGTAATATTTTGTGTATACTTAGCCAGTCCTTCTTGATTTAACGAAGCCCCCTGATCCTGTCGTTTTTCGGGAATATCGGTTTCTACTGAATCAATGGTAATTTTGTTAAATTGTTGCTTTAAAATATCTCGATTGATATGAATGAGCTGATTTGCTGTTTGGGGTAGAACATAGCGATTTACGGAAGAAAGGAGTGCCAACAGAATCGTTCCTGTTCTCAATGTAGTATGGTTTAATTCAGTAGCTGCAAGTAACCAAGCATCTTGTAGTAAATCAATTAATAAGGGGGAAAATGCCGGATAGCTCCCCTCTTCAAGTGATTTCCCTTGAAATTGGTTTAGACGAAGAGTTTCTTTTAACTCATTTTCATCGATCTGAAAGTAAGCTAAGATCTTTCTCACATCACAAAGTGGTGTATCTAAACACTGTTGGAGAAAGTGTGAAACTAAAATTTCACTTGAATTATTTGATATGCAGTAAGATGCCGTACTTTCTAATATAGTTTTAGCAATCGGCGATAATTTCCCTATCAGACTCGTTAATTCAACTTTCATCATATTTTCCTTTCTACTTTAATAGGTTATTGAGCTGCTCTAAAATAATCTTGCTTTGGTAATCTAATCGGAAAAAATAAATAGAATAAATAACCGATAACCCGATAAATCCCAGCACTAATATTTTTTTAACCGTAAGCTTTTTAGGTAAATGATAAGGTTCTCTTATTTTTTTCTGATATTGGTGAAAAACCAATGCTTCATTTTGAGAATCTTTTAATGTATTTAGAAGATCATATAAACGCCGATAAACCACTTCAAATTCACCATTATGATTGTTAACTTTATAACGACCACGAAAACCCAATGAAAAACAGAGAAACATAAACTCAAGCAAATCTTTATAACGTTTAGGTTCGGACATTAATTTTTCTAATAGGATATAAACTTTTTCCCCTCCCCAAGTTTCGTTGTGAAAATGTGTTAACAATGACTTATTCAGCCAATTATTATTACTGCCCCAGCCATGGGAGAGAGCAACTTCATCAATAAACGTACAGAATATATAACGAAAAGAAACAATAACCCCAGATTCGTAACCTTGCTCTTTCAATAACTGCTCAATAGATTGGATATCGGTCACCACCTGTGTATAAAGTTTATCAGGCATTGTCTCTGAGTTTAGATCCTTTAAACGTAATAACATACCTAGAAGTGGTGTGGCCGCATCAATCATTTTATTAATGCTATGACCTCTTAATGGCAAATAATAATGTACGGAAACCTGTTCTAACTCATTCATAATTAATTCCTTACCGCCCATAAATGCATATCTAAATCAGGGAAATCACCGGAAATATGGAATGCAATACTACGGTGTAGTTTAATATCATTCCATTCTTCAGAAGTCGTATCTAATTGGAAGTAGGTATAACCTGCATGGTAAGGTAATTGTCTTGGCGCCGCACCCAATGGAATTAAGCCTACTCCAGGTAGTTGTACACTAACAAGCTGCTGAATTTTATATTGGGATGATACTTTGCTTTGGTGAACAAACTTATGAATAAGTGATTCGGCCGGTATTCTTGCAGAAACAGCCAGGATAAAAGTAGCATTATCAAGTAGGTTTTGATCATTGATAGAGGCAACACGTATTCCATGATGCTCAAGAGAAAGCTGAATGGAAACTGCCTTAGGCGTAAGCACAGTGCTCAGTGCAAGACGAATTTCTGAACATAAATTTTGGAAACTCTGAGTTAAATCCATGTGATCATAGGGAATAAATGGCTTAACGATACGTGAAGCATCAGTAAATGCCATCAATTCTCCTAATAATTGTACCAGTTCACGATAAAAAATTTCAGGGTGTATACGCGGATGAATATGAAAATGTCGATAAAGCGGCAATTTTCTATTTAACAATTGCAACATCAAAAATTCAGATACTTCTGCCACACCACGTTGTCCAGGAGAACCAATACGGGAAGCTAATGTTTCTGAACGTTGTTCCAGTGTATTTTCTATTTCAGCAACAAAACCTTTTAACACGGTTGATGCTGAAATCGTCATACAGGTTGGAATAAATTTTTCATCGAGTACGATCCTACCTGTCTCTAATCGTTCTTTAATCCGAGCAATCGGAATATAAGTATAAGCACTCTTATCATCTTGCGCTAACATTAGCCTTGGTGCTAACTGAGCAAGAAAAATGACGGCGCTATCACCATTTGGCGTATGCAAGTCTCGAATATCTTCGTGTACTTCTTTATAACGCACAATATGGTTATTTTTTTGATATTCAGACTGTATTTCGTTTATGGTGTGAGTCAATGTAGGTAAAGCAAGATAAACACATTGCCCTTGAACATTATCATTTGCTTTAATTTCTAATACATTCGGGTAGGCATCTTGTGATGGTACATCAAAGTATGTCCCATCGGATAAGTATCCTTTTGCAGAAAGGACAGAAATACGTCCTAAATTTAGCAGTTCCTGATCGATTTCTAATGACTGCAATCCATAATTATAAACAGCAGATGATAAAATTTGATTAGAAAGTAAATAGTCTAAATGCCGTTGCTGTTGCTGAAAATGTTGAGGGCGTACAAAGGTACCTTCCCCCCAAATAACACGATTTCTTTTTGCCATAAATTACTCATACTCCATCATTTCAACTTCTAATCGCCGCAAATGGATTAACACATGATAATTATGTCCTTTTCCATCTAATTTTATTACCGAACGCCACTGTGATTTTTCTGGTTCGGAATAGTAAGCGATAACACCTAAATAACGATTTTGTTCTCCCAAAGTAATGTCCGGAATTACCTTATAATCCCCCGGTTTAATAGCATAGTCTTGATGATCGAGATAATTTTTACCGAGAATTTCGTCTAATTTACTTTCACTAAATTGCTCATAATAGGATTCCAAAAGTTTAGAATCTTCAGTTAAATAAACAACCTGAACCTGAATTGGGGATGCTTCGCCTTCCTCATTTTCATTAATGTCTTTTTCTGACAAGAATGTGAGTGAAAGAGTAGATGGTCGTTCATCTAATTTTCCGACAGGAATATTGGGATCCATAATTACTTGTCCAATTTTGCTTGCAGCATTGAGAGGTCCACTGCAACCTGAAAGCACGGAAGAAATAAAAACTGTAAGCAAAACTTGAGGGATAAATTGGTGTAATTTCATCTATTATCCTATTTGTTATGATGATCCCTGAGCGATTTATCATAAGCCTGGGCATATACTTCCCAAAATAGCTTTTCAAAGCCCTTCTGCCTTGTAGATGTTAGCTCTTGATAATAATTTTCATACATTTCCCATGCCCACGCAGCATTTTTTTCTTTCGTGTCATTACTACGACGATAATTTTTGAAACGAGAAAGTAATACTACAGGTGAGAATGCTTGCAAAATAGCCGTTAATGCACTCAGTATTGCCACTTTATTCGCTTCATTATGGATCAATAAATTATTTAAACTTTCAGACACAGCAGCCGGTGCGGATAAATGCACAGGGCTCTTTTGGTTACCAAATAAAATATCCATCGTTGCACTATAATCCAAATTTAATCGAAGTGGATTATCTTCAATAGGGCGTAAATGCTTGTCAGATAAACTGTTTTGTTCTTGTTGTAATGCTAACAATCCATCAATAGCGACTTTGAGTGTTTTTCCAACTTCGCCTAAAATATCATTAATATCTTGGCTATTCTGCAATGGAATTTGTACGTTCATTTCCCGCAATAAAGGGGAAATAGTCACATAGGCATTCTCAACATATTCTGATGTTTCCGAATGTTTTTTTGTGGATGGAAGATCCATAAAATGTGTGTTTGTTAACATATCTGAACCTATTTTTCTTGGTGAAGAGAGAGAGGCTAAAGGATCTAGAGATTTATTGTGATTTTCGTTAATTAAATTGTTCTGAGCTGATAATGCAACTAATGGATCTACAGATATGCTATCATCTATCGTGTTATGTTCTATTTTATACTGAGCTTTATAGCGTTGTTGATCCCCAATCAATTCTTTTAAGTGATCTTGTTTGTTACCGATAATTTCTTCCGGTCTGAGAGAAAGTGCAGCTAAATCAATTTGGCTTTCATCTTCAATATACACTCGAAGATTAATTTCACCAAATGCAAGCACATCACCTTTAGCCAAACGAGTAAATCCCGAGCGAGAAGTAACTTCTGCGTTATTAATAAAAATAGTCCCCTTCCCTAATACTAATAAGCAATAATAATTGTCTCTCCATTCAACCCTTGCCAAATCTATCGGTAAGTGTTTTTTACGATCTTGGATAACCCAGTGGTTATTATCACCACTCCCGATTGTTCCCCCATTTTTATCAAAAATAAAGTAAGCTGCACACCCGCTTTCAATACTTTCCGTATTAGTAACCTGAAAAATAAGAATATCTGTTTTTTCCATCTTATCGTCCTTATTCTCTCTTTGTAATTAACCCTTATCTCAGATTTTCCTTTATTTAGAAATCAATAGCAAACGGAATTTTTATCACCTTAGATAATCTTTTTTTGTTAAAGTTATCCCTGCTGATAAGAAAAAAATAAATAGATAATGCTTTAGAGTCTATTCACGAATAGTCAATAGCACATTCGGCTCTTTCTCTACTTTTCCTGTAAATGTTGTCCATCCCAGCAAGCTATCTTGCTGAGTACCTAATACCATACCAGAAACTTGTTTTTCCGATAGCCCCAAATATAAATCCCACGCAAATTGATCTTTTAGGATAAAGGACATAAAGGTAACTAGAGGTAAATAATTTTCTCCATTGGGCAGAAAAGATAAAAATTCACGTCGAGACAATTGTGTAATACGTAACTCAAATTTACTCCCCCTATCCGGTTTTTTTGAGCCTAATGTGAAATTTACCCCTAGGCAAGAACGTCCTTTGGCTGGTCTCCCGGCTTCTTTTCTCATAACACCTAAACGATTCTGTTCTTCTTCGTCAATATGCACATAGCGAAATTGCCAATCTCTTAAACTAACATGGTTAAGATCAAAACAATGAGCAACTAGGCTACAAATCACTTCTGGAGAACGAGCAGGGCTAGACAAAATTCCGGCATATGCAAGCATTTTAGAATGATTAACTGAAAGTTTGTTACGTGTGCTTTTATATCCAAGCCCAACTAAAGAAAACATTCGCTCTGAAAAGTGATCTTGTCCTCCATTACGATAGTTAATGTAATAACGATATTTTCTCCAAATCTGATGTGCTAACAAGGCAAAACGATGATTGAATAGATCCATAAAATCAACCAATCGGTTTTCTTTATGTAGATACTCTTTGGCGAGATCTTCAAGGTAATAGCCTGGTAAAGGTGATTGACTTCCATGTAAACCTAAAAAGGACAATTCAAGCAGATATTTGCCATTATTCTTTTGGGAAAGTGAAACTAAATCACGAATAGGATATTCTAATCCTGCACTTGAAATTAAACGGATTGGTTCATTTTTTGCGGATAATGATAGTATTTGTGCCGCTTCAACCTGATTGAATCGGCATAATAATTCCATCAATTGGTAGAAGTTATATCGGCTAATATCAATCTTTTCACCAAAATTTTTTTCTGTTACATCAATTTGTGCTGTCCAATTTGAATAGGCCATTCATAACTCTCTTGATTATCAATATTAATGACTTTTAATTTGTGAAAAGAATTAACACTTGCATAAAGTGAGAAGAATCGGGACAAAACAGTACAAAATAGAAACATCTCACCTTCTCCATTAAATTCACTTTGTTTAATATAAAGGGTTGATTGTAGCCCCCTAACAGAGATCCCTTTAAATAGACGATCAACCGGCTTAGTTTCGATAGATTGAATCGCATCTAATTTCTTTTGAGAAATACGAGCATTACGCCGACTATGCCAACTCGGTAAATCATAGGTTTTTATAATTTCTTTCAGCGCATCAATCTCTAATAGAGATAGATAATTCAATGAGGAATTGGAGATTAATTTCCACGCTAATGTACCATCCAATATAGGATGAAGGGGCATAGAAGGACGGGTAATATTACTGAAATTTGCTACAGCGGGATTCTGCTCGGTTTTGATACAAATATCGCCTATTTTTAAATAGGATGGAATATCTCGATTTGTACAAGTTAAATCGACTGAAATAGACTCTTCCATATTTAATAAAACGGTTTCATCTCCTCTGACAAAAGAAAGATAATGATCAAAACCACGATGAAATAACGCTTCTTTTGACCGCACTTTATAATATAAAACCGTCCTATCTTTTACATATTCAATTTGATGTTCAAAACTCTCAAAAGCAGGATAAATACGGCGACCTCCCCGTATTTGTCCTTGTTTTGACTTTTTGTTTTCTAAGTAGCTTGACACTTTATCAATAGAAAATATTTCATACCATTGGGGATGACTATGACTACCTTTTAAGCTATATTCTGTCTTCTCTCCATTCAATACTATAGGTTCACTACTATGCTCAAATAAATTAACAGCGGGTGTACAGTGCAATTTAAATGTATCACTTTTTATTTGTACGTCAGACGACAGAGGTTGAGAAAAACTTAAATGTAGGCTAAAGGTTCGTGCTGAAACCTGAGTTGGAAGTCGATCTACACCTGTCACATCAAAAAATAAGAACCCTTCAGGAAAACAAAAATATTCCTGCAAAATACGATAACCACTATAGGTATTTTGGGGATAAGGCAACAGTGCTTCATCTTTCTCAAATCCAACGGGAGCAAAATTAAAAGATGGCAATGAATATTTTTTACCGTTTATTTCTAATTCCGCCCCTTCTAAATAATAACTGAACCAAAGATATAACTGCTGATTAGTATAATCGTCTGCGGCTAAATAAAAACGCAACTTGTTAAGATCTAGTTCTTCAAAGCGTAAATCAGTTTCTGCAAAAAATTCAATAGAAATAACCGCTCTTTCATTACTATTTAATACACTCGCATCATGAATTTTAAATGGGTTAAGCCACACGTCTCGACAGGTTTTAAATTGGCATTGTAAGGCATTTTCTCTAGTATCGACTGAAATAGGATGACTAAGCAACATCGTTCCTTTTTCTACATTATCCGTAGATTGGGTAACTTTTGTATCGGGATAGAACTCAACGATTGTCATACTTGGAGTAGGTCGAAGATAATTCGGCCATAGCATATTAATCAAGCTATGGGTAAACTCAGGAAATTGATCTTCAATTTTAGCCCGCAAACTCCCCGATAGGAATGCAAAGCCTTCTAATAAGCGTTCGACATCAGGATCCGCACTTTTTTCTGAGAGAAAATTAGCCAGATGTGGTTTTTCTATCGCAATTTCACGTCCTAATTCACGAAGATAATCTAATTCTTGTCTAAAATATTGCTCTAAAGACATTCCATTATTTCCTTAAATGACATTGTTCATATCTAAATAATAGCGGTGATCATTATCTAAATGTAAATTAAATGAAATTAAACGTTGATGTTCCTGAAATGAAACGATCGCTTCAACATAAAAAAATAGTGTTAAGGGCTGATCTTCATTTGGTAAAGGACGAACCTTCACGTCAACAATACGGGGCTCAAAGTTCAATATGCACTCTTGAATAATCTTCGCAATATTTTGATAAATATCAATTGCACTACCTGTAGCATCATTTAAATCCATAATGCCGAGTGTCACCGCACTCTGTGATGTGCCTGGGTGAGTATTTAAAATATGGTTCAAATTATTTTTAATGGAATAAATAAATCCCTTTAATCCAATAGAAGAAGAAGGACTTTCGTCCTTCTTTTGTATTCTTTCAAATAAACTAACCGAACTATCGCGCGACCAGTTTAATAACGCAGCCATTAAATTATTCCTTATCTAAGCGTCCAACTAATGAAAGCTCAAAGTTTGATCCCATGTATTTAAAATGCGGTCTTAATTTAATAGATGATAAGAACCAACCCGGATCGCCTTCTACATCCGATACTGTGATAGATGCAGCTCTGAATGGTCGACGGCTACGCACATCTGCAGGCGGATTTTCTTGATCCGCGACATATTGTTTCAACCATTTATTTAATTCTGTTTGGAGATCCGTTGCTTCTTTCCAGCTACCGATTTGCTCACGTTGTAATACTTTTAAGAAATGGGCAACACGCGTAATCATAAATGTATAAGGCAACTGTGTTCCTAATTTATAATTCGTTTCAGCAATTTTACCTTCTTTTGTATTGGAAAATACTTTTGGTTTTTGCACAGAATTTGCGGAGAAGAATGCGGCATTATCACTACCTTTACGCATTGTTAATGCGATAAATCCTTCTTCAGCCAACTCAAATTCCCGGCGATCAGTAATTAAAATCTCTGTTGGAATTTTTGGCTGAATTTGTCCCATTGCTTCATAAATATGTACAGGTAAATCATAGACTGCCCCGCCACTTTGTGGTCCAATAATATTGGCACACCAACGGTATTTTGCAAAACTATCGGTTAGACAAGATGCCAATAAAAATGCACTGTTTCCCCATAAATAATGTTCGTGATCCTTACTAACATCTTCTTCATAAGCAAAAGTTTTAACTGGATTATCCGACATAGAGTAAGGCAAACGGGTTAGGAAACGCGTTGCTGTTAAGCCTAAACTGCGCGAATCTTCTGATTCTCTTAACGAGCGCCATTTGGCATACATTGGACCTTCAAAGACCGATTTAAGATCTTTTATAGCTGGAAGTTCCGTGTAACTTGAAATACCAAAGAAAGAAGGCGCAACAGATGAAATAAACGGTGCATGTGCCATTGCCCCCACTGCACTCACATACTGTAGTAACTTCATATCAGGCGCTTTTGGTGTAAATTCATAGTTACCAATAACAGCGCCAATAGGCTCACCACCAAATTGTCCATAACCTGAAGAATAAACATGTTTATAAAAACCAGATTGCACAATTTCGGGGGCAAATTCGAAATCATCCAATAATTCTTCTTTAGTTGCGTGAATAATATTAATTATAATATTTTCTCTAAAATCTGTTTTATCCACCAATAATTTTAATGAACGCCAAGATGACTCTAAATTACGAAATTCCGTATGATGCAAAATTTCATCAACTTGTGCACTTAACTTCTTGTCAATTTCATTAATCATCTTATCAATCAATAGCTTATTAACCGGTTCTTCTTTAGAACCGGTCTCCAAAATATTACTGATAAATGCTGCAACACCTTGTTTAGCTACATCATATCCTTCGCTATCCTCTGCAAGGCGAGTTTGAGCCATAATTTCATCAAGCAAGGAAATACCTTGAGTCTTGGTTTCAACTTGTTCTATGCTTTGTTGATTATTTTCAGCCATAACACAATCCTTATTTACTTACTATTTTTGATCAATGATATTTAATTCTGCTAACAACTGAGCACGAGATTCTTCATCTCCCAATAGCTCGGCAATTCTTGTACGAAAAGCCGGCACATTACCTAAAGGACCTTTTACTGCAGTTAATGCTTCACGCAACTCTAATAATTTACGTAACTCGGGGACAGCCTTAACAATATTATCCGGAGAAAAGTCTTGTAAAGATTTAATGTCAAGCTGAACATTAATTTCATCATCTGGACCAGCACTTTCATCCAATCTATTTGGCACGTTAATATTTAAACCGATTTCCATCTCTTCCATAACAGAAGAAAAATTATTTTTATCAATCGATACCATTGAACGCTCTTCAATAGAAGTATCTTCAGTTTTTCCTTTCATATCACCAACAACCAAAAGGTTTAACGGTAACTCAACTTCAGCAGCTTCCCCGCCTGTTGCAGGAACATATTTAATATTGATTCGTTCTTTAGGTGCAACGGAACCTTCTTTTTTGCTCATAGCATTGTCCTTCTGTATGTGTATTAATATTAAAGAAAGGGAACGGCTTAAAATTAAAAATTGCTGTTCGGTGATTTTAGTATAACAAAATTTTATTATTTAAATAGAGTATTTCTTATGCTTTTTATTGTTTTTTTAGATAAAAAACGACATACTAAGGACTGGAAAATCCTCGTAGTTTTCCAATTTGATAAGTCATTCTTTATTATTTTATACATCAAGTGAGGACTGTTATGCCTACTCCATGTTATGTTTCTATTACAGGTAAAACCCAGGGTAATATTACTGCCGGGGCTTTCACAGCAGATTCTGTCGGTAATATCTTTGTTGAAGGACACGAAGATCAAATGTTGGTTCAACAGGTTAAACATCAAGTGCTTGTACCAACCGATCCACAATCAGGCCAACCATCTGGTCAACGTGCACATAAGCCGCTCATTTTAACCGTCGCTTTAAATAAAGCTGTACCATTACTTTACAATGCTCTCGCTTCCGGTGAAATGTTGCCAAAAGTGGAACTAAAATGGTATCGCACATCTGTTGAAGGCAAACAAGAGCATTATTTCACAACTACGTTGGAAGATGCCACTATCGTTAATATGGATCTCTTAATGCCACACGCCCAAGACCCAAGCCAAAAAGAGTTTACTCAATTGTTAGACATTTACTTGGCTTATCGTAAAATCACTTGGGAACACACGGTCGCTGGCACATCTGGTTCTGATGACTGGCGTACGCCAATCGAAGCCTAATAGAGGCAAAATAGAAGTATGGCATGTGAGAAATTACAACCATACTTTTATTTTTTAATCATTCTAATTACAAGGATAATAATGAACTCCAATACTTACAGATTAAATGAAGGTTTAATCAATATCCCGGTCAATTGGCAAGACCAATCAATGAATGTGTTTACCTTGCCTGATGATAGCGGTATTAACCTTGTTATTAACCGAGCAACCATTCCAATCGGAATGACTGAAGAAGAATACCTCGCTCAAGTTATCTCTCAGTTCAGAACCACATTAAAAGCGTATCGGGAATTAGCCATTGAAGACATCAGGCTGTCAGAACACCCCGCTAAATTACTTGAATATCAGTGGGACACACCTGAAGGGCAGATGTATCAACTCACGGTATTACAGGTTTATCAACAGCGTTTAATGACGTTTACCTATACTTCAACAACCGTCTTTACACCTTCTCAACGGCAAGCTTTGCTTGAAATTATTTATAGTTTTTCTTTAACCTAATTTAGCCTATGACCCAACAATCTGCACCCGATATCGTTCAACGTGTTACACAGCGTATCGCCCGCTTTCAACGCTCTCAAGTTGCATTGTTGGGCGATGCTGACTTTGTTGAACCGGCTGCACGACAAACCGATGTCATCAAGCATCGGAGTTTTTGGGCAGCCCTTGCCGGAGCGGCTGTTGGGGCGGCGATAACCGCAGGAATTTTTGGAGTTGCCACCTTTCTCACAGGCGGTATTGGCGGACTTGTACTTGGTAGCCTCCTGACTTATGCGGCATCAGAAGTGATTGAAAATGTTGCAGGTCACGTTGAACAATGGCTAACGCCCGCCTCACCCAGTGGCACAATTACCCGCGGCTCCTCCAGCGTTCTTGTCAACAATTTGTCGCTTGCCTTTGCGGCATTAAAAGATGTCGCCCCGACAATTGGTTGTAATGACCACGGTCCACAAGAAAAAATTGCTCTAGGTAGTGAAACTGTTTTTGTTGAAGGCAACCCTGTCGCCCGTAAAGGGGACAGAACGACTTGCGATGGCTTAATTGATTCCGGCTCCCCTAATGTATTTTTCGGTTCAGGGCAAGCACGCTATGCCCCGATTAAGCCTGAATTTAATGCTGTACAAAAAGCCTTATTAGTCGCTGTGGAATTTGTGATTCCGCCGACCGCACTTTTTAGTAAAGGATTATTTAAAGCATTTACCCGCATAGGAAAAGTGGTTGCAACGAAAGGACCAAAAGTGGGGGCGATATTAGCTGGACGTCAAGCTTTACGTTCACTAAAAAATCCCCCGGTCATCCGTAACTTTGGCTGTGCTAAAGCCGCTTTTAAAAATAATACAGGCATAAAACGATATACAGAAAGTGCCAAAAAATGGATAAAAGCTGACCCTATTGATGTTCTTTCCGGCCAAGTCGTTGAACAGCGAACGGATTTCACCCTCGGTCAAACTATTCCACTTTCTTTCACCCGAACTTGGGCGAGAAGTAAAGAAACCGACTTTGCCGATGGGCTTTGTGGGCGATATTGGGCGGATAATTTTTCTGAATATGTCAAGGTGTCTGCCAATGGGCAACATATTCAAATTGCGACTGTTGAAGGCACGTATTTACGCTTTGCCTTGCCTTTAGGCTATGTGCAGTCTTTCAACCCAGACCACCCGCAATTTACTCTCAATCGTCATCGGGATTATTTAGAACTTTACGACCGGGATAATCGTTTTGCCAAATATTTTAAGATTGCAACTGAGCGTTTTGCCGACAATCAGGACGAACTCGGTTTTCCTCTCCTTGAAGACGGTATTTTTCCAATAAGCCATTGGCAGGATGACTTTGCCAACCGAGTAGATTTTATCTATCAAGATAACCGACTGACTCAAATCAAACATTCTGATGGGATTGAGTTGGCTTTAGCCTATCAAGGGCAATGGCTCCATCAAATTATCCGCACTGATACGGCGCAGTCTGAAGTACTGACGACCTATCGCCAAGATGAACAAGGGGCATTAATTGAAAGCAATGCCCTGCTTGATTTCCATCTGTTCTACGACTATGACGATGCCTTTAACCTTATCCGTTGGTCGGATAGGGATAAAACCTGGGTGAATTATCATTATGACGAAAAAGGGCGGGTGATTCACAGTATTGGTGCGGATGGCTTTTATCCGGTATGGTTTCAGTATGAAGACAATCGCACCACGGTTTTAGACAGTCAAAAAAATGCCACCCTGTATGACTACGATAGTCATATTATGAAACCACTGACTATCACCTCACCAAGCGGTGCCAAAACGCATTTTGACTACGACCGATACGGCAATTTACTGACCCAAACCCTGCCTGATGGCAATCAAATCACCTTTGATTATCTTGAACAAACCGGTTTAGTTCGTTGTTTTACCGACACATTAGGCAATCAGTGGCACTATGAATATGATGACCGGGAAGCACTTATTAAGCTCACCGACCCACTGAACCGCACCTGGACAAGGCAAATCCAGTTGGCAGAAAATGGCGAAAAACAGACCGCACTTTTCACTGCTCCAGATGGTAAGACGACAGAGTTTGTACGCAATCCATTTGGATTACTGACCGAAGTGAAATCCACGGTCGGGCAACGTCAACAGCTTGAACGGTTTCACTACGGCCCACGTCATCGTTTAATTGAAGCACAAGATGCGGAGCAACGCCGTATTCAGCTCAGTTATGATGATAAAGACCGCTTAAGCCGATTTACCAATGGCAAAGGCTATCAATGGCAGTACGGCTATAATGCTCAGCATAAATTGAGCCGTATTCACCGCCCAAACCAAAGTTTTGAACAGCAAGACTACGACCGACACGGTAATCTTATTCGCTACACCGATGCCAACGGGATAGATTGGCAGTTGAAATACGGGGCGTTTGACCTACTCATTGAAAAAATTGATGGAGAGGGCAACCGTTGGCAATATGACTACGACAAAGATAGTCTCAAACTTCGCCAAGTGACCAACCCGAAAGGCGAAACCTATACTTACACCTTTAATGAAAATGGGCAAATTGCCACCGAAACCGACTTTGCCGATAACCGTTGGCGTTATACCTACAACGACAACGGCACACTGAAAAGCCTGACCGATGGCGAGGGGAACGTTACCCATTATGACTATGACGCAGGTTATCGCCTCATTCGCCTTATCACTGCCGATGACAGTTATTTTTACCAATACGACAAGCTCGGCAGAATTACCGCCATTCAAAGCCTGTATAGCCGACAAACCTTTGAATACGACCTCAACGACTGCATCATCAACGAAACCCAAAACGGCAATAAAATTAACCGCACTTATGATGATGAACATCAAACCCTTACCAGAACGCTGTATATTGCAGGCAAAGATGAGCCTATCATTACCCAATTTAACTACAACAACCTCGGTGAACTGACAGAATTAACCCTGCCAAATAACGATAAAATCAACACGAACACAAATATAGACACAAAGTGCGGTCAAAAATATCAACTGTTTTTCCAATACGACCAAAACGGCAATGAAATTAACCGCACTTCCCCACAAGGGTTTATCCTCAAACAACGCTATGATGCGATGGATTGCCTCATTCAACAGCGGGCTGGTTGGGAACCCTCACAGTTTTTTGACAAAGACGAACTGCGCGCCACCGGCATTGATGCCCCAAGTTTTGCTGAGGTCAATCAACATTACCGCTATGACAAGGCACTCAACACCCTTGAAAGCAAAGACAAGGGCGAACACCACTTTTTCACCCTCAACCGCAACAACCAAATTACCCAAGTTCACAACCAAAACCGTGAACAAGAACGCTATGCCTATGATGAATGTGGCTACCTGACCCAACGTTATGTGGGCAGTGAAACTTACGGCTTAATTCAAAATCCACACCACCCAGAATATCAGGCACAGCGACAAATTGTCCCGCATCAGGATATTTACCAAAAAGGGCATCAACTCCACCGCTTAAACGAAAACTACTACGAATATGACAAGGCGGGGCGGTTGGTCACTAAAGTTGAAAAACGGGACGGCTTTAGAAAACAAGAAACCCACTACCGCTGGAACGGCAAAAACGAACTGGTCGGACTTACCACGCCAAAAGGGGACGTATGGCATTATAAATACGATGCTTTAGGCAGACGGATTTCAAAAGAATGTCCGCAACAATATCTACGCATTGAATACCTGTGGGACGGCGACCAAATCGCTTTCACTCGAACTTTCAAAAACGATGAAATTGTTAGCGAACGCCACTCCGTATTTAATGGCTTTGAACTGATTGCTCAACAAGACCACTATCAGCAACTTAAACAGACGATTGACGGTAACTTCATCGAATGGAAACAGGAAACCGGCTACGCCATTTGCCAACCCAATGGACAAGTGCTTGCTCTTCTTAATCCGCAAGGTAAAACCCTATGGCGTAAAGAAAAGAATAGCTTATGGGGACTGCTCTTCTCCAATGAATATAGACAGTCAAATCCACTCAATCCACAAATGTTATTCGCCGGGCAATATTACGATGAAGAAAGTGGGTTAGCGTATAACCGTTTTCGATATTATGCCCCTAATACGGCGTGCTATCTAAACTCTGATCCAATTGGATTGGAGGGAGGTAGCACACCGTATTTTTATGTCCAAAATCCAGTGGATTGGGTAGATTTGTTTGGGTTATCTGGGTGTGTAGGAAAAAAATGGGATGTTGGTTCTTATGATGATCTCATTAAATCTGTAAAAGGTAAAAATTTAGAATTGGATGCTCATCATGTTGGTCAAAAAGCTATTATGAAAAATTTGGTTAAGAATTACGATCTAGGTACTGCTCCATCTATTTTAGTTCCTAAAGTTGGGCATACTATCTCTAAAGACAAAGTTGGTATCATTTCTAGGAGTTTAAAAAATCCTAGAACAGGTAGAGAGTTTTCCTCTGCTAGAGAACTTTTAGCAAGAGATATTAAAGAATTGCGAAGAGTTTATCCTGAAATACCAAATTCAGCACTTAAAAAACTAATTAATTTAAATAAATCTATGTATCCAGAAATGACCAAACCGATCAAATAAATGGGGATAAAATTATGCAAGATAAAATCATTAGTGAAGCTATTTATGATGATTTGATGAGTTCTGTTTTACAGTATTATATTGATACATTAGATAAAAAATCAGAAAAATCATCTGATTTATATGGAAAAATGAGAGAGATTATGAGCAACTTAAATAATGAGCAAAAAAACATTATATTCAAGTTTATTCGTAATACAATTATTGATACAGCATCAACTATTTTAGGAACTATTGATGGTACTACATTTCCTAAAAATGCTGATGGAATATATATTTTAAAATATGAAAATCAAGAAATACAAGGTTGTTTACAAGATTACTTTCTCGCAAAAGCCGAGGATGAAAAGTAAATAGCAAGCATAGTGTATGGAACAGAAAACAAACTCTTTCTACTTTAGTTTTTTTCAAAGTTAATTCATATGGATTTTCCATAAAGATAAATATGAAATTGAGGTTTATAATTCACAGAAACAGCATAAGGTGTATATGACCTTCACGGCAAAAAAAATTTCTGGTACAGTAAAAGGAAGGAAATGTGGATAATCAAAGATTAATAGATATAGTATCAGCATCATCAAAAAAATCTTTTATTTATCATTTACATTATAGAAATAAATTTAGCAAGCAAAAATTTAACACCATTAAAAAAGCCTATAAATTTTATATTAAAAACCAATCAAAAATAGATAAAAACATGCAACTACGTAAAGATTTCATTAATACTTTTGAACATACTTTATTTTTATTTATTTGTGATAGTGACAAGAATGATTTTTTTGAAATAAAACCATATCTTTCTATTGAAGAAAAGACCAATATCTACTTTGATATTAGAGAAATGACTGATACCTTGTTAAGTCTTTCTTAAAAACAAGTAAATCCGCAAGGTAAAACGCTATGGCGTAAAGAAAAGCATAGCTTATGGGGTTTAGTCTTCCCAAATGATTACCGTAAAACAACCCCACTTGACCCACAACTTTTATTTGCTGGGCAATATTACGATGAAGAATCAGGGCTAGCTTATAACCGATTCCGATATTACGATCCTGAAACGGCGTGTTACCTAAATTCCGATCCGATTGGGTTAGAAGGAGGTAGTACGCCGTATTTTTATGTCCAAAATCCGTTGGATTGGGTGGATGTGTTTGGGTTGGCAGGGTGCATAAAAAATAAGCTTAATGGTCTTGCCAGAGAAAAACGAGCCAAAGATATTCTAGAACGTCGATATGGCAAAGAAAATATTCTTAATGAGAGAACACTAAGAGGAGCTGATGGTAAAAAAGCAATAGATCCATTAACACAAGAAGGAAGGCGCGTAGATTTTGTTGTTAAAGGGAAAGATGGTGTATGGAGACCTATTGAAATAACTAGTATGACAAACAAAGGTAACAAAGCAAATCAAATTGCTAAAGAGGTAGGTATTCAAGCCGAGTTAGCAAAAAAAGGTTCCGATGTATTTGTTAGACATCCAAAAACTAGAGAACTAATTCCAATTCAAGGTACATCTAAAGTAATAGGAGTTCGCTAAATGAGTAATTTTATCTTATATGATTATGCTGCTTTATTATCAGCTAACCCTAATAAGTGGTGGCAAGATTATATTATCAATTCAACAAATATTTTGTTTAAATTTTTATATAAGGAAAATTTAATATCCGTATTTCCTTTTGATGAAAGTGGAAATGTTATAGAAAATTTTATATTAAATAGTTGTGATGTTGATAGTGCATGTATTGAGTTATTTCGAAAAAGTGTCCCTAATTGGAGAAAGGCTCACGATCGTGGAACACCTATTGAAAAGATCACTATTTTAGAAAAAGGGCTAGCCAAAATTAGAAATGCTAGCAGTTTAAAGTAATAACATCTTAATGGTAGCCAAATTGGCTAATACAATCAGTGTATATCTGTAGGAATTTCAGTAGAAGTGATTTAGATTTTGGAAGTGGTAAAGCAAAGTCACCAATTATAATCATTGGTACTAATACAGCAAAAATTTTAAATAAAGCAAAGAAAGAATATAAATTTAGAGGATTAGAAATATTACTTATCGAGAATTAAAATAATAAGCAAGTATAAAGTTAGGTTAAAAACTCAATGAAATCCAGAATATTTTAGAAATATCAAGGTTTTAATCCTACCTGCTCACTAATGTTTTCAAAACGCTTTTTTGTTCTTTAAAAACCTACATATATGACGATAACAGTCATTTGTTGAAACCGTTGACTATCACCTCACCAAGCGGTGCCAAAACGCATTTTGACTACGACCGCTACGGCAATTTGCTTACCCAAACTCTACCCGATGGCAATCAAATCCGCTTTGATTATCTTGAACAAACTGGTTTAGTGCATTGTTTTACCGACACAATCGGGCATCAATGGCTCTATGAGTATGATGAGCGGGAACAGCTGGTTAAACTTACCGACCCACTCAACCGCACCTGGACAAGGCAAATCCAGTTGGCAGAAAATGGCGAAAAACAGACCGCACTTTTCACGGCGCCTGATGGCACAACCACTGAGTTTGTACGCAATCCATTCGGTTTACTAACCGAAGTAAAATCCACGGTCGGCAAACATCAACAGCGTGAACAGTTCCACTACGACCCACGTCATCGTTTAATTGAAACCCAAGATAGCGAGCAACGCCGAATTCAGCTTGGTTATGACGATAAAGACCGACTAAGCCGATTCACCAATGGCAAAGGCTATCAATGGCAGTATGGCTATAATGCACAGCATAAATTGAGCCACATTAATCGCCCGAACCAAAGTCTTGAACAGCAAGACTACGACCGACACGGTAATCTTATTCGCTACACCGATGCCAACGGGATAGATTGGCAGTTGAAATACGGGGCGTTTGACCTACTCATTGAAAAAATTGATGGAGAGGGCAACCGTTGGCAATATGACTACGACAAAGATAGTCTCAAACTTCGCCAAGTGACCAACCCGAAAGGCGAAACCTATACTTACACCTTTAATGAAAATGGGCAAATTGCCACCGAAACCGACTTTGCCGATAACCGTTGGCGTTATACCTACAACGAAAACGGCACATTGAAAAGCCTAACCGATGGCGAAGGAAACGTTACCCATTACGACTATGACGCTGGTTATCGCTTAATTCGCCTTATCACAAATGACGACAGCTATTTTTACGAATACGATAAACTCGGCAGAGTGACCGCTATTCAAAGCCTGTATAGCCGACAAACCTTTGACTACGACCTTAATGACCGACTCATCAAAGAAACCCAAAACGGCAATAAAATTAACCGCACTTATGATGATGAACATCAAACCTTTACCAGAACGCTGTATCTTGAGGGCAAAGATGAGCCTATCATTACCCAATTTAACTACAACAGCCTCGGCGAGTTGATTGAACTCAACTTGCCCGACACAAGCGGTCAAAAACACGCATTATTTTTCCAATACGACCAAAACGGCAATGAAACCGACCGCACTTCCCCACAAGGGTTTATCCTCAACCAACGCTTTGATGAAATGGATTGCCTCATTCAACAGCGGGCGGGTTGGGAGCCGACACAGTTTTTTGACAAAGACGAATTGCGTGCCACCGGGATTGACGCCCCAAGTTTTGCTGAGGTCAATCAACATTATCGCTATGACAAGGCACTGAATACCCTTGAAACCAAGGACAAAGGCGAACAGCACTTTTTCACCCTAAACCGAAATAACCAAATCACCGCTGTTCACAACCAAAACCGTGAACAAGAACGCTATGCCTATGATGAATGTGGCTACCTTACCCAACGCCACGTAGGACATGAAAATTATGGCTTAATTCAAAACCCACACCACCCAGAATTTCACGAACAGCGGCAAATTGTCCAACATCAAGAGATTTACCAAAAAGGGCATAAACTCCACCGCTTAAACTAGCATTACTACGAATACGACAAAGCAGGCAGACTCACCCAAAAAACAGAAATTAGAGACGGCTTCCGAAAACAACAAGCCCACTACCGCTGGAACGGCAAAAACGAACTCATTGGACTCACTACCCCAAAAGGCGAAGTGTGGTATTATAAATATGACGCCCTAGGCAGACGGATTTTAAAAGAATGCCCGCAACAGCAACTACGCATTGAATACCTATGGGACGGCGACCAACTCGCCTACACCCAAACCTTTAAGAAAAGCGAACTGGTTAGCGAACGCCACTCCGTATTTAATGGCTTTGAACTGATTGCCCAACAGGATAACTATCAAACCCTCAAACAAACGATTGACGGTAACTTCATCGAATGGAAGTTTGAGACCAATTATTCGATTGTTCAGCCAAACGGCAAGGTATTAGGACTACTTGCCCCTAATGGTAAATTAAGTTGGAGAGCACAGAATAAGAGCTTGTGGGGACTATCTTTCAGTCAATATAACTTCAATTCAAATCTAGACCCAAATTTATTATTCGCAGGGCAATATTATGATGAGGAAAGTGGACTAGCTTATAATAGATTCCGTTACTACGATCCCGAGAATGGAAATTATATCTGCTCAGACCCGATAGGACTAGATGGTGGGGAAACACCTTATTTTTATACACATAATCCAGAAGACATAACAGACTCTTTCGGACTTACATCTTGGCTAGATATTGTCAAATCTCAAGGAGTTACACCTAAAACTAATGTTATAAACCCTCATGGACACCATATTATTTTCAAAGGCAGTTTTTCAGAAATTCCTAATATGAGATCAGCCTTAGATCGCTCAATAAAAATAGCTAATAAATATGATGTACCGTTAAATTTTGACAAGAAAAATATAATTGGTAGATCAAACTTAATGATTGCTTCTAATACAAAAGATGTTCATACAGTTAAAAATGCAGAAAAAATAGCTTCTTTATTAGAGAAAGCTGATAAACGAGCATCAAAATGGATGGATTTAGGGATAATGAATAAAAAACAAGCATCTTCATATATAAATAAGGAGATTATAAGAGCAGGCGGAAAAGTATTTGGTAAATATGGAATTAAAAAATGTAAATCTTAATAGGAGAATTATTATGTCAATTATTGATAAACAACTATTAGAAAAATTAGAAAACTCAGTCGAAAAAGGTATTAAAGAAACGCTCAAATACACTCTAGAAAAATATTCTCAAGATGATGTATTTACATATGCATTATATATAGATGAGGATTGTACATCTTTAGGTTGGGCTGCAAATACACTTTCTCATTATGAGGAAATAAAAACAGAATTTAAAAATCCCCAGACAATTTCTGCCATAAAATGGTTTTATTCCTATTTTTCACTAGGATTAGGTGATTTAGAAGATGGATTTGATGAAATTTTTTATAAGGATATATACTCTATATTAGAAGAAATCAGCGAGTACGAACCTCATGATGATTTTACTATTTACCAATCTGAAATATTCGACTCGCTCCTAAAATCATTTAGGTTGGCAATTCAGGATTATACTAATCATAATATAACTTTTTTTATGACTATTGTAGATAGTGATAATGCAAAACTAATGGAGGACTTTTCTGCAAAAGAATTAAATTCGGAAAATTTATACTTTGAATTTATTCATCGTTTTGATCAAACATAACGTATGTGAAACATAGCTCCCTTATGCTTACTAAAAACAAAATAATTATTCGTTCTTTAACAATTCACTCTATCATGACCACTACGGCAATTTACTCACTCAAACCCTGCCTGACGGCAATCAAATCACCTTTGATTATCTTGAACAAACCGGTTTAGTGCGTTGTTTCACCGACACAATCGGTCAGCAATGGCTCTATGAGTATGATGAGCGGGAACAGCTGGTTAAGCTCACCGACCCACTCAACCTCACCTGGACAAGGCAAACGCAATTTACTGAAAATAGGGAAAAACAGACCGCACTTTTTACCGCGCCTTATGGCACAACCACTGAGTTTGTACGCAATCCATTTGGATTACTGACCGAAGTGAAATCCACGATCGGGCAACGTCAACAGCTTGAACAGTTTCACTACGACCCACGTCATCGTTTAATTGAAGCACAAGATGCGGAGCAACGCCGAATTCAGCTCAATTATGATGAAAAAGACCGCCTGAGCCGCTTTACCAATGGCAGGGGCTATTCGTGGCAGTATGGCTATAATACCCAGCATAAATTAAGCCGCATTGCCCGCCCGAACCAAAGCCTTGAACAGCAAGACTACGACCGACACGGCAATCTCATCCGCTACACCGATGCCAATGGGGTAGATTGGCAGTTGAAATATGGGGCGTTTGATTTATTGGTTGAAAAAGTGGACGGCGAAGGCAACCGCTGGCAGTATGACTACGATAAAGATAGCCTCAAACTTCGTCAAATCACCAATCCAAAAGGCGAAACCTACACGTACACCTTTAATGAAAACGGCTTGCTCAAAAGCCTAACCGATGGCGAGGGGAACGTTACCCATTACGACTATGACGCTGGTTATCGCTTAATTCGCCTTATCACAAATGACGACAGCTATTTTTACGACTACGATAACCTCGGCAGAGTGACCACTATTCAAAGCCTGTATAGCCGACAAACCTTTGACTACGACCTTAACGGCCGCATCATCAACGAAACCCAAAACGGCAATAAAATTAACCGCACTTATGATGATGAACATCAAACCCTTACCAGAACGCTGTATATTGCAGGCAAAGATGAGCCTATCATTACCCAATTTAACTACAACAACCTCGGTGAACTGACAGAATTAACTTTGCCAAATAACGATAAAACCAACACGAACACAAATATAGACACAAAGTGCGGTCAAAAATATCAACTGTTTTTCCAATACGACCAAAACGGCAATGAAATTAACCGCACTTCCCCACAAGGGTTTATCTTCAACCAACGCTTTGATGAAATGGATTGCCTCATTCAACAGCGGGCTGGTTGGGAGCCCTCACAGTTTTTTGACAAAGACGAATTGCGAGCCACCGGGATTGACGCCCCAAGTTTTGCGGAGGTCAATCAACATTACCGCTATGACAAAGCACTGAACACCCTTGAAAGCAAAGACAAGGGAGAACTCCACTTTTTCACCCTCAACCGCAACAACCAAATCACCCAAGTTCACAACCAAAACCGTGAACAAGAACGCTATGCTTATGATGAATGTGGCTACCTCACCCAACGCCATGTGGGACACGAAAGTTACGGCATTATCCAAAACCCACACCACCCCGAATATCAGGCACAGCGGCAAATTGTCCCACATCAGGAGATTTACCAAAAAGGGCATAAACTCCACCGCTTAAACGAAAACTACTACGAATACGACAAGGCGGGGCGGTTGGTTACCAAGGTTGAAAAACAGGACGGTTTCAGAAAACAAGAAACCCATTACCGCTGGAACGGCAAAAACGAACTGGTCGGACTCACCACACCAAAAGGCGACGTATGGCATTATAAATATGATGCCTTAGGCAGACGGATTTCAAAAGAATGCCCGCAACAGCAGCTACGCATTGAATACATATGGGACGGCGACCAGCTTGCTTTTACTCGAACGTTCAAAAACGATGAAATTGTCAGTGAACGCCACTCCGTATTTAATGGCTTTGAACTGATTGCCCAACAAGACCGCTATCAACAACTCACACAGACCATTGATGGGAATATCGTTGAATGGAAAAACCAAACCCACTATGCTGTCGTGCAACCGAACGGCAAAGTATTGGGATTACTTACCCCTGAGGGCAAACTCGGCTGGAAACCACAAAACAAAAGCCTATGGGGATTATCATTTAGTCAATATAACTTCAATTCAAACCTAGACCCAAGTTTATTATTCGCAGGGCAATATTATGATGAAGAATCAGGGCTAGCTTATAATCGATTCCGTTATTATGATCCTGAAACATCAAATTACCTTTCATCAGACCCAATTGGGTTACAAGGTGGGGAAACGCCTTATGCGTATGTGCATAATATTTTAGATCAGTTAGATCCATTTGGACTCGAACTACATCATATTATTCCTCAACAAATATACAAAGAATTTAAAAACGAATTAAGAGGGCTATCTAATGGAAGAGATAAATACATTCAAAATGTCAGCACTAAAGCAAAAGATATGACAAATCTAATTGATTTAGATAGACCATTCCACGGAAATCATCCATCTTATAATGATTTTGTTAGAGAGAAATTAACAAAACTAAGAGATACAAACAGTTTTACACTAGAGAATATAAAAAATCTACAGACAGACCTAAGAAGAAAAATAGCACAAGCACAAAAAAGCGGAAAAAATTTAAATAGCTATTTTGGCGATATTATTAAAAGTGGAGTAAAAAAATGCAATTTATAACAGTCAAATCATCGTATGATAGAGAGACAACAGGTGTCTCATCTGGCTATCAACTAGAAATTAAGAAAAAATCTTTTGAAAACTCTAGAGATGAAAAATTTTTTAATGATTTTTTCAAAAAAAACTCAAAAGAGTTTCAGAGAAATGTATTGAACTCTTTCATGCAATTCAATCAAGAAGAATTAATCGGTTCAATTACCCTATTCCCCACCAGTAAAAAGCTGAAGAGAATTGACTTTTTCCGTGTTTGCCCTAACTTAATGGGTATTTGGGTAGTGGTTTCTCAAAAAGTTATGAATATTTTTTCCAAATATAATTTACCATCAATAAACAAAATAGAAATAAAAATAGAAGGATTCTCTGAAAAATACTACCTGATTGGCTTCCCTATAGTCTCAATTGAATGTATAGATTATGAATTATCAAAATTCATGAACATACAAAGTGGTAAAATTATTATATATAAAACCTATGAAAACTATAAAAACAGGGAAGATCCTTTTGATATTTATCCAAAGGAAATACATTTATTAGAAAATTACAAATATGATGTACTTAATTTAGCTGGGATATATGAAATCAGTATTAACTCCAAAATATTACAAGACTTAAAAAAAGAAAATTGCATTGGATTTACTGAAGTAGATTCGAATCAAATAATCGTAATCTCCCCCGATAGTGTCATACTGTAACGACTGATAAATGTTAAAAAAACGGTACTTGTTATAAACGAGCACTATTATTGTTCTTTAAAAATTAACTTGATAACATACCGTTCAAACGGTCAAATTTTCCTAAAAATTTGCAAAAAATTAGACAAATCTGACCGCTCTATCCTTCGCCGATAACCACTGGGATTGCTACAACGACAACGGCACACTCAAAAGCCTGACCGATGGTGAGGGGAACGTTACCCATTACGACTATGACGCAGGTTATCGCTTAATTCACCTTATCACGACTGACGACAGCTATTTTTACGAATACGATAACCTCGGCAGAGTGACCGCTATTCAAAGTCTGTATAGCCGACAAACCTTTGACTACGACCTTAATGACCGACTCATCAAAGAAACCCAAAACGGCCACCGAATTGAGCGCACTTATGATGAAGCCCAAACTCTCACAAGAACGCTCTATATTGAGGGGAAAGATGAGCCTATCATCACGCAATTTAAGTACAATAGTCTCGGGGAATTAATTGAACTGAACTTGCCGGACACAACGGATACAAGCGGTCAAAAAAACCAATTGTTTTTCCAATACGACCAAAACGGTAATGAAACCGACCGCACTTCCCCACAAGGGTTTATCCTCAAACAACGCTATGATACGATGGATTGCCTCGTCCAACAGCGGGCAGGTTGGGAGCCGACACAGTTTTTTGACAAAGACGAATTGCGAGCCACCGGGATTGACGCCCCAAGTTTTGCCGAGGTCAATCAACATTACCGCTATGACAAGGCTCTGAATACCCTTGAAACCAAGGACAAAGGCGAACAGCACTTTTTCACCCTAAACCGAAACAACCAAATCACCTCTGTTCACAACCAAAACCGTGAACAAGAACGCTATTCCTATGATGAATGTGGCTACCTCACCCAACGCCACGTAGGACATGAAAATTATGGCTTAATTCAAAACCCACACCATCCTGAATTTCACGCACAACGGCAAATCATCCCACATCAGGATATTTACCAAAAAGGGCATAAACTCCACCGCTTAAACGAGCATTACTACGAATACGACAAAGCAGGCAGACTCACCCCAAAAACGGAAATTAGAGACGGCTTCCGAAAACAACAAACCCACTACCGCTGGAACGGCAAAAACGAACTGGTCAGCATCACTACCCCAAACGGCGAAGTGTGGTATTATAAATTATGACGCCCTAGGCAGACGGATTTTAAAAGAATGCCCACAACAGCAGCTACGCATTGAATACCTATGGGACGGCGACCAGCTTGCTTTTACTCGAACGTTCAAAAACGATGAAATTGTCAGTGAACGCCACTCCGTATTTAATGGCTTTGAACTGATTGCCCAACAAGACCGCTATCAACAACTTAAACAAAAGATTGATGGCAATATTGTTGAATGGAAGCAGGAGACTAATTATGCGATTGTTCAGCCAAACGGCAAGGTATTAAGGCTGCTTGCCCCTAATGGTAAATTAAGTTGGAGACCACAGAATAAGAGCCTGTGGGGACTGCCTTTCAGCGACTACCGCCGAAATTCACAATTAGATCCGAATTTACTTTTTGCAGGGCAATACTACGATGAAGAAAGTGGGTTGGCGTATAACAGGTTTAGGTATTATGATCCTGAAATGGCTTGTTACCTAAATTCCGATCCGATTGGATTATTAGGTGGTAATAATCCTTATCTATATACTTTGAATTCATATGATTGGATTGATCCGCTTGGATTGGTAGGTAATCCTGCGAAGGCAACTCATATTACTTATCGTGGTTTTGATATTAAAACAGGTAAGCCTTATATTGGCTATGCGAGTATGCAAGGTAATCAAATGTCAAATGCACAAAAGGTATTAAACTATCGTTACAATTCTAACTTTGAACGATTCGGTGGTGAACCTCCAAGAATTTTATATCGAGGTTACGGTCAAGAAGGTAAAGACATTGCAAGGGGATTAGAGCAACGGTATTTTGAACAAGCTGGAGGTTTAAATCAAACAGCAAATAAACAAAATCCAGTAGGAATTAATAATAAAAGACGAGATATTTATCTAGATGCTGCAGATAAACATCTAAAAAATAACGGTAGAATATGTGGTAAAAAATAATGAATAGAATAAGAAGTAAACAAGGTGATGTATTAGTGTATCAATTAAAAGAAAATTTATATACAGTAGCCCAACGTATGGAAAGCCAAATTGTACGCTTTTTTGATATAAAATCAGAAAACGTAGATAACTGGAACGAAGGGCTAGATTTAAATCAACTTCCAATTTTATTTGAAGTTTTTGTAATGACGAGTTATGTTGAAAAAAAATTTGCCGTTAAAAAATTAAAAAAAGTGATCCCATCTATGAAACCCTATGAGAGATTTTGGATTGTGTCCTATGATCCAACAGATCCATATTTTAGAGGAAAGAAAGAAAATGTATATGGGCTAGGAGGAAAGCTGGTAGATTTAGGTAATAATTATTTTACAGGCTATGATGCCCCAATTGTAAAACATAATCTTAGTGTGAAAAAAGATCGAGAAATATTAGAAAAATATGAACTAGATTGGGCTTGGGGTGAGGCAATCATTGAAAGGCTTATTCGTTATTTTGAAACGGGCATTAACCGAGATGATATGAAATTTGAAGTTTTTCCCGATTTATGGGATGACCGCGAAAAACTACGCCCTTTAACGAGTAGATTAGCAGAGCCGTTTAGGTAAAAAGAAAATCATTATTCGCTCTTTAACAATTCATTCTATAAAATTAGTAAATAAGCGGTCAAAAACACGCATTATTTTTCCAATACGACCAAAACGGCAATGAAATTAACCGCACTTCCCCACAAGGGTTTATCCTCAAACAACGCTTTGATGAAATGGATTGCCTCATTCAACAGCGAGCGGGTTGGGAACCCTCACAGTTTTTTGACAAAGACGAACTGCGTGCCACCGGCATTGATGCCCCAAGTTTTGCCGAAGTCAATCAACATTACCGTTATGACAAAGCACTGAACACCCTTGAAAGCAAAGACAAGGGCGAACACCACTTTTTCACCCTCAACCGCAACAACCAAATTACCCAAGTTCACAACCAAAACCGCGAACAAGAACGCTACGCCTATGACGAATGTGGCTACCTCACCCAACGTCATATAGGCAGTGAAACCTATGGCTTAATCCAAAACCCACACCACCCCGAATATCAGGCACAGCGGCAAATTGTCCCACATCAGGATATTTACCAAAAAGGGCATAAACTCCACCGCTTAAACGAGCATTACTACGAATACGGCAACGCAGGCAGACTCACCCAAAAAACAGAAATTAGAGACGGCTTCAGAAAACAACAAACCCACTACCGCTGGAACGGCAAAAACGAACTGGTCGGACTTACTACCCCAAAAGGCGAAGTCTGGTATTATAAATATGACGCCCTAGGCAGACGGATTTTAAAAGAATGTCCACAGCAGCAGCTACGCATTGAATACCTATGGGACGGCGACCAAATCGCTTTCACTCGAACTTTCAAAAACGATGAAATTGTTAACGAACGGCACTCCGTATTTAACGGATTTGAACTGATTGCTCAACAAGACCACTACCAGCAACTTAAACAGACGATTGACGGTAACTTCATTGAATGGAAGCAGGAAACCTGCTATGCCATCTGCCAACCGAATGGACAAGTACTTGCTCTTCTTAATCCGCAAGGTAAAACCCTATGGCGCAAAGAAAAACAAACACTTTGGGAATTTGACGATTATTGCTGCAATAAGTCTAAATAGTGTTGGCTCAGTTCAGTATTGAGTAATTCTGATGCTGAATACGGAATAATCCAACCGTCTAGATCCTGCCTCAATAATGGATTATCGGTCTTGGCTTGATGAGATACGGTTGGTTTTGACTTGAAAATTTGTACTAGTGATTTAAACATTACAGACCCTATAAAATGTGAATAAGCAAGACAAAGGCCCTTTAGCCCTTTGGCCTTTTCGGGTAAGACCTTTCCCCTTGGAAAGGTTACCCTTGAATTATTCCCCTTATTGGCCCTTCAGGGCCCCCTTAATAGCCTTTTGGCTTTTTTAGTGTTCCTATTTCCCATCCATTTCATCTAAAGTATCATAATCGCTATTATCAACTTCATCTACCTTATCATCTGTCTCATTACTATGATAATCATTTAACTCTGATTCCAGGGCTTGTTTATCATCTTCACTTAAAAATTTCCAATAATTACAAATCAACTCATTCTCACTATATCTCTCCCACACGCCGGGATAATAATATTCAGCCTCAACATGACAAATCCCACCCTCATGTGGATTCCGTATATTTGCTTCAACTTCAATGCCTTGAATTACTGTAACGCATAAAATGAGAAATTGGCGATATTTCATAGTTTCTATTATTGTTCCAGATTTTTGCTACTAAATATACCGTTTACAGCCTAGTAGCGTTACCTAGAAACTCTCTTAAAGATAAAAATAAATTTTTAATGACGATATTGAGTTAAATATCTACTATTTGGTCTAGAAACTTTGAGTAACATTTTTAGACAGTCTAAAAAACACTAAAGTGTAAGTTTTTAGACAAGTCTTAGAGGCTAGTCCAAAAAGTTTTGAAATCTTTAAAAAGAAAAATGTTGGGTTTATTGCAATACAGCAAGGAATAGATACCCGAAAACAAGATAATCCTATGGGAACAGCATTAATT
The DNA here is from genome assembly GCF_004570945.1 of Pasteurella sp. WM03. NCBI lineage: Bacteria > Pseudomonadati > Pseudomonadota > Gammaproteobacteria > Pasteurellales > Pasteurellaceae > Pasteurella > Pasteurella sp. WM03. The sequence goes on from NZ_SPPO01000005.1 coordinate 38,294, forward strand.
CAGTTATTAGGCATTTTTGCAGAACTGGAAAGAAGTTTTATTGTTGAACGCACTCAAGAAGGCAAACGAGCTAAACTTACTTCAGGTAATAAAAAAGCATTGGGCGGACGACCTCCTAAAGTAACGGAAAAAATACGCCATAAAATCTACAAAGATTTTAAATCAGGTCATTCCATTAGCGTTGTCATGCAAAATTACAATCTATCAAAATCAACTGTAGCAAAATTAAAAGGTATCTATAATAGAGAGTATATAAAATAAAGCCTAGTGAATTAAAATCCACTAGGCTTTTTGCACTAAATAGCGTGTATTTGATTTTTAATAAAACATCGGTTCACTTTCCCAATCAATTTCAGGCAATTCCTCTACTGGTTCAGATTCAATTTGTTGAATTTCTGGTTCAGTATCTAAATCTGCGCATACTAATTTATTGTTCCAGTTCCCCCATAGATGAGCTGTTGTGTATAAATGATGATGAACCTCATTTTTTAGGGTATCCCCAATTATCACTTCGCCCGGTATGTGTAAAAGAGTCATCTGAATATAACACATCATCGCAGCGGTAAAATCCAAATCTCGAGCTTGTACCCACATCTGTTGCTGAGGATTAAATGACTCTCGACGTAAATAATTATAGGATTCTATAATCATCACACCGGAGCCACACGTTGGCTCTTGCAACGTGATAAATCCACGTTGTTGAATTAACTCATGACAATTGGATAATGTCATCGTAGCCATTGCTTGCGCAACATAACTCGGTGTGAAATGCTGTGCTTTATATCTAATCGCCGAGCTCTAAGACCATAAACACCGAACCTAAAAAATCATAGGTCTTGTTTTCAAGGGCTTCTACGACAATCACACTCAGCTCAACTAACTTTTGCTTTTCGTCATCTGTGTAGTGACCTAAAGCCGTCTGATAACGCTGTTTTAGCGCCTCATCCGCTGACTCACCATACAAAACCAGATAAAATTCAAGTCACCAAAATGGTGATGAAGTCGTAAAATACCTCTGAACGCCGGTAATGAGGCACAATTGATTTAAAAAGTGTGGTAAATTTTTGTTCGAAATCCATTATGGATTGCTCCTTATCAATGACTGAATAGGGAGCAAGTTTCCATAGGGAACTTGTCCCTATGGGATGAAAAATACCGTCAAATAAAATTTGACCACGTCTTGGCTGTCTTAACCGGATGAGAATTTACTCTTCCTCTTCGCTAAAATCCCAACCAAATTCCCGAAAAATAAATGCTTTCATTTCTGAATCATCTTCAATCGGGCTTGAATAATAACCGCCTTGCGTATCTGAAATCAGTTCACCGGCAAACCACATTCCCGGCTCAAAATAGGCAAGTCGCATTTGATAATTTGGGAAAGTTTCACAAAGTGTTGCGAACCATTCTTCCGGTGGATTCCAAGGTGTATCGAACTCACAAACAATTCCTCGTCCATCGTCAATATCGACAAAGCAATTATCAGTATTCGCATTCCATTTACAACCCCAATTAACCAAGCTCCACTGATACCAGTCTGTTGCACCATATTGAGTAAGGTTCTCAACATGCTGTTTGGCTAAAGCAACATCAAAGTTTAGGATTCTCTGCTCATTTGGTCGTTTTTCCAGCCAGGATACAAAATGTTCAATTGTCCAATGACATTGTTAGCTAACCGCCGTATCCGTTTCTGTTCGCTTTTCTTGATAAATTGCTTAATTAACTTAGCTGAAAATCGCTTGTGAACATTCATTTGGAGCAATTTGTAGTGCTCATTAAAAGTCGAAGTTGTCTTTAATAATGCTTCGGGCATCGTCACTAATTGACCAAAATCAAGATAATATTGACTTCTTTCATCAAGTGAAAAGAGCTTTTTACAAAATAGCGCCCGTTGCTCATCAAAACATTCAATAATCAGTACATTTTGACACCAATTTGGTATAGTGTAATCTCCTATTAAGTTAAAAATAGAAGGGATACACTATGCCCACAGGGATAATGTATCCCTGTTAGGGTAAATAAAACCTTAAGCGGCAAGACGCGTTTCTTGATTGAATTTATCAATCAAATATTGCGTTGCTTCCCGTGCTTGTGATGATGCACGAAAAATCGCTTTCTTATCGGATTTCAATGATTGAACCCAATGCTCTATATACGCCGCATTTTGCGAAATATTGTTGCAAACATTCATATGTGCGCAAGTAAATGCGCTGGTTAGTTCGGCAATTAATTCTTCAAAGGCGTAACGTTCAGAACCAAATTTATCAAAATTGACAATCCCCTCTCGATTCAGTCGGTCTTTATGCCCAGTTGCGTGGCCACATTCATGTAGTAAGGTGGCATAGTAATCATCGGCAGAGTGAAACTTTTCAAAATCCGGCATCACAATGCAATCCCGTTTTGGCATATAACAAGCCCGATCTTGTGCTTTGTTATATAGCGGAATCCCCATTTTAGTCGGTAGCACATCTAAATCTGGGCGTGAGATCATCTCTGATGAAGTTTCCGGTGTTAAAACCCATTAAAACAACGAAACAAAAAAGAAATAGGAATTTGGCGGAATTTTACGGACGTAAGTGGGCGGAAGTATTGAAAAAAGGGGCTTTGCGGTGCGTTGCCCTTTTTTATTGAAAAGAAAACCAAAAATGATGAATTGCGAAAAATTGGCGGGAAATGACCGCTTAAGCCATTAAAACTGCGAAAATATAAAACACGTTTAAAAGCGTTTAAGCGGCGTTTAAATTATCCTTAAATGACTTCGCCTCTTCTTTTTTCTCTTGCAGCGTTGCCATTGTTTCGGCGGTGGAAAGTATCGCCTCTTTACCCTCCTCGCTGGCTTTACGAAAGCACCTCACCAAATGCCACTCAATGTTGTTTAACTCATCGCTGGGGGCTTTATTGACATTGCTTAACGCCTGTTCAATCACCTCAAGGGCTTGCTGCACCACAGTCGGTTTCAGCCCACGTGTCTTCATATCAACGCTTACATCGCCTTCTGCCGTGCGAATAATCACATCGCCTTGGTTTGGCTCAGTTGGTTTGGCTCAGTTGGCTTAACCACCTCAACTCCTAACGCCGCTTGCACGCTTGGCGGCATATCGCCCACATAATACTCAAACACGTTACCTTTAACGCTGGCCACACGTCTTCTTTTCCAATTTTCTAACTTAGCCTTTTTGGTAATTCCTTGAACTGTTGTAGGCAGACCTCCTATACCAGTGATCTTTTTCAGCTCGTACCATTCTTGGATCATTTTAAAAACTCCTAACTTAATCTCGGATTAAGTTAAGATTATTTTAAATAAATGAGACTTAATTCCTTAAATATCAAATAGTTATAAAATTTAAATAAAAAATGTTCAATTTTTTAATTTAATCTTCCTGACTTAATCTAATGGTTTAACTTAAACTATACTTAATCCAACGGGTAACGCTAAGGATTTACACCTAAGTTTAACCTAAAGCAAGTTTAAATTAAATGCAGGGAGAGATTTATGCAGAAAAAAGATTGGAGCCGAAAACGCATTGTATATGAGCTGCACGAGCGAAATATCACATTGCATTCGCTTTCTGTGAAATCGGGACTTGCCCCCTCCACGCTGAAAAATGCGTTGCGGGTAAGTTATCCGAAAGGGGAAAAGATTATCGCTGAAGCGATTGGCGTCACTCCTCAAGAAATTTGGGCAGCACGCTATGCGGAACAATGCATTCCGAATCGTTGTTTTAGCCAATCCATTTTCAATCCCTAACTGAGCGAATGTTTTACCTCGTTTCATCAGTTCTCCACGAATTTCGTGATTGCTCATATCGCTGACTCTTTTATTCCTAGTCATTTTGTGAGATCCTTAAAAGTTAGTTTTGAAAAGTACGCAAGCAGTGTAAATCGCTTAACTATGAGCAGATAATATAGTGAATTCATTGTGAAATCAATATAAGAATTCAAATGAATTTATTAAAATCTTGGGAATTTTATATATCTATTTGATTTATGAGGGAATTTATTTTTAATAATTTTGAATTCAAAAGGAGTTTACAAGGGGGTTTTATGAATTCATCTAAGAAAGAATGGTTTACTGCTTTTGAATTAGCTGGAATAGGAGGACTACCGAATCAACCTTCTAATGTGACAAGGCGAGCGACTAAAAATCAGTGGGTTAAAAGACAAGTAGAGGGTAAGAGAGGAATTGCTTTTGAGTACCATTACAGCTCTTTACCAGAAGATGTACAGCAAGAGTTAGGCTTTAAATTCAAGTTGCCCGAATCTCCATCAAAAACTCGTGATGATTTTATCGTAACCACGCCAACAGGAAGGGAGATTGGTTTAGATATTAAAGCAACTTTACTTAAAGGGAATGACGGAAATAGAGATGAATTAATGCAAGCCATAAGGCTTATTGAAGATGCCTTGTTAAATATCGGCAACCAAAAGCCTGACGAGTCGTTTAACAACATAGAACGTCACCTTGTGCAATGTTTCCGTAAAGCAAGCGAAGAGGGGCGTGTGGCAATTCTGACAACGGCTGAATCTATGGCAAGCCTGCAAGAGAAAAAAGAAGAGGCGAAGTCATTTAAGGATAATTTAAACGCCGCTTAAACACTTTTAAACGTGCTTTATATTTTCGCAGTTTTAATGGCTCAAGCGGTCATTTCCCGCCAATTTTTCGCAATTCATCATTTTTGGTTTCTTTCTAATTAAAATGGGGCAATGCACCGCAAAGCCCCATTTCTCAATACTTCCGCCCACTTACGTCCGTAAAATTCCGCTAAATCCCTATTTGATTTTTGTTTCGTTGTTTTAGTGGGTTTTAACAATGGGATCAGAGGGGCAAAACATTTTTAGATTATTAGAAGATACGATTCAACTCTTGGGAGAGATAGCAAGTACATTGGCAACACACACGCATGGTGGCTCACCTCAGCCAAATCAAGCCTCAATATTTAATAATCAATCATCAACAGCACAGAAAATCAAAAGTAAACTTACCCCGATCATTGAATAAACAAGCAAATCACTGTGTATCTTGACAGTGATTTTTTACCCCTTAAAATACTGTTCATAAAAACAGTGACAAAAGGGAAAACTATGAAAAAACTAGACATTCGTTTTACAAAAGAACGGGACAGCAAAAAAATAACCAGACAGCAAAAAATGATTGCAAGATTGGAAGAAGTATTGCCAAAACGTATTGGTGAAAAATTTAAGGATGTTGATGTCAGAATCAGAACATCAAGTTCACAAGGATTTGATGTTTCAGGTTTTGATAAAGACGATAAGGAAAAATTTTTAGCATATCTTGAGGAGCTATGGAATGATGATTCACTCCTTGATGGAATAGATGAATAAAAACAACCAAACAGATTAACCAAGAAAACGCCTTGTTGGTATATGCCGGCAGGCGTTTTTTATTTTGGCAACTCAACGTATTTTGAGACAAATGCCAACTTCTTCTTTATCCCACACTCACCTTCTTCAAAATCAATAAGTTATATTTTTTATTTGGCATTTCGCCCTTTTTTGGCAAATACCAACTTCTCACGATCATTTTGTGATATGACAAGACCCTATTTTCATTTCCAATGAGCACACCACGGAAAATTTAACTAATTGCTTCTTAATTAAATTTATTTAAAAAGGAAAATTGTTTAATAGCCACGGAAATTTTTTACGTAAAACACCACGCCACGTAAAATCCACTTCCTCCCCCGCCGAATTTACGTTAAAAATTTTCATTTTTTCAGTTAAATTTCAGGGGTGAAATAATGTTAACCCTTTGAAGTAAAAGGGATCATCTAAGAGGCAGAATAGTGATCTTAACTGTAAAAATTACAGGTTTTTACAGTATTTTACACTTAAAAGGGATCATAAAATAAAATTAATTAACCATAACACTATGATTTATAAAAAATTTATTTATTTTCCGTGAGAATCTTTAGAAAAATTAATTTCAGTTAAAAACTAGACTGGCGGTTATCGCCACTTACAAAATATAGGAAATTAAACTATGAAAAACAAACCGCCAATTTACCGCCAGTTTGTGCTAGATGGTGGGTCGTGAAGGATTCGAACCTTCGACCAACGGATTAAAAGTCCGCTGCTCTACCGACTGAGCTAACGACCCAAATATAGGATTTTAAAGGAGTTCTTTACAAAATTGAGATTTTGTAAAATGGTGCCCGAAGCCAGACTTGAACTGGCACGCCTCGAAAGGCGAGGGATTTTAAATCCCTTGTGTCTACCGATTCCACCACTCGGGCAAAGACTAACTTACAACGTATTATGGAGGCGTGTCCCGGAGTCGAACCGAGCTACATGGATTTGCAATCCAGTGCATAACCGCTTTGCTAACACGCCGTTAATTGGAGCGGGAAACGAGGCTCGAACTCGCGACCCCGACCTTGGCAAGGTCGTGCTCTACCAACTGAGCTATTCCCGCATTCGCTGTTAGTGGTGCGCATTTTACGTAAATTTAAAAATCTGTCAATTACAGATTCAAAAAAAAAACTCAACCGTTTAAAAAAAATTCACTTCGCTTAAATTATTGACAATAAATGACGAAAAAGTGAATTCATCTACTATTTTTTAATTTCTCCTTTTATCACTTTAGGCTTTGTGCCAAAATGCTTTCGTTCTTTTTTAATAAAAAGTGCGGTCACTTTTAAAACTATTTTCGAGGATATTATGACAACACAACAATACTCAATTGATACTCTACTCGCCCAAGCAGGAAATCGTAGCGATGAACGTACTGGCGCGGTCTCTACGCCTATTTTTCTTTCCACAGCATATGGGCATCACGGCATTGGTGAAAGTACAGGCTTTGATTATACCCGTACCAAAAACCCAACTCGTACTATTCTTGAACAGACCATTGCCCAACTAGAAAATGGTGATCAGGGTTTTGCATTTTCATCCGGTATGGCGGCCATTCAAGTATTAATGAGCCTTTTCACTACCCCCGATGAATGGATTGTTTCCAGTGATGTTTATGGTGGAACTTATCGCCTTTTGGATTTTTCTTATAAGAATAATAACAGTGTCAAACCAATTTATGTTAATACTGCTTCAGTCAAAGAGATCGAAGCGGCTATTACACCAAACACAAAAGCAATTTTCATTGAAACCCCTTCCAATCCATTAATGGAAGAATGCGATGTTGCGGAAATCGCAAAACTTGCGAAAAAACATCAATTAATGTTGATAGTAGATAACACGTTTTTAACGCCTGTCCTTTCACGCCCATTAGATTTAGGCGCAGACATTGTCATTCACAGTGGTACTAAATATATTGCAGGACATAACGATGCCTTAGTAGGGTTGATCGTAGCAAAGGGCCAAACACTCTGTGAGCGAATTGCCTATATTCAAAATGGTGCAGGTGCGGTACTTTCTCCATTTGATTCATGGCTGACTATTCGTGGAATGAAAACCCTCTCTTTGAGAATGAAACGCCATCAAGAAAATGCTCAAGCCATCGCTGAATTTTTAAGCGCCCAACCTCAGGTCGATTCTGTTCTTTATCCAAACAAAGGTGGAATGCTTTCTTTCCGTTTAAAAGATGAAAGCTGGATTAATACTTTCTTGAAATCTATCAAACTTATTACCTTTGCAGAAAGCCTTGGCGGAACAGAAAGTTTTATCACTTATCCCGCCACTCAAACCCATATGGATATTCCGGAAGCTGAACGTATCGCCCGTGGCATTACGAATACTTTGCTTCGTTTTTCCGTAGGGATTGAAGATGTTGAAGATATAAAAGCAGATTTGCTTCAAGCCTTTGCAAATTTAAAATAAATCCCGGAGATAATATGAAAATTGCTGTTTACAGTACAAAAAATTATGACCGTAAATACTTTGAATTAATTAATGCAAAATACGGTTTTGATCTTGAATTTTTTGATTTTATGTTGAATGAAAGTACTGCGCGCTTAGCTGAACATTGTGAAGCTGTTTGTATTTTCGTGAATGATGACGGTAGTCGAAAAGTATTGGAAAAATTAGCCGCACTTGGTGTCAAAGTCGTCGCGTTACGCTGTGCGGGTTTCAATAATGTCGATTTAAAAGCCGCACAATCCCTTGGTATCCAAGTTGTTCGTGTCCCGGCTTATTCCCCAGAAGCTGTCGCTGAGCATACAGTTGGACTGATGATGACACTTAACCGCCGCATTCATCGAGCCTATCAACGTACTCGTGAAGCAAACTTTTCTCTAGAAGGGCTTATCGGATTTAATATGTACGGACGCACTGTTGGCGTTATCGGTAGCGGAAAAATCGGTATTGCTGTCATGCGTATTTTAAAAGGATTTGGTATGAATATTCTTGCCTATGATCCTTTTAAAAATCCTATAGCGGAAGAACTTGGTGCAAAATATGTCGAACTTGATGAGCTGTATGCAAAATCTCATGTCATCACACTACATTGCCCTGCTACACCGGAAAACTATCACTTACTTAACCGTGAAACTTTCGCGAAAATGAAAGATGGGGTCATGATCATCAATACAAGTCGTGGTTCTCTTATTGATACGCCCGCTGCGATTGATGCCCTCAAACAACGTAAAATTGGCGCATTAGGCATGGATGTTTATGAAAACGAACGTGATTTATTCTTTGAAGATAAATCTAACGAAGTTATTCAAGATGACGTATTTCGCCGCCTTTCTTCATGTCATAATGTGTTGCTTACAGGCCACCAAGCATTCTTAACTGAAGAAGCCTTAACCAACATAGCAGATGTCACATTCGCTAATATGTATAAGCTAAAATCTGGAAAACCTTGTGAAAATCTTGTTTTTCCCTCTTAGTTTTCAATAATCAAATTAATAAGTGTATTTTTGAATAAGTCGTGATATTCTGACCTCACTTGTAACCTAGAAAAATGCCCTTATATAGAGGGATGATTCACAAACAAAGGAAATAAAAATGAGCCAAGTATTACACACAACAGATGCAACATTTGAAGCAGACGTATTACGTTCTGACCTACCGGTCTTAGTTGATTTTTGGGCCCCTTGGTGTGGTCCTTGCAAAATGATTGCCCCAGTATTGGACGAGCTTGCCCCAGAATTTTCCGGCAAAGCGAAAATCGTAAAAATCAATGTTGATGAAAATCAACTTGTTGCCGGTCAGTTCGGTGTACGCAGTATTCCAACTTTACTTTTAGTGAAAAACGGTGAAGTGGTTGCAACACAAGTGGGGGCATTACCAAAAAGTCAGTTAGCCAACTTCATCAACCAACATCTTTAATCCTACTTAAATCCTCTTATTCCTCCTGAATAAGAGGATTTTTTCAACAAGATGGCAAATCCCTATTTTTTTCTGTGACATTACTCACAAATCTAAAAAACTTTTGTTTACATTTTATTTAAATAAATTAAATTTCATTAATAATCTTGTAACAAAACAGAAACAAGGGATGAGCAAATGTCTATTTCACTTTCAAAAACTTATTGCCCAACACGCAGAGCAATTACCGAAAATACGCTTCTTGATGAAAAAACTGCCGTTGACCGATTAATGGCAACGCTTGATTTTACTGAAGAACAAGAAAAACGCATTACCGACAATGCGACAAAACTCATCAATAAACTCCGTCATATCAAACAAAAACAATATGGTGCAGATGCTTTGATGGAAGAATTTTCTTTAAGCTCTGAAGAAGGTGTTGCGTTGATGTGTTTAGCCGAAGCTTTATTGAGAATTCCTGATGCAAAAACTCGTGATGAACTCATCTACGAAAAATTACAAGACGGCAACTGGCAAGCTCATTTGGGGAATGCTAAATCTTTTTTCATCAATGCGGCTAGCTATGGTCTGCTCTTCGGTAAAAAAATTAGTGAAAATCTCACTGAAGCACAACTCTCTCATAGATTAAACAATTTATTCTCCCGCTTTGCAGCACCGGTCATACGACAAGTTATGGTGAAATCAATGCGAGTGATGGGTAAGCAATTCGTTGCAGGTATAAATATGCAAGAGGCCCTCAAACACACGCAACCTCGCTATAACAAAGGTTTCACTTTCTCATTTGATATGCTCGGTGAGGCGGCAATGACAGCCACCGATGCCAATCGCTACTTCAACGACTACCTTCACGCTATTGAAGAAGTAGGCAAAAATGCTGTGGGTCGTACGATCTATGACGGAAACAGTGTCTCAGTAAAACTTTCTGCTATTCACCCTAAATATAATCGTGCCAAATATGACCGTACGATGAATGAGCTTTACCCACGAGTAAAACAACTTTTTTTACTTGCACAAAAATATAATATTAGTGTGAATATTGATGCAGAAGAAGCCAACCGCCTAGAACTATCTTTAGATTTGGTCGAAAAATTACTTGATGAGCCAGAACTCAAAGGCTACAAGGGGATCGGTTTTGTTGTTCAAGCCTACTCCAAACGTTGTCCTTATGTATTGGATTATTTAATTGATCTTGCACGTGAAAAACAGGGTTATTTAATGATCCGCTTGGTTAAAGGTGCCTATTGGGATAGTGAAATCAAATGGGCTCAAACCGATGGTTTAACCGATTTCCCACTTTATACCCGCAAGAATCACACGGATATTGCCTATGTTGCCTGTGCAAAAAAATTATTGGCTGCACAAGATGTTATCTATCCACAATTTGCCACGCATAATGTGCTCACGATGTGTACAATTTATGAAATAGGACAAGGCAAGCAATTTGAATTCCAATGCTTACATGGTATGGGAGAAAGTCTTTACGATAATATCGTTGGAAAAGAAAATTTTGACCGCCAAGTACGCGTCTATGCTCCTGTTGGAACTCACGAAACTTTATTGGCTTACCTCGTTCGTCGTCTGCTTGAAAATGGTGCAAACTCTTCTTTTGTTCACCAATTAGTAGATGAAAATATCCCCGTCTCTGAACTGGTTAACCTACCTTGGAAACGTTATTCACAATCAAATGGCGAACCTAACCAGTTAATACGCAAGCCACCTGAGCTCTTTCGCAATCGCCGTAATTCCTCAGGCTTTGATTTAACGAATGAATTAGTATTAGAAAAGCTTGAACGTTCATTGAATGAAGCACAAATTGAAAATGCGACCTCAATCACAGCAGTACCACATCTAACCCAACAAGATGTTCATATTGTAAAAAATCCTGCTAAATTAAGTGAGACCGTGGCAGAAGTTCAATTCTTAAAAACGGAACAAGCACAGGAAGTATTCAATGCTTCAACCAATCAACATTGGCATAGCCAAAGTGCGGTCAAAAAAGCAGAGGTTTTACGCTACGCTGCCGATCTTTATGAGGAAAACCATGGTTTGCTAATGAAGCTGGCAATACTCGAAGCTGGAAAAACCTTGCCAAATGCCATTGCAGAACTCCGTGAAGCCGTTGATTTCCTCCGCTATTATGCAAACCAACTTGAATACTTAGCCAATCATAACCAACTTGGAGAAGCTCGTGGTAAGATACTTTGTATTTCACCTTGGAATTTTCCATTAGCCATTTTCACGGGACAAATTGCCGCTTCACTTGCTGCCGGGAATGCGGTGATTGCAAAACCTGCCGAACAAACTTCCCTTATCGCTTATGCCGCAATCAAACTACTCCATCAAGCCGGAGTGCCGGTAGAGGCTTTACAGCTTGTATTAGGTGCAGGTGATCTTGGTGCAGCCCTTGTACAACAGCCTTTTGATGGGGTGGTATTTACAGGCTCAACAGAGGTGGCAAAACTCATTGAAAAACGTTTAGCCCTCGCTGATAACGATCCAATTTTGATTGCCGAGACAGGCGGACAAAATGTATTAGTGGTAGACACCTCCGCCCTGCCGGAACAAGTCGCAGCAGACGTATTAAATTCAGCCTTTGATTCTGCCGGTCAGCGTTGCTCTGCTCTTCGTATTTTACTCTTACAAGAAGAAATTGCGGATCAATACTACCAAATGATTTCTAAAGCAATGGAAGAGTTAAGCATAGGCGATCCTCGTTTACTGGAAACCGATATTGGCCCGGTCATTGATGAAGACGCAAAACAAAACTTACTCAATCACCAAGCCAATATGCGTAAAATTGCTCGAGACTACACGGAATTATCCACTCCGGACAACGGTCATTTCGTTGCCCCATCCGTTTATATGTTGGATAATCTTGAACAAATACAACGAGAAGTATTCGGGCCAATTCTTCATATTGTTCGTTATCGTAAAGATGACTTGGTAAATATATTAAATAGCGTAAATGCAAAAGGCTATGCACTTACCGGTGGTTGTCATACTCGTATTCGTAAACAAATGAACTTAGTGGAAAAACACCTTAACTGTGGTAACTTCTACATTAACCGTAACATTGTCGGTGCAGTAGTTGGTGTACAACCATTTGGTGGACATGGTTTATCCGGTACCGGACCAAAAGCCGGGGGAGAATTTTATCTCCAACACTTAACTCGTACACCACGTTACTATAGCCAATTCGGTGATGAACATAGTCTTGCACAAACCAGCCCTGTGTTAGAAAGCATAACCGGAGAACACAACAGTCTTTCCTATCTACCTTGTGAGATTGCTATCCTCAATGGTGATTTAGCGGTTTCTCAAGCTGCAGCAGACAAATTACTAACGGCAGGTTTCACTGTGTTGGTTGAAACAAACCATCCACTGGCAGGGGTAAACAAAGCAGGGATTCGCGTTGATACGAAACTTGATCATTGTCAAAAAGGCATCTATTTGACCGAACTTGAGAGTGAACGCCGTCTGTGGTTAGCAGAAAATAGTCAATCAATCTTCAAATGTGTCGATTGGCGTACAGAACAAGATATATTGATGTTATACAATGAGTTTTCTCGTAGTTATAATACCACTGCTGCGGGTGGAAACACCTCATTGATGGCATCGGAAGAGCATTAAAAAGTGTTGTAATGATAGAATTTCACAAGTTAGTCTGCATAACAACACGATATGGAAAAGTAAAAATATCCGTGAACTTAGCAGTTTTCATTCATAATAAAAGATAGGAGGAAAATATTGTTCCTGCACGCAATTTATTGATTTTTCAAACGTGCATAAATTTTTTAACTTAAGCCGACATAATCTCCCTGATTAGGGGAGAAAAAGTGGAAAGCTAAAATATTATAATAGGAGTAAAATTATGCAAATTTACATCACATTTGGCTTATATCTGATTATCATTTTGGGTATCGGTTTATATGCTTACCGTTCTACCCAAAACTTTGACGACTACATTCTTGGTGGGCGTAAAATGGGAAGCTTTGTAACCGCGATGTCTGCCGGTGCTTCCGATATGTCAGGTTGGCTTTTAATGGGCTTACCTGGCGCGATCTTCCTTTCCGGCTTATCAGAGGCTTGGATTGCGGTCGGACTCACAATCGGCGCATTTCTGAACTATAAGATTGTTGCCGGTCGCCTACGTGTTTTCACAGAAAAATACAGTAATGCACTCACCTTACCGGAATTTTTCGCCCAACGTTTTCCTCGTCAGAAAAAAGCGTTAAAGATCATCTCTTCCTCAATTATTTTATTCTTTTTCACCATTTACTGTGCTTCCGGTGTTGTAGCGGGTGCAAAACTATTCCAAAGTTTATTAGGTTTGGATTATTCCATCGCTCTTTGGCTTGGCGCACTGGCAACTATTGCTTATACCTTCATTGGTGGATACTTGGCTGTCTCTTGGAGCGATACAATTCAGGCTTCTTTAATGATTTTTGCATTAATTCTCGCACCTGTTATGGTATTGGTTAATATTAGCTGGGAAGAGATCAATATGGCATTAGCTGTAAAGTCTTCGGCAACCAACATTCCATATAGCAACTGGTTACATAATGTTTCAGGCATCGGGGTGATTTCTGCACTTGCGTGGGGATTGGGCTACTTTGGACAACCACATATCTTGGCACGTTTCATGGCGGCAGATTCTGTTCAGGCACTCAATAAAGCCAGAACCATTGGCATTACTTGGATGCTACTTTGTCTAGGTGGTGCGGTATCAGTTGGTTACTTTGGTTTAGCCTATTTTACCCACGAAAATATTCCTCTTGAAAATGCCGAAGCTGTCTTCATTGAACTTTCAAAAGTCATGTTCAATCCGTGGATTGTCGGTATTGTATTATCGGCTATTTTAGCGGCAGTGATGAGTACACTTTCAGCCCAATTATTAATGTGTTCTGCCGCCATCACCGAAGATTTCTACAAAGGTTTCTTCCGTCAAAATGCGTCAAGCAAAGAGTTAGTATGGATCGGACGATTAATGGTATTAGTCATTTCCGTTGTTGCCATTGTGATCGCACAAGATCCAAATTCCAAAGTCATGGGCTTAGTTTCTTATGCATGGGCAGGTTTTGGTGCCGCATTTGGACCGGTTGTCATCCTCTCGCTCTTTAACCGAAACATTAGCTCGAAAGCCGCCTTATGGGGTATGCTATCCGGTGCAATAACTGTCGTAATATGGAGTCCACTAATGAAATTCTTAGGTTGGGAAGATTTATCCAAACTTTATGAAATTATTCCCGGTTTCTTAGTTTGCTCATTTATTACACTTACCTCCTCAATTTTTGCCCCAGTCCATCCTCTTGTTGCAGAACAATTTGATGAGGCATTAGGAGAATTTGAATCCAGAAAATAACTAAAAATGGGTATTATTTGGCAAGTGCACAAAGTAGAATTTCAACAACGGTGGGGATCCACTGTGTGCCTGTTATAAAATCAAATCACTTCAATATGTTAAATTCGGACACACGCAGTGTGTCCCTACAAACTAACCCAAAAACAGATTTGTTCCACTTCGCCATAATACCGTTAAAAATCCAAAGTGCGGTTAAAATTAACCGCACTTTTTATATCTCTATATCCTATCATTCAAGAATTTTTCGATTTTCTTCTGTTTCGGGTTCAAGATCGAGTTTTGCCATAAGTAATCGATCACCGTCTTCTTCAGGATTAGCTGTAACGAGTAGTTTATCACCATAGAAAATAGAATTAGCACCAGCCATAAAACACATCGCCTGCATTTCTTCCGTCATCCCTTGGCGTCCTGCCGATAAGCGTATATAGCTTTTTGGCATCGTAATTCGTGCAACAGCAATCGTACGCACAAATTCTGTCCAATCCAGCTCAACAGCATTTTCAAGCGGTGTCCCTTCTACTTTTACTAATTGATTTATTGGTACAGATTCAGGCTGGGGATCTAAATTAGCAAGGCTAGCAATCAAACCCGCACGCTCTTTGCGTGTTTCATTCATCCCTACAATCCCACCACAACATACTTTTAAACCCGCCTTTCGCACTTTCCCTAAAGTACTTAGACGATCACCAAAATGACGTGTTCCGATAACTTTTTCATAATGTTCCGGTGCAGTATCAAGGTTATGATTATAATAATCTAGCCCCGCCTCTTTTAGTTCTTCCGCCATTCCTTCTTGTAACAATCCAAAGGTACCACAGGTTTCTAACCCAAGAGCTTTTACGGCTTTAATGATAACCGTCACTTTTTCAATATCCTTAGGTTTCGGGCCTCGCCATGCTGCGCCCATACAAAACCTAGCAGCACCACGGGATTTAGCAATCTTAGCTTTAGCCACGATCTCATCAATCTCCAATAATTGTTGATTTTGAACACCCGTCTGATAGCGAGATGATTGTGGACAATAATGACAATCTTCCGGACAACCGCCGGTTTTAATCGACATTAAAGTCGAAAGTTGAATAGCTTGTGGATTAAAATGCTCACGATGAACTTGAGCAGCACGATACATTAATTCTAAAAATGGGATCTCAAACAAAGCCTCGACTTTGCAAACCGACCAATATTCAATGGAAGGATGTGGTGTTATGCTATTTAATTGAATAGATTGTACGCTTGTCATTCTTTTTCCTATAAATTTCGTCCTTGATGAATAGGGATGATACGATCAATATACCCTTCTAATTCCTGTGGTTGATGTGTCACAAGTAGCAATGTTAAGTGCTTTTCATTACATAGCCGGTCGAGCAACTTTAACATTTCCATACGTAATTGTGGATCAAGTGCGGAGAAAGGTTCATCCAATAATAAAATGGGTTTATCACGTAACAGACAACGTGCCAATGCAACACGTTGCTTTTGCCCACCGGAAAGTGCGGTCGATTTTCTCGTTAAAAAATCCTGTAAATTGACCGCACTTGCGGCTTGCTCAATTCGCATTTTCTCTTCCTTTGAAAGGGACAAATTCGGTTTTAAGCCTAATGCAATATTTTCCGCCACGGTCAAGTGGGTGAACAAATTATTTTCTTGAAATAACATGGAAACTGGGCGTTCATAAGGGGCGCTTCTCGTGTGATTTTCACCGTTAAGCCAAATGTCCCCCACATTGACATAATCAAAACCGGCGATCAGATTTAATAAAGTGCTTTTCCCCGCACCACTCTCACCGATAATTGCGACTTTTTCTTGCTCACCAATATGCAAATCAAACATCATCGGCATAGATTGATAATTAAATTTCACTTGTTTTAATTTAATCATTGTTTTCCCTATTGTGTTCAATAAACATAAATAATCCAAGACATAAGCTAAGCAGAATCAATGCCGTAATCGCCGCCTCTTGACTCCGATACTGTCCGATTTGTTGATAAAGCAAGTGCGGTAAAGAAGTAAAATCCGGACTGCCAAACAACGCAATTGCCGTAAAATCCCCAAAAGAGAGCGTTGTCGCCAAAGCAAAGCTATATTTTAGCGGTGTTTTTAATAAGGGATATTCAATTAATTTGAAGCGTTGCCACCCTTTAAGATTTAGCGATAAACACAATTTTTCGTAATACTGCATGGCTTGCATCATCGGTGTGTTCAAAACTCGAATGACAAAAGGCATGGCGGCTAATGCATTACACAGCACGACAATTAAAAATAAATGAATATTACTAAAATCCATTTCCTGTAAAAGTAAAAATAATCCTACCGAAAGAATTAATGTCGGTACGGCTAAAATCATCATACCACCGGTTTGAATGAGGGTTGCAAACACAGGAAAATGAAGCCATTGTAGCTGACGGGAAAGCAAGAGTAATAAAAAAGAAAATACTATCGCCAGTGCACCTGAAGCGGGTGCCATCGAAAGGGAATAGATTAACGCTTTCCATAATTGAGGATCTTGCCAAAAACTAAACCATTCCGGTGCGATCAGCCCTTCCACCACAATACTCAGCAATGGTATGAAAAGAAATAAACATACGCTAAACAAAATAAAAACATTAAAAATTTTGACCGCACTTGATGGCGGCAGCAACCAAATATAGAGTTGGGAAAGATTGGTTTCCGGCGGCTTAGCAAAAACTTGGGATAAGCCAAATAATACAAAGCAAAAAACAAATTGAATCAAGGCAAATAAAGCCGCTTTAGGAAAATCAAATTCAAAAAATATCGCTTGGTAAATAGCAACTTCCAAAGTGCTATTCTGTGGCCCGCCACCAAGAGAAAGCACTATGGTGAAACTGGTAAAACACAGCATAAAAATGAGAACAAAAGTCGGTAAAAGCTGGTTTTTAAGGTAAGGTATTTCAATTAAACGGAAAAATTGCCAACCTTGAATATTTAATTGGGCCGCTAACTGATGTTGTTCTGAGGGAATTGATTGCAAGGCTTGTTGTGTTACTCTAGCAGCAAGGGGAATATTAAAAAAGAGGTGGGCAATTAATATACCGTTCAACCCATAAATTGTCGGTTTCCAATTAATCCCTAACCACTGCATTAGCCGGCTTAACCAACCCTCTGTGCCATAAATTTCGAGTAGGCCAAAGATCGCTAAAAGCGCCGGCAACACAAAAGTTAGGGAAAGTAAACGCTGGATAAGACGTTTTCCCGGGAAAGGCTGATAAAAAAACGCACGTCCAAATAATGCCCCGATCAGCACGGCAAGCAACGCCGATAAAAAGGCTTGCCCGAGACTAAAAAAGATAACTTGATGTAAATAATCATCCTGCTTGAAAGCCTCCCAAGAATAATTTCCACCGATGGAAAATACCGCAGAAAGCGATGTGCTATAAAGCAAAACAATGAAAAAAATAACCGCACTTCCGCCAATATAATGACGAGGACGGAAATGCGGATGAGAAAACAACGATATCATTAGAAACTATTTAGAAAGTGCTTTTTGCCACTGATTAATCCAAGTTTTTAATTGTTCTCCCGTGACTTTTGACGTATCCAGTACCGGCATATTTTGAGTATGTTTTTTTAACGCATCAATATGATTTTCGATAGGACTATCAATAACCGGTAGCATCACATTATTTTTCGCAATATCGGCTTGTGCTTCCGGTGAAATCAAATAATCAAGAAAGTGATCCGCGCAAGCGTTATGACGGTTAGCCACTTTAGCAACGACTTCCACTTGTAATACGCCGCCCTCACTAAATTCCGTAGCCATGTAATTATCTTTTTGCTCAGAAAGAATATGGTAAATTGGCGAGGTGTTTGTGCTTAACACAAGATCCCCTTCCCCTTTTAAGAATGCACCGTAGGCTTCTGTCCAACCTTTTGTAATGGTTACGGTGTGTTCTGACAAAGTTTTCCAGACATTTTGTGCTTCCGACTGTGGATAAAGGGCATTTACCCAAAGTAATAAACCTCGCCCGATACTACTGGTACGCGGATCTTGATATAGCACTTTTAGATCTTTACGTTCAATCAATTCTTTAAAACTTTTTGGTGGGTCAGTTAATTTATTTTTATCGTAAATAAAGGCATATTTTGCAAAATCAAAAGGTAAGAATGTGTGATCATCCCATTTTAGCGGTAAAGTTAATTTCCCGAGATCGACTTGATTAGGCTCAAACATTGCTAATTTTTTGGCTTCATCAATTTGATGATTATCTAAACCTAATACCACATCTGCTTTAATTTTTTTTCCTTCTAAACGTACACGATTAAACAACGTACCATTATTATCAAAGGCAGCATAATTTAACTGACACTGTGGAAATTGCTTTTCAAAGCCGGCTTTGACTTTCGGCCCTGCGCTCCAATCAGCACTAAAAGAATCGTAAGTATAAACAGTGAGTGGTTGTGCAGCAGTTTGAGCAAATGCAGAAGCAGCAAAAAGTGCGGTTGAAATGAGGATTATTTTCTTCATTGTACTGTCCTTATAAAAATAGAAATGAAGAAACAGCCTAATGAAAAGAGTTAGTTTCCTACGCCAGCATTATCTGTTTCAGGTTCACGGGTATCTCTCAGCCAAACAATGTTAGCACCCCGACTAAGGACTAAAAGTCTATATAAACTTTTTAAAATATACAAGCACCTTAAAACAAAACTGTTAGTTTGATCACAAAATTTAGACAAAATAAAACCCGCAATAAACGGGTTTTAAGGATGGAAGATTATGCTTCTTGGTATTTTGCTGCCACTTCACTTAATAAAGTTTGTAACTCACCGGTTTGATACATTTCTAACATGATATCGCACCCTCCAATTAGCTCTCCTTCAACCCATAATTGTGGGAAAGTTGGCCAATTTGCGTAAGCGGGCAATTCAGCACGAATATCCGGATGTTGAAGAATGTCCACATAACCAAAAGGTACTTTACAGTTCATTAATGCCTCTGCTGCACGAGCAGAAAAACCACAAGAAGGCAATTTCGGTGAACCTTTCATATAAATTAAAATCGGGTTTTCGCTGATTTGTTTTTTGATTTTGTCTAACGTTTCCATAATGTTCCCCGTAAAAAAATAGAGGCGCGTATTCTAACATAAGTTAGAGGTATCACAAATTAGAACTTGAGTAATCAGGTCAGGTTTACCAACTTCCGCCCGCCCCACCACCGCCGAAGCCTCCACCGCCAAAACCACCTCCCGATGAACCACCTCCGCCGAATCCGCCACCAAATCCTCCGCCGAAACCGGAACCTCCTCCATAACGACGGGATAATGTTGATTGACGCACAATTCGATTTAGCTGATCACGCTGATTTGGGCTAATATAAATTTCGTCTTTATGAAATTGATATTCGCCAAAAACAACAAAGGCAATAAATACCAGTACCATAATGAAAGGAATGTATTTATCAAATTCACCCTCCTCTACTTGATAGGCACCGTATTCCCCTTGGCTTGCAGCGATAATGTCATTTAATCCATCGTTGATACCCTGTGCATACTGCCCTTGTTTAAATTGCGGTAAAATTGCATTGCGGATAACCTGTGATAAAAAAGCGTCCGGTAATACCCCTTCCAAACCTTGCCCTGTCGCAATAAATACTTTGCGATCATTTTTTGCAATTAGCATTAAAACGCCGTTATTAAGTTTCTTACGCCCAATTCCCCACTTATCACCTAAGGCAAAAGTATAATCCGCAATTTCATATTCACCGGTAGTCGGTACAAGCACAACGGCAATTTGCGAGCTAGTCACATTACCATAAGAAATCAGTTTATTTTCAAGAATTTGCTGTTGTTGTGAGGAAAGCGTATTAGTGTAATCATTCACATAACGAAAAGGATTTGGCGTAGATGGAAACTGTACGGCATAGACAAAAGCCCCCCAAAAAACAAAGATAAAAACAACCGCACTTTTCATGATTTGCAAAAGTTTAGTCATGAATAATCACCTCATTTGGCAATTCATTTCTATCATCAACTTGAATAGGAAAATGCGTTTTTAAGGTATCGGTAATATGTTCAATCGCCTCAACGAGGCCTTGTGTATAGGCTTTTTCCTTAAATCGTGCAATCATTAAATTACATTGTTTTTGCCAATAAGCATCATCGACAAATTGATGAATTCCTTTATCACCAATAATGGCACAAAGATGATTTTTGTATCCAACATAAATTAATACTGCATTTTTTGCTGCTGTTTGATGCATATCAAGCTCACCAAAAATTTGTAATGCTCGCTCAATCGCCGATAATCCTTTTTCGGTTTTTGGTAATTTACGTTCAATATAAACCCGTAATTCTGCCGAACTTTGACTTTCAAGGCGAGCAATTGCCGCCTCAATTTGTTTTTTATCAACAGGGATTCTTGAAAGGAATTTCATCCGCTATGTCCTAGTTAAAATTTACTGTTGGCGCATTTTCAGCACCAGATGTAGATTTAAAATAAGGTTTTTCTTTAAAACCAAAGATCAATGCGGCGAATTTTGTTGGAAATTGACGTACTTTTTGATTATATACACGAGCAGCATCATTAAATTTATTACGAGCAACATTAATACGATTCTCAGTTCCCTCTAACTGAGCTTGTAAATTCATAAAACCTTCATGCGCCTTTAATTGCGGATATTGTTCAACAGTAACAAGTAATCTGGATAATGCCGAGCCTACTTGATTTTGTTCTTGTTGGAATTGTGCAAGTTGTTCTTCTGTCATATTGGAAGGATCAATCTTAGTTTGTGTCGCTTTTGCACGAGCTTCGATCACATTGGTTAAAGTTTGTTGCTCAAGGTTTGCTTGAGCTTTTACGGTATTCACTAAATTAGGAATGAGATCCGCACGACGTTGATAAGAAGATTCAACATTCGCCCAAACAGAATCAATTTCTTCTTCTGCTTTAACTAAGCCATTGTAACTTGGCATTAATGCAAACCCACCGGCTACGATAGCAACAAGGAGAATAACAAACCATTTTTTCATAATAATGTTCCTATAAAATTAAAGAATTCTTCTACTAAAAGAAAAGACCTAAACCGAGGTTTAGGCCTTTCTTCTATTTAATCCATCAACGGATAACTAAATGAAATTATTTAGTACCGTTAACTGCGATTTCAACACGACGGTCTGGTGCTAAGCAAGCGATAAGTGCTTTACGACCTTTAACCGCATCACAAGTTGCACCGGTAACTGGATTCGCAGCACCGTAACCAGTTGCAGTGATGTCTTGTGCAGCAACACCTTTAGCCACTAAGTAGTTAGCTACAGAATCTGCACGACGTTGTGATAATTTTAAGTTTGCTGCATCTTTACCGATACGGTCTGTATAACCTGCAACAGCTACTTTAGCACTGTTTACTTGTGCAATTTCACTATAGATACCGTCTAAAGTTGCTTGTGCTTGTGGTTTTAAGTTTGCTTTACCGAAAGCGAAAGTAACATCAGAGTTTAAGTTGAAAGTTTTGCTTACAACTTCAGGCGCAACAACTGGTGCAGCACCTTGACCGAAACGGTAAGATAAGCCAGCGTTGATAGAACCGATCCATGGAGTGTAATCTGCATTTTCTGCTAATTTATTATCTTTACCAACAGAAGTTAACCATTGATATTCAACACGCAACGCTAATTCCGGTAATGAAGGTAACGCATATTCAAAACCTGCCGCAAACATTGGAGACACTTTTAAGCTATGACGACCATTTGCATTGTTACGGCTACCGTCTGTATTGTAGAATTTATAGTCAGAACGCACTAACGCAGCTGCTGCACGTCCGTAGAAATCTAAGCCATCTAACGCAGAAACTAAACCACCTAAGTTATAGCTACCTTTTAAACCTAAATGAGCACCGTGGTTGGTGTGTTTAAGTTTAGTTTTAGCATCAGTACGGAATTTAGCACGACCAAAATCATCGTAACCTAACTCAACTGCTAAACCTAGATTGTCACGATTTAAAATTTGGTAACCAGCGAATACACCATAAGTAACAGAGTTACGAAGATAACCATCACTATAGCGGTTAGTTTTGCTAAGATCTGTATTTGCTCTAATACCATCATGGAAAGATGCTTGACCCGCTTTAGCACCAACATAGAAAGTATTTTCTTGTGGAGCCGCTTGAGCCACAGAAGCAGCTGCGAAACCAGCTACTACTAATGCGATTGCAGTTTTTTTCATTTTGATGTCCTCTATTTAGTCATCGTTAATCATAAAAGTTTCCTTACTTAAAAACCCTTTGAATATTCTAATCAAAACGGCTTCTAAGCATTGCTTAACTAGGGTTTTGAATTTGCCCTATCGTTACCAACTTTTGACAAATTCAATTCCTTTGTGTCGCCAAAGGAACGTTCAAAAGTGGGGCTATTATCCTATAAAATAGACAAAGATCAAATTTTTTTTACCTATTATGATTAATTAATAAACAATTAATCATTAAAATGAACATTCATTTATCCTTTGTTAATATTCATTCTCATTTAAATAAAACGAAGCTCAGGCTATCAAGTTTCACTCCTTAAAAATCGACATTCTAGCCTGTATCATATATTATCTCTTCGTTCTTTTTCTGTATTATTTTGTGAGTGAAACTATGCTACCCCGCCTTTCCCGTGTACCACAACTTGATGAAATTGTTCAGGATTACCTTAGTGACTTAAAAAAACAACATTTCGAGGGCGATATTGCCACAGATTATGCCGATCGATTAAGCCTCGCCACAGACAATAGTGTGTATCAACAGCTGCCTCAGGCTATTTTGTTCCCTAAAACGCTGGCAGACGTTGTGCGTCTCACTAAACTGGCAAATCAGTCTGCATATCAACCCCTTAGTTTCACACCTCGTGGTGGTGGTACGGGTACAAACGGACAATCTCTTAACCATAATATTATTGTTGATATGTCCCGCCATATGACGGCAATTTTAGAACTGAACGTAGAAGAATGTTGGGTGCGTGTGCAAGTAGGTGTCGTGAAAGATCAACTCAATCAATTTTTAAAACCTTACGGTTTATTCTTTGCACCGGAGCTTTCCACCAGTAATCGTGCCACAGTGGGTGGTATGATTAACACCGATGCCTCAGGACAAGGCTCACTGCAATATGGTAAAACCTCAAATCATGTCCTCGCATTACGCGGTGTCCTAATGAATGGTGAAATATTGGATACAACTGCGGTCAAATCTCAGGCTATTTTCGACGATATTGATTCCCTTGGCTTGAATGAAACCAGCAAAGCGCTCCATCAAACCATCGCACAACATTGCAAAGAAAAACGTGAAAGTATCATTAACGATTTACCACAACTTAATCGTTTTTTAACCGGTTATGATTTAAAAAATGTCTTCAACGAAGATGAAAGTAAATTTAATCTCACTCGTTTGCTTACCGGCTCTGAAGGATCTCTTGCCTTTATTTGCGAAGCCAAATTAAATCTCTTGCCTATTCCTCAATACCGCACCCTCATTAATATAAAATATAGCTCTTTCGATGCAGCATTGCGTAATGCGCCTTTTATGGTGAAAGCGAATGCCCTGTCTGTCGAAACAGTGGATTCCAAAGTTTTGAATCTTGCCAAACAAGACATTATTTGGCACTCAGTTAGCAAACTTTTAACGGAAGAAGAAAGGCGCCCTATTCTTGGTCTAAATATTGTGGAATATGCCGGTAATAATCGAGAAAAAATCCATCATCAAGTGACCGCACTTTGTCAGGCATTAGATGAAAAAATCGCCCAACAGCAGGATCACATTATTGGTTATCAAATTTGCGATGACCTCCCTTCTATTGAACGCATTTATGCCATGCGTAAAAAAGCCGTAGGTTTACTCGGCAATGCTAAAGGAGCGGCGAAACCTATTCCTTTTGTAGAAGACACCTGTGTTCCACCGGAACATCTCGCCGATTACATCAGCGAATTTAGAGCTTTACTAGATCGTCACCATTTACAATACGGCATGTTCGGGCATGTCGATGCCGGTGTATTACATGTACGCCCAGCCTTGGATTTATGCGATAAAGAACAAGTCAAACTTTTCAAACAAATTTCTGACGAAGTAGCTGAACTCACGATCAAATATGGCGGTTTGTTGTGGGGGGAACACGGTAAAGGTGTGCGTTCCCATTACGGCGAAAAATTCTTCACACCGGAACTTTGGAACGAACTCCGCTATATCAAATTTTTATTCGATCCGCATAATCGTCTAAACCCTGGGAAAATCTGCACACCTTTAGGTTCTGAAGATGAACTCTACTCTATTTTGTCGCCAATGCGGGCTGACTACGATCGCCAAATACCGATTCAAATACGAGAGGAATTTAAAGGTGCAATGAATTGCAACGGAAATGGACTATGTTTTAATTTCGATGAACACAGCATTATGTGCCCTTCAATGAAAGTGAGTAAAAACCGTGTGTTTTCCCCAAAAGGGCGTGCTGCGATGGTGCGGGAATGGTTGCGTTTATTAGCCAATGAAAACATTTCGCCTGAACAACTTGATTTTCAAAAAAATAATGTGAAATTGATCGCACTTGTCGCCAAAATTCACCACAGCGTGCAAAAATGGCGTGGAGAATATGACTTTTCTCATGAAGTCAAAGCGGCAATGGATACCTGCCTTGCCTGCAAAGCCTGTGCCAGCCAATGTCCAATCAAAATTGATGTGCCGAGTTTCCGTGCCAAATTTTTCCATTTTTACCACATTCGTTATTTGCGTCCGGTAAAAGATCATATCGTAGCAAATTTGGAACTTGCCGCTCCCTATATGGCGAAACAAGCCAAATTTTTCAATTACTTTACCCAATTAAAAAGCACCCAAAGGCTGGTAGAAAAAACCACAGGAATGATAGATTTACCGCTACTTTCCACTCCAAATTTGCAACAACAGCTTGTAGAAATCGGCTATCAAGGCAAACCGTTAGAAGCCTTAGAACAGCTAAGTGCGGTGGAAAAGGAGAAAGTTTTACTGATCGTGCAAGATCCTTACACCTCTTATTACGATGCGAAAGTAGTGCGGGATTTCGTGGCATTGACACAAAAACTGGGCTTTAACCCGATTCTTCTCCCTTTCAAACCAAATGGCAAGGCCATGCACATCAAGGGATTCTTGAAACGTTTTGCGAAAACAGCAAAAAACCAAGCGGAATTTCTTAATCGTGTTGCTAAATTAGATGTGCCGTTAGTGGGGGTAGATCCCGCCATTGTGCTTTCTTATCGTGATGAGTATAAAGAGGCATTACAGGCACAACGGGGGGATTTCCATGTATTGACCGCCCATGAGTGGCTCAAAAACCAACTGGATTCCGGCATATTAGAAAACCTACCAAAAACCAACCGCACTTTTGATTGGCATTTATTTCCACATTGTACGGAATCCACATTTATGCCTAATAGTCCAAAAGAATGGCAGCAAATTTTTGAAAAGTTCGGGCAACAATTAACGGTAGAAAAAGTGGGTTGTTGCGGTATGGCTGGGGTATTTGGTCATGAAACACAAAACCAAACCATGAGCCGAGAAATTTACGATATTTCATGGAGCAAAAAACTTCACGGAAAAGATCCGCACTTTTGTTTAGCAACCGGTTATTCTTGCCGTAGCCAAGTGAAACGTTATGAACAAGTGGTATTAAAACATCCCGTCCAAGCATTGCTTGAAGTGATGGAATAGCGTTCTTTTATTTTACGAATTAAGGATAAAAATGATTTGGAAAAAGCCCTTTACTCTCTCGCAACTTAATGAAATGGGGAAAAACTGCGCCGTTGGCCATCTTGGCATTGAAATTTCTGCTTTCGGTGAAGATTGGCTTGAAGCCACAATGCCGGTGGATAATCGTACTACACAGCCTTTCGGCTTATTACACGGTGGCATTTCTGTTGCTCTGGCAGAAACGGTGGGGTCTCTTGCAGGTTTTCTCTGTGTAGAGGAAGGAAAAGCCGTGGTAGGCTTAGACATTAATGCCAATCATCTTCGCCCGGTAAGAGAAGGCAAGGTCACAGCAAAGGCGATGCCTATCAATTTAAGTCGAAATACCCATGTTTGGCAAATTGACATCCGAAATGAACAGGATAAACTCTGCTGCGTTTCAAGATTAACGCTTTCTATTATAAATTTATGACAACTACAAAAAAAATTGGTGTGATTCTAGCTAATTTAGGCACCCCTGATGAACCCACCCCAACGGCAGTTTCCCGTTATTTATGGCCTTTTTTAACAGATCCCCGTGTTGTTGATTTACCCCGTTGGAAGTGGTGGCCTTTGCTTAAATTCCTTATTCTTCCCCCTCGTTCTAAACGGGTTGCCAAAAATTATCAGGCGATTTGGACAGAACAAGGCTCACCACTACTTGCTATCACCACACAGCAGCAAGAAGCTTTGCAAGCCTATTTATCAGCAAAAAATATCAATGCACAGGTTGAAATTGCCATGACATACGGTAATCCTTCTATGCAAAGTGCGGTTGATAATTTGCTTAAAAATCAGGTTGGAAAAATTATTGTATTACCACTATATCCGCAATATTCTAGCACCACTACCGGCGCCTTATTTGATGTTTTTGCCAACACACTCAAACACACTCGCAATATACCGCCTTTTGAATTTATCCATTCCTATCATTTGGATAAACACTACATTGATGCCTTAGTGCAATCCATCAAGGTGCGGTTAAAACCTGATGAGTTTTTGCTCTTTTCTTATCACGGAATTCCATTGAGCTATGAAAACCAAGGTGATTATTATCGCCAACATTGTAAAGAAACCACCATTGCTGTTGTTGATAAACTCGGTTTAACGGAAAACCAATGGGGAATGACTTTTCAATCTCGGTTTGGACGTGAAGAATGGTTACAACCTTACACCGATGAATTTTTAATTTCTGCAAGCGCACAAGGTATCCATAAAATTGCCGTAGTTTGCCCTGGCTTTTCGGTGGATTGTTTGGAAACCATTGAAGAAATTGATGAAGAAAATCGCGAGAACTTTCTCCATAACGGGGGAGAATCTTATCAGTATATTCCCGCACTGAATGCCAAACCAGCTCATATTGAAATGATGGGTAATTTAATTTTACAAAAACTGGCATAAAAATAAGCGTGGATTTACCCGTCATTATGTAAATGTACAAAAAATAGAAGTTTCAACAAAATGTAGGGACACACTGCGTGTGCCCGTTGTAAAAATCAATTTATTTCAATAGGTTAAAATTCGGACACACGCACTGTGTCCCTACAAACGAAAGAAAAACCGGCTTTGTGCAATGACGACATAATACTGGATTTTTCTCCCTCATTTTTTTAACGTACCTCAACAAAAATGCCTTTTTCTTTATCTCTTGCTTTCAGCACACCGATTTCATAAATATCAACGCCCGCTGTTTGTGCAATCGCCAAGATATCCAGCTCACTTTTCGGTTTAACCGCCACCAATAAACCACCGGAGGTTTGCGGATCACACAACACTGCTTTTTGATAATCCGTCAATGTCTCTACTTTATGCCCGTAACTCTCATAATTACGCGTCGTGCCACCCGGTACGCAACCTTCAGAAATATAGTCCAATACACCCTCAAGGGTCGGAATTTTACCGAAAAACAACTCGGCATTGAGGTTTGAACCTTCACAGATTTCAAGTAAATGACCGAGTAAACCAAAGCCTGTTACGTCAGTCATAGCGGTGACCCCATCCACTTCGGAAAATTGGCTACCGATAATATTCATTTGACACATAGCAGCCGTTGCCAAGCCTTGATGTTCGGGTTTTAATTTGCCTTTTTTCTCCGCCGTAGTCAGTACCCCAATGCCCAAAGGTTTGGTTAAATAGAGTTTACTGTCCGCCTCAGCTGAGGCATTTCGTTTCACTTTTTCAGTATTTATCACCCCAGTGACCGCCAAACCAAAAATGGGTTCGGGGGCGTCAATGGAATGTCCCCCGGCGAGAGAAATCCCCGCTTGATGACAGGCAAATCGCCCGCCATCGACAATTTTTTGCGCCACTTCTGCCGGTAATTTATTGATCGGAAAACCCAAAATCGCAATCGCCATAATCGGCTTACCGCCCATGGCAAAAATATCGCTAATCGCATTAGTTGCCGCAATACGTCCAAAATCAAAAGGATCATCTACAATCGGCATGAAAAAGTCTGTGGTACTGATAATTGCAGTTCCATTTCCCAAATCGTACACTGCCGCATCATCTGCAGTATCATTGCCGACCAACAGATGAGGATCGACAAAATGTTCAAGTTGTGTTTGTAAAATTGTCCCTAACACCTTAGGCGAAATTTTACAGCCTCAACCCGCACCGTGACTATATTGTGTTAAACGAATGTCATCCGTCATACGCTATCCCTTGTTATAAATTTGAGCCGAATTATACCTTTTTTAAACGAAAAGTGCGGTCAAAAAATGAGATGTTTTTGTTATACTGCCCGCTATGCATGATTTAATTTTGATTTCAATGAAACACAAACGCCCCACCTTACAGGATATCGCCACCCACCTCGGCATCACAAAAATGACGGTAAGCCGTTATTTGCGTAATCCCGATTCCGTCGCCCAAGAAACCCGGATTCGTATTGCTCATGCTCTTGAGCAATTTGGCTATATTCCTAATCGCGCACCGGAAATTCTTTCTAATGCCAAAAGTAAAGCCATTGGTGTGTTGCTTCCTTCCCTCACCAATCATGTTTTTGCCGATGTATTAAAAGGCATTGAATATATGACCGATCAAGCGGGTTATCAAACAATGTTGGCTCACTATGGTTACAGTGTGAAAAAAGAGGAAGAACGCATTGAAAGTTTGCTTTCATACAATGTGGACGGGCTAATTTTATCGGAAAATTACCATTCTTTGCGAACACTCAAAATGATTGAAGTGGCAAACATTCCCGTGATTGAAATTATGGATAGCACGCAAACCGGTATTCAACAAGTGATCGGTTTTGATAATATTGCGGCAGCCCAAACCATGGTAGAAACCATGATTACAAGGGGATACAAAAATATTGTGTATTTCACTGCACGAATGGACAAACGAACCCAACTCAAAATGCAAGGCTATGAACAGGCGATGAAAAAATATGGGCTTGATCCATACAGCTTAATTACGGAAGAACCATCCTCTTTCACGCTAGGCGGAAAACAGCTTCGTCAAATTCTTGAAAAACGCCCCGAAACCAATGGTATTTTCTGCACTAATGATGACTTGGCGATTGGCGCACTGTTTGAATGTCAGCGACTTGGCATTTCTGTTCCGACACAAATTGCCATTGCAGGCTTTCACGGACATGATGTCGGTTTCTCCGTTACTCCTCAACTTGGGACAGTGATTACTCCCCGCTTGGAAATTGGAAAACTCGCTGCTCAAGAATTATTAGCACGATTAAATGGTAAGCCCCTCAAAGACAAAATCATTGACCTCGGATTTAAAATCCATCTTGGAGAGAGCATGTAAAAATGCGGTTAAAAATAACCGCACTTTTATCATTCAAGCAGTGGTTTTAAAGCATTAATACAACGCTCTACCACGCTTTCAAAGCTGCCGTCAATATCAATATGAATCACATCTGGCTCGTCTTCTTGCGGCACTTCAAGGGTATCAAATTGGCTTTTTAACATATCCGTTTTCATATAATGCCCTTTGCGTTGTTTCATACGCTCAAGCACCAAATCAAAAGCCCCCTCCAAGAATAGGAATTTCACGTTCTCATTCCCCTCTCGAATCAAATCACGGTATTTCTTTTTCAATGCCGAACAAACAATGATCCCCACTTCACTTTTACGTTCAAGACTAAACGCCGCATCACGAATACGCTCAAGCCAAGGTGCACGATCCTCATCGTTCAAAGGCTGTCCCTCCCCCATTTTGATAATATTGGCACGAGGATGAAGATCATCACCATCAATCAATTTCATACCTAAACGCTGTGCCACAACCGTTCCAACGGAAGTTTTACCGGTACTCGAAACGCCCATAAGAATAAAACTTTTTCCTTTACTCATAACATACCTCACAAATATTTTTCTTAATCATATAAGAATTTTGATGAATTGTTACTGGTAACATTTAATTTTGTGATCCTGATCACAAAATTAATGGCTGATAAATCAGAAATCTCTTACTTGATTTAAAAATAATGTGAATAAGATCACAAAGTTGAAAACTCACCATTTACCCCAATAGAAATAAAAGATATGTTACCGGTAACAATTCACCTGGAGAAATATCTATGCTTATTGTGATTATGATTGCGGCGATTTTATTGCTGCTTTTACTTATTATTAAATTCAAAGTCCACGCATTTGTGGCATTGATTATTGTCAGTTTACTTACCGCACTTGCTTCCGGTATTCCGGTAGAAAAAATTTTACCAACCTTGCTTGGTGGGTTTGGTAACACCCTCGCCTCTGTGGCTCTCCTTGTCGGATTAGGCGCTATGATTGGTCGCCTATTAGAAATCACCGGCGGTGCGAAAGTCCTTGCTGATACCCTTATCAATAAATTTGGTGAGAAAAAAGCCCCCTTTGCATTAGGCGTTGCGTCACTATTATTCGGTTTCCCGATTTTCTTTGATGCCGGTTTAGTCGTCATGTTGCCTATCGTGTTTAGCGTGGCAAAACGTTTCGGTGGTTCGGTACTACGCTATGCTTTCCCTGTTGCAGGGGCATTTGCGGTGATGCATGCTTTCCTTCCGCCTCATCCCGGCCCTGTTGCGTCCGGTGATTTACTGGGGGTAAATATTGGTTTATTAGTCATTGTCGGTTTAATTTGTGCTATCCCGACTTGGTATATCGGGACTTATTTATTTAGTATGTTTATCAGCAAAAAAGTCCATGTCGATTTACCAAAGGCATTTTTAAATGCAGCCGCAATTACCGATACGTCAGTACAGAATCCACCAAGTTTTGTCCGTGTGATGACTGTTTTATTGCTCCCAATTATTCTTATTTTATTTGACACCGGTTTGAATACGTTAAGTGTGGCAAAAGTGATTGATGGTTCACAAACTTGGGTGGCATCGCTCCGTTTAATTGGTAAAACACCCATTGCATTGTTAATTACATTGATCGTGGCAATCTTACTCCTTAAAGATCAACGTAGCCATGAACAAATCGAAAAAATCTGTGATAACGCCCTAGGTCCAATCTGCTCAATTGTGTTGGTTACCGGAGCAGGCGGAATGTTTGGCGGTGTGCTACGTGCCAGTGGTATCGGCGATGTATTATCCGCTATGTTATCGGATACCGGTATGCCAATCATCGTTGCCGCTTTCGTTATTGCAATGGTGATGCGTGTTGCCCAAGGTTCGGCGACCGTTGCCCTTACCACTGCCGCGGCTCTTATTTCGCCGACCGTTGCGGCAGCAACTGATTTAAGCCAATTTGATCTTTGCTTTATCGTGATTGCCATTGCATCGGGTGCAACCGTCCTATCCCATGTAAACGATTCCGGCTTCTGGCTAATGAGCCGTTTCTTAGAAATGGATACCAAAACCACATTAAAAACTTGGACATTACTTGAAACCTCAATTGGTGTGGTAGGCTTTATCATTGCCCTCATCGGCAGCATTCTTTTATAGACTGAAAGTGCGGTCAATTTTCAAAACATTTCTAAAATTGACCGCACTTTGCTAAAATCAGCCATTATTTTTTCCTAACAAGGATGAACAATGGCTGATTTTCCTTTTATTGTTGAGATCAATGAACAAAATCTCACCGAAATTCTTCAACAGTCTCTTGAAAAACCACTGGTAGTGAATTTTTATGCGCCTAGCCACAAAGAATCTGCGGATTTTTTAGCATTGTTAGAACGGGTTGCTGAGCAATATCAAGGGCAATTTATACTGGGTAAAGTGAATTGTGAAAGCGAACAAATGATTGCGGCGCAATTTCGTATTCAAGCTTTACCTACCACTTATTTATTCAAAGAAGCACAAGCATTGGATGCTTTTCCCGGTGCATTGGATCAAACCTCCCTCTTACAACGTTTAAGTGTGATTTTGCCAAAAGAGGAAGAACTCAAATTTCATCAAGCCTTAGATTTCTTACAAGTAGAAAATTACGATGCCGCATTGCCACTATTAAAAGAGGCGTGGGAACTTTCCGATAAGAAAAACAGCGATATTGCCCTACTCTATGCGGAAACCTATATTGCGATGAAAAAAACCGAGCCGGCAAAAGAGATTTTAGATCAAATTCCGTTGCAAGATCGGGATAGTCGCTGGCAGGGATTACAAGCCCAGATTGAATTATTAATTCAAGCGGCAGACACGCCGGAAATTCAACAATTAACAGAAGATTATACGAAAAATCCGACACCTGACATCGCTATTAAACTTTCCGTACAATTACATCAAGCGGGCAGAAATGAAGAAGCACTCAGACTTCTTTTTGATCTTTTAAAAACGGATTTAAATACACAAAACGGTGAAGTAAAACAACAATTTTTATCTATTTTAAGTGCAATGGGTAATGCTGATCCACTCACCAATAAATTCCGTCGGTTACTTTACTCTCTGCTCTATTAAATACAGTATTATGTCGCCGTGACAAAAACTTGATTTTGGGTTTATTTGTAAGGACACACTGCGTGTGTCCGGTATAAAATCAAATTATTTCAATATGTTAAGAAAGGATACGCTATGTCAGATACCAAACACGCCAAACTGCTAATTTTAGGTTCCGGCCCTGCCGGTTATACTGCGGCAATTTATGCCGCTCGTGCCAATTTAAACCCTGTTTTAGTCACCGGTTTACAACAAGGCGGTCAGCTTACAACGACTGATGAAATCGAAAATTGGCCGGGGGATTTTGGTGAAACCACAGGCTCCAGTTTAATGCAACGTATGTTGCAACACGCAGAAAAATTCGATACAGAAATTGTATTCGATCATATCAACCATGTAGATTTGTCCTCTCGTCCGTTCAAACTTTATGGTGATGTGCAAAATTTCACCTGTGATGCGTTGATTATCGCTACCGGTGCTTCAGCCCGCTATTTAGGTTTACCTTCTGAAGAACATTACAAAGGTCGTGGCGTTTCAGCCTGTGCCACTTGCGATGGTTTTTTCTATCGTAACAAACCCGTTGCGGTCATCGGCGGCGGCAACACAGCAGTAGAAGAAGCCCTCTACTTAGCCAATATCTCAAGTTGTGTTCACTTAATCCACCGTCGTGATACCTTCCGTGCGGAAAAAATCTTAATCGACCGCTTATACAAAAAAGTAGAAGAAGGAAAAATTGTGCTCCATACCGACCGCACTTTAGACGAAGTATTGGGCGACAATATGGGGGTAACCGGATTACGCTTACAAAATACCAAAGACGGTACAAAAGAAGATCTCAATATTGACGGTTTATTTGTGGCAATCGGTCACTCACCAAACACAGAAATCTTCCAAGGTCAGCTTGAATTAAACAACGGTTATATTGTGGTAAAATCCGGTCTTGAAGGTAATGCGACTGCCACCTCGGTGGAAGGCGTGTTTGCGGCCGGCGATGTGATGGATCATAACTATCGTCAAGCGATCACCTCTGCCGGCACGGGCTGTATGGCTGCATTGGATGCTGAACGTTATCTTGACGCACAAAAATAAATATTAAGGCGTGCTAAGTGAGAGTTGGCACGCCAACGACTTATCATCGTGCGTGGAGAGCCCCGCGTACCAATCTATCCTCCCTGACTTGGGACGAATAAAAATCTATGGATAAACTTCGCCAAAAATATTTACAAAAATGGCTACGTACCCAGCAAGAGCCTATCAAAAAATTGATGCGAGCCAACATTGCCCTTGCAACGGTTTCATCGCTTATTTTAGTGATACAAACTTATTTTCTCGCCTTTCTGCTCGATAAACTCATTATGCAAAATGTGCCATCGGATGATCTTATTCCGTATTTTATAGGCTTAATTTTCTGTTTTACTTTTCGGGCAATCATCTTATGGTCTCGCGAAAAAATCGGTTTTGAAAGCGGTCGTCAATTACGCAATCATATTCGCCAAAAAATTCTAGATAAAATTCACCTTGTCGGCCCGGCAACCATCAATCAAAAACCGGCAGGCAGTTGGGCAAGTATTATGTTGGAACAGGTGGAAAATTTGCACAATTTCTACGCCCGTTTTCTTCCACAACAAACGCTTTCAGTGATCCTCCCCATTGTCATTTTAATTGCGGTATTTCCGTTAAACTGGGCTGCCGGTTTAATTTTAATGCTCACCGCACCATTGGTACCGGCTTTTATGATTTTGGTAGGCATTGCGGCGGCGGATAGCAATCAAAAAAATATGGCAACCCTTGCCCGCCTCAGCGCACAATTTTTAGATCGCCTACGAGGGCTTGAAACCTTACGCCTTTTTAACCGCTCTTTAGAACAAACCAAGCATATCAAAAACACCACGGAAGATTTTCGTGAAACCACCATGGATGTGCTTAAAATCGCCTTTTTATCTTCCGCAGTACTCGAATTTTTCACCTCGATTTCTATTGCACTGATGGCGGTTTATTTCGGCTTTAGCTATCTCGGACAAATTGAATTTGGTACTTACAGTACCCCGCTTACCCTCTTTACCGGTTTTTTCTGTTTAATTCTTGCCCCTGAGTTTTATCAACCCCTTCGTGATCTCGGCACTTACTATCACGACCGAGCCGCCGGTATCGGTGCTGCCGACGCCATTGTGGATTTTTTAGAAACAGACTACCTAGCCATTCATCGAAATGATCAGAAAATTCCTCTTGAAAGTGCGGTTGAAATTCAAGCAGAAAATGTCGTGGTGCTTTCTACTCAAGGTACACCGCTGACAAAACCGCTCACCTTCCATATTCCACCTAATCATAATGTCGCCTTGGTGGGGCAAAGTGGTGCAGGTAAAACCTCTTTAATGAATGTCATCCTCGGTTTTCTTCCTTATGAAGGTTCATTAAAAATCAATGGACAAGAACTCCGTGAAAGCAATCTGACCGAATGGCGTAAACACATTGCTTGGGTAGGGCAAAATCCATTGTTGCTCCAAGGCACAATTAAAGAAAATCTATTACTTGGCGATATTCAAGCAAACGATGAAGAAATTGACCGTGCTTTAACCTTGGCACAAGCCAAAACATTCACGGACAAACTCGGTTTAAACTATGAAGTCAAAGACGGGGGCTTAGGGATTTCCGTGGGGCAAGCACAACGCCTTGCTATTACACGGACATTATTACGCAAAGGCAAATTACTTCTCCTTGATGAACCTACGGCAAGCCTTGATGCTCAATCGGAAAATTTGGTTTTACAAGCGTTAAATGACATCAGTTGCTATCAAACCACATTGATGATCACCCATCGTATTGAAGATCTCAAACAATGCGATCAAATTTTTGTGATGCAACAAGGGGAAATTCTTCAACAAGGCGATTTTTCTCAGCTCAAATCCCACGGCTTTTTTGCCGAATTACTCGCTCAACGACAAGAGGATATTCAATAATGCGTGCATTACTGCCTTTTATACGTTTATTTGCATTCGCTAAATTGCCCTTAATTTTAGGTTTGATCTTGATGACTTTAGGGCTCGCTTCCAGTATGGGATTACTCACCCTATCCGGTTGGTTCTTGGCTGCTACCGCCATTGCTGGGCTCGGTACGCTGTTTAACTTTTTTTATCCTTCCGCCAGCGTGCGAGGATTAGCTATCGGACGCACCGTTGCCCGTTATTTTGAAAAACTTGTCACACATGATGCCACTTTCCGTGTTCTGGCAAATTTACGAATACAAGTCTTTGAAAAAATCATTCCGTTAAGCCCTGCTGTGCTGAACCGTTATCGCAACAGCGAGTTATTAAATCGCCTCGTATCAGATGTCGATACACTCGACAGCCTTTATTTACGCCTACTTGCGCCTTTTTTCAGTGCGGCATTTGTGATTATGACGATGACAATCGGTTTAAGTTTTATTCATACTCCCCTTGCATTAGGGCTGGGTATGGTTTTGTTAATATTATTAGTGCTTATCCCAACTATTTTCTATCGCTTAGGTCAACAATTTGGCAAACCTTTAGTACAAGCACGAGCCACATACCGCACTCAATTCTTAGAATTTATCCAAGCCCAAGCCGAACTTTTACTGTTTAATGCCGAAAATCAAGTCAAAGAGAAAATGGCAAGCACAGAAAAGCATTGGCAAGCTACCCAAGAAAAAGAAGCAAAATTAGGCGGATTTTCCACCGCACTTGCTCTCTTTCTCAATGGCTTACTTATTTGCACTATGCTATGGTTCGGTAGCCAAGCGGATTTTGGTGTGGACGAATATCGGGCGGCTTTTATTGCTTTATTCACCTTTGCCGCCCTTGCCGCCTTTGAAATTATTATGCCTTTAGGCTCAGCTTTTTTGCATATCGGACAAGTTATCGCCGCTGCCGAACGAGTGAGGGACATTGTTGAACAACAGCCTTTAGTTGAATTTAACGGTGAGACAAAATTTGAACCCAAAGTGCGGTTAATTTCCGCTAAGAATTTAAGTTTTGCCTATCCGGATAGAGAAAATTTTGCCTTAGAAAATCTCACGCTTGATTTAATGCAAGGAGAAAAAGTGGCCATTCTTGGCAAAACAGGTAGCGGTAAATCCACATTACTTCAATTATTGGTACGCAACTATGATCTCAATCAAGGGGAACTTTTACTTGCAGATAAAGCAATTTCTAGCTACTCCGAACAAACGCTGCGTGAGCAATTTTGTTTTCTAACCCAAAGGGTTCATGTATTCAGCGATAGCTTGCGTCAAAATTTACAATTTGCTAGCCACGACAAAATATCTGACGAAAAAATGATTGAGGTACTCAATCAAGTGGGATTAGGCAAATTATTAACACAACCGGAAGGGTTAGATCTTTGGTTGGGTGATGGCGGTCGCCCCCTTTCCGGTGGTGAACAACGTCGTTTAGGTATTGCCCGAATTTTACTAAATCATGCCCCGATTTTATTACTTGATGAACCCACAGAAGGGCTTGATCGTGAAACCGAACGTCAAATTTTACGCTTAATTTTACAGCATACGAAAAATAAAACGCTGATTATGGTGACTCACCGCTTAACTTCTCTTGAACAATTTGACCGCATTTTTGTCATTGATGAGGGAAAACTCATTGAACAGGGCAATTACGAAAGTTTAATCCAAAAAGAACAGGGATTTTTCAAACGATTAATTGAACGTGTCTAGAAAGGAAGAAGTTGGGCGGAAACCTTCCCAGCTTCTTCTCGGCACACAGAAATTCCGACTTTGGCTGCTTTCTTCCGAACCTGACCGAGTAAACCGGACATCGTTGCGAGAGACCGAAAAGGTTTCCATTGATATCGCAATGCGATTGCGCGCTATTATGCAAGAATTAAAGGGGTATTGCAAAGATTAATTGCACCTAATGGTGAATTTGACGAGAATTTAAACCGCACTTTTCAGGAATTGGCATAATGAATTATTTACAATATTACCCCGTTGATGTGGTAAATGGCGAAGGCACACGCTGTACACTCTTTGTGAGTGGCTGTACTCATGGTTGCAAGGGCTGCTACAACCAAAAAAGCTGGTCGTTCAGTGCCGGCGTAGTATTTGACGAAGCCATGGCACAACAAATTATCAATGATTTAAAAGATACCCGTATTAAACGCCAAGGTTTAACACTATCCGGTGGCGATCCATTACATCCTCGCAACGTAGAAACGCTCTTGCCTTTCGTGCAACGGGTAAAACATGAATGCCCCGACAAAGATATTTGGGTATGGACAGGTTACAAATTAGACGAATTGGACGAAAATCAGCGTGCTATGTTGTCCTATATTGATGTCCTCATTGATGGAAAATTTGAACAAGAAAAAGCCGACCTAAGCTTACTTTGGCGGGGATCGGCGAATCAGATTATTTATCGCTTTAAGGATTTATAATTTCACCTCAAAAGGAAGCCATTTTTTCATCAATTGTAATACTTCTTCTGTGAAATAATGATAGGCTTCAGCTTTCAATTCCGGTGAATACTGTGAATATTGATAACGATAAGCTATACTAAAGTTAGCCGCTCTAATTCTTTCTAAATTTACAAACATTCGTTTTGTTTCGTCATTAACATTTTTAATGTCATTTTGGCGTTGTTCATAAAGTTTTATTAAATATTTATCAAGTTCAAATAGATGAACAAGTTTTGGTATATCGTTTTTTGTTGTGGTGAGACTATTTGGTCTTAAACGATAGTGATAAAATACACGCCCTACCTCAATCACTGTAACATCTGAGAGAGAAAGAATTTCTGCAATAAACAGCACATCTTCCCCAACATTTAAGGTTTCATTAAGCCAAAGATTATTTTGGCGCAAAAAGTTTGTTCTAAAAAAACCAAAACAGCAACTTGGATGCCAATCCCATTTGAGCATATCATTTAAATGTTGATAACTACTCATAACCTCATATTGATTTGATTTTATTCGAGAGGACTCAAACCTGCGTGAACAAGGTCCTCTTGAATCACATTCATAACTATTTTCTATGGTGCCTTTTAGCACATCGGCTTGATGTCTGTCAGCAATCTCAACCATGCTGCCTAAATGAGTTTCAACAAGCCAGTCATCGGGATCGACAAAATAGACATAACGTCCTTTCGCTTGCCTCAAGCCGGCATTACGGGCAGAAGCAACCCCTTGATTATGTTGATTGATGAGGGTAATGAAGGGATAACGAGAGAAATACTGCTCGGCTACGGCTAGACTACCATCCGTTGAACCATCATTGACAATGATGATTTCTTTACTTATGGACTGTGAAACAAGACTATCCAAACACTGAGCAAGATATTTTTCGACATTGTAAACAGGAACAACAAAACTTAGACTAATCTCACTGACTGACTGACTGACTGACTGACTGACTGACTGACAAAATGATATTTCTCCATAGCGTTACACTGCAATGAAACTATTTTATTACATATAATACATTTTCCTATGTCGATTTTAACCAATGGTTTATATAGAACTCAATATCATCATCACTATAACCAAGTAATTTCCCGATTTTTCTTTCTAAATCAGGATCAAACTTATCGTAACTTTTCAACAAAACCGAGCTTAATTCCTCTGCTTTTTCTATATGTTCCGGTCGGTATATTAAGTAATAGGAAAAATCACCCAGTGATGTTTTTAAATTAATCGTTTTTAGTTCAAAGGTCTTATTCTCTAAATAAGGAAAAAAATCCTCCGGCACTTCAGCATCGGTGTAAAATAAAGCAATCTCTTTTTGATGATTTAACATCAACTCTAATTCTCTCCCTTCATGCGGTCCTAAAACACCCATCTTATTATCTCCCAAATAATTTATTACTATTACACCAAATAACCTCTTTTATTTGATCGGATTCCTCATTCCTTAGCTCACATAAGGAATGAAATACCTGAATAATCCGCTCTGGGCGATTTGGCTGTCCCTGAAAACCAAACACCGGCATATCGGGGGAATCCGTTTCCAACACCAAGGCATCCAAAGGCAATTTTGCAATGGCTTGGCGGGTTTTATTCGCCCGTTGATAAGTAATGGTGCCACCGACACCGATTTTATAACCAAGATCCACAAACCGTTTGGCTTGATCATAACTACCTGCAAAACCATGTATCACGCCATATTTAGGCAATGAAATACGTTTTAAAAAAGTAAACACTTGATCATGAGATTTTCGACTATGAATATTTACGGGTAAGGCAAATTGTTTCGCTAAATAAAGCTGACTTTCAAAAAAATGACATTGTTTTTGCCAAAGTTTGTCCGTCAATAAATCGGGAATCGCCCGTTCCAAACCAATTTCCGCCAGCACCGTACCATTTTTATCACGCTGCCCTAACGCTTGTTCCAACAGGGATAAATCCTTTTCTGAATGTTCTTTAATATAAAGCGGGTGTAAACCTAGCCCATAATATAAATTTTGCGGATAAAGTGCGGTCATTTTTTGGATTGTTTTGAAATCTCGTTCAAGCACGGCAACAATCAAAATTTTTTGTACACCGGCTTGCTTGGCATTTTCCACTAATTGCGAAAGAGGCTCGCCGGTGAATTGCTGTAAATAATCAAGGTGAGTATGAGTATCGAAAAAAGGCATAATATATCGCTTTGAAATGGAAAGAGAAAACCTGAGACAAAGCTCAGGTTTCCTTCATTATTCTACGGTAATGGAATTAATCACTACATCATCTTTCGGGACATCTTGGTGGAAACCTTTATTGCTGGTTTTCACACCTTTAATTTTATCCACAACGTCCATGCCTTCCACTACTTCACCAAACACCGCATAGCCCCATTCTTGCACCACGGTTTTGCCGAACATTTCTTTGGAACGATAATCCAAAAACGTATTATCCGCCACATTAATAAAAAATTGTGCTGTTGCCGAATGCGGATCGGAAGTGCGAGCCATAGCAATCGTACCACGCTTATTGCTCAATCCATTTGATGCTTCATTTTGGATTGGTGCATTGGTATTTTTCTCTTTCATTCCGCTTTCCATGCCGCCACCTTGGATCATAAATCCATCAATAACACGGTGGAAAATTGTGTTATCATAAAAACCATTTTTACAATAAGTTAAGAAATTTTCTACTGTGATTGGTGCTTTTTCTGCATTTAATGCCAGTTTAATATCGCCAAAATTTGTGTGTAAAATAACCATTTTGATTTCCCTATGAAATTTAAAGGACACCATTATTCCATAAATAGCCAATAAGTGCTATAAAAGTGCGGTCAGTTTCAATATCTATTTTTATCCGAGAAAAAAATGCTAAAAATCTTCAATACCCTAACCCGAGAAAAAGAAATTTTTAAACCTATTCACGAAAATAACGTGGGAATGTATGTGTGCGGTGTCACGGTTTATGACCTATGCCATATCGGTCATGGACGAACGTTTGTTTCCTTTGATGTGATCGCCCGCTATCTACGTTATTTAGGTTATAACTTAACTTATGTACGTAATATTACCGATGTAGATGACAAAATCATTAAGCGAGCATTAGAAAATCAAGAAAGCTGCGAACAATTAGTTGATCGTATGGTTACTGAGATGTACAAGGATTTTGATGCCTTGAATATTTTACGTCCGGATTTTGAACCAAGAGCGACTCATCATATTCCTGAAATTATTGAGATCGTTGAAAGATTGATTGAACGGGGACACGCTTATGTGGCTCAAAACGGCGATGTGATGTTTGATGTGGAAAGCTTCAAAGAATACGGTCAATTATCCCGTCAAGATTTAGAACAATTACAGGCCGGCGCACGGGTTGATGTCTCTGACGTGAAGAAAAATCCGATGGATTTCGTGTTATGGAAAATGTCAAAAGAGAACGAGCCGAGTTGGCAATCACCTTGGGGTGCCGGTCGCCCGGGCTGGCATATTGAATGTTCAGCGATGAACAGTAAGCAGTTAGGCGAACATTTTGATATTCACGGTGGCGGTTCTGATTTAATGTTCCCTCACCACGAAAATGAAATTGCCCAATCTTGCTGTGCGCATGGTGGCGATTATGTCAATTATTGGATTCACTCCGGTATGATTATGGTGGATAAAGAAAAAATGTCGAAATCTCTTGGCAATTTCTTCACCATTCGTGATGTGCTTAATCATTATGATGCGGAAACAGTACGCTATTTCTTATTATCCGCCCATTATCGCAGCCAACTCAATTATAGTGAGGAAAACCTCAATTTAGCCCATGGTGCATTGGAACGGTTATACACCGCATTGCGGGGAACAGATCAAAGTGCGGTCGCTTTTGGTGGAGAAAATTTTGTCGCAGCATTCCGTGAAGCGATGGATGATGATTTTAACACACCAAATGCCATTTCTGTGTTATTTGAAATGGCACGTGAAGTGAATAAATTAAAATCTGAAGCGATGGAAAAAGCCAATGGATTAGCCGCACGTTTACGAGAATTAGCTCAAACTCTGGGACTATTGGAACAAGATCCGGAAACCTTTTTACAGGCAGGTTCAAACGATGATGAAGTCGCTAAAATCGAGGCATTGATCCAACAACGCAATGAAGCCAGAGCCGCCAAGAACTGGGGAGCGGCTGATGAAGCCCGAAATGCATTAAATGCGATGGGAGTTATATTAGAAGATGGGCCAAATGGAACTAGCTGGCGTAAACAATAACGATGAAAGATAAATAATATTGTTAAATCAGATATTTTTTAAGCGAATAAAGCGGAGGTTTTTCCTCCGTTTTTTCATATCATTTAAATAGTATTTTGTATCTAACTTACTGAATATAAATCAAAAATAAGTTTTCCTTGGCTTTTTCATTCTTGCTTATGGTAGAATACCAACCTTTTCAAAAACTCTTATTATTTAATTTGGATCTTCGGAGGAATCAATGTCCAATGCATCAAGTAAACGTTTTGTTATGACACTTTTCTCAAATAAAGATGACATTTACTGCCATCAAGTGAAAATTGTGTTAGCAGAAAAAGGCGTAGCTTATGAAAATGAAGAAGTTGATCCACAGGCATTAACAGAAGATTTAATGGAATTAAATCCTTATGGTTCTTTACCAACATTAGTCGATCGTGATTTAGTGTTATTTAATTCACGTATTATTATGGAGTATCTTGACGAGCGTTTTCCTCATCCTCCACTTATGCCTGTTTACCCCATTGCACGTGGTAAAACCCGTCTTTTAATGTTACGTATTGAACAAGATTGGTATCCAACCTTAATGAAAGCAGAAAAAGGCAATGAAACTGAACGAGCGGAAGCACTTGGACAGCTAAAAGAAGAATTATTGGCAACTTCATCTATCTTCCAACAAATGCCTTATTTTATGAGTGAAGAATTCAGTTTGGTTGATTGCTATGTTGCACCATTATTGTGGAAATTAAAACAGTTTGGCGTAGAATTTACCGGAGCGGGTAGCAAAGCATTAAAAGGCTACATGGATCGCGTATTTAGTCGTGATTCGTTTTTACAATCAGTTGGGGAAGCAGCACCTAAAAATTTAATGGATGATAAATAATGGAATATAAATCTTCGCCAAAGCGCCCTTATTTGTTACGAGCTTATTATGACTGGCTAGTCGATAACAACTTTACACCTTATTTAGTGGTTGATGCCACTTATTGGGGAGTAAATGTGCCACTTGAATATGTTCAGGACGGACAAATCGTACTTAATCTTTCTGCTAGTGCCACGGGTAATTTGCAACTGACAAATGACTTCATTCAATTTAATGCGCGTTTCAAAGGGGTGTCACGAGAACTTTATATTCCTATGGGCGCCGCACTTGCTATTTACGCACGTGAAAACGGTGACGGCGTGATGTTTGAGCCTGAAGTCATTTATGATGAATTGAATAAAGAACCCGATACAGATCAACCTAATAATTTCACTGAAGCCGTTGTTCCCCCAAAAACAACAAAGAAAAAATCTTTGCCTAAATCAACGTCTCATCTAAGAATCGTTGACTAGGCTGGTAAACCGCTCAAATGCGATAATTCATACTTATTTGAACGATTAAGAGGGTTCAATCTCTCATTCAGTAAAGTTATGAATGATAAGTATAAAAAATTAGCATTTGTCTGAAAAATATGTATAATACGCGGACCCTGTAAATGCACGAATTCCCATCGTGCATTATTTTATCAAGATCACACTCGAAGGGGTGCTGATTCAGATTACTGGTTGTGTTCATTAGAACACTGGGTATCAAACTAATTTTTGGTAATTAATTAATGAAAACTTTTGTAGCAAAACCAGAAACGGTTAAACGCGACTGGTACGTAGTAGATGCGACAGGTAAAACTTTAGGTCGTTTAGCGACTGAATTAGCACGTCGTCTTCGTGGTAAACACAAGGCTGAATACACGCCACATGTAGATACCGGTGATTACATCATCGTGATCAATGCAGACAAAGTAGCGGTAACCGGTCGTAAAGAAACTGATAAACTTTACTATTGGCACACTGGCTATGTAGGCGGTATCAAGCAAGCCACGTTCAAAGAAATGATCGCACGCCGTCCTGAAGCAGTGATTGAAATTGCGGTTAAAGGTATGTTGCCAAAAGGTCCATTAGGCCGAGCAATGTTCCGTAAATTAAAAGTGTATGCAGGTTCAGAACACCAACACGCAGCACAGCAACCACAAGTTTTAGATATTTAATCACGAGGTTTAGGATATGGCAGAGAATCAAAACTACGGCACAGGTCGCCGCAAAAGCTCTTCAGCTCGTGTATTTATCAAACCGGGCAGTGGTAAAATCACTATCAACCAACGTGAATTAGACGTTTACTTCGGTCGTGAGACTT
Organism: Pasteurella sp. WM03; assembly: GCF_004570945.1. NCBI lineage: Bacteria > Pseudomonadati > Pseudomonadota > Gammaproteobacteria > Pasteurellales > Pasteurellaceae > Pasteurella > Pasteurella sp. WM03. The sequence continues at coordinate 83,189 of NZ_SPPO01000005.1, forward strand.
CACGAATGATAGTACGTCAGCCGTTAGAATTGGTTGAATTAACAGATAAATTAGATCTATATATCACTGTAAAAGGTGGTGGTATTTCAGGTCAAGCGGGGGCAATCCGTCACGGTATTACCCGTGCATTGATGGAATACGATGAAACCCTACGCCCAGCGCTCCGTGCTGCCGGATTCGTTACTCGCGATGCACGTCGCGTTGAACGTAAAAAAGTGGGTTTACACAAAGCACGTCGTCGTCCACAATACTCCAAACGTTAATACGCAAACTCGTTATACTTACGGATATTTATCCTTGTGTATCAAGAGTTTATTCAAGAAAGGTTGGTTTTACCAACCTTTTTCTATTTTTTTAATTCCTCTATCAGCACGATAAAAACGCTCTATAAAAATTACTTGAATTCGGCATTGAGATTTCTGTTACCATAATATCCTATAGTGTTCTCTCCCTATCATCAAAAAATTTGACTGAAATCTTACGTCCCTACTATTTCCTACCATCATCATTCCGCTAGATTCAAATCAAGAAAATTATAAAGAATATTGATGTGTTAAGAATCAGAATGAAAATTAAACGACTCAGTATTAATTTCCTCCTGTGCAATATAAAAAACAGCCTTGCTCTAAAACCGGTAACATTTTCTGTATTTGTAGATTCAATAAGAAAAACGTAAAATAGTGACCGTTTTTGACTTTAATCAAGAGGAAAATCATGGTAACACTTACCGCTCAAGAAGTTATCGAGCTTCTTCATCAACGCAGTTCAACCCGCTATTACGATCCGAGTAAAAAAATCAGTGACGAAGATTTCCATGCCATTTTGGAATGTGCACGCCTTCCCCGAGTTCTGTGGGATCAGAGCCCTGGAAACTCTTAGTGATTCAAAACAAAGCGTTAAGAGATAAAATCAAGCCATTTAGCTGGGGTATGATGAATCAGTTGGACAATTGTAGTCATCTGGTGGTTTTACTGGCGAAGAAAAACGCGCGTTATGATAGCCCGTTTTTTGTTGATGTGATGGTTCGTAAAGGGCTGACGGAAGAACAGCAACAACAAGCCTTAGCAAAATATAAAACCTTGCAAGAAAACGATATGAAATTGTTGGAAAGTGACCGCACTTTATTCGACTGGTGTAGTAAACAAACTTACATCGCCCTAGCCAATATGCTGACCGGTGCGGTGGCGATGGGAATTGATTCCTGCCCGATTGAAGGCTTCCATTATGACTTAATGAATCAGGCGCTTGCTGAAGAAGGCTTGTTTGATCCGAATGAATATGGCGTATCCGTTGCCGCCACATTTGGCTACCGAGCCCGTGATATTACAAAGAAATCCCGTAAAGCGATAGATGAAATTGTCACTTGGGTAGAATAATCCCAGCATTAGCTTATACAAATTCAATTTGTATTTATTTTGTAGGGATACACTGCGTGTGTCCGTTATAAAATCAAATTATTTCAATATGTTATAAGTGGACACACGCAGTGTATCCCTACAAAGCACATCAATTTAATTGCTTACTATCATCCATCAGACTATCGCATTCCCAACCAATATAATCTCCCATAAATTGTTGGGCTAATTTTTCAAATTTTTCGACCAGTTCAAAAATCTCACCATTATCAAGGGCTAGTTCTTGCTCAAGCTTCACCAGATAATAAGGCTCATCATCTTCATTAAACTGAATAGGTTGTGCGGAATATTGCAATGTCACGAAGGAATAATCCCCTAAGCTCAATTCATCCATAAAAGGAAGCATTTTCTGTTCTTCATCAAAATGAAAACTATGTTCGACCAAATAAGTATCACTTAAATTACGCCCTTTACTTTGCAATAAGCCTAACAATTCTTCAGTGGCGTTCATTTTTATCTCAAGGGGGGAAGCAAGTAAAAAATCAAAATAAGTATCCCAATTCGGATCCTCTTGAACACTCACCTCTTCCACAAAATCAATTTGCGATAAGGTTTCAAGTAACAGCTCGGAATGTTCACAATAAAAATGCATTTTAGCCTGTCCATTACAAATAAAATGCCCGGCAAAAAATACATTCGGAAGTGCGGTCAATTGTGCCAAAATTTTGAATATACGATTAATAAGTTTATCGTATTCCCCTTCTGACGGAAGCCCACTTTCATCAGTGTCATAACTAATAGCAAATTGCACAATGCTATTACAATTTTTACCATGAAATTGATCGATATTTTCAATGTTTGCGGTAAACACGGCAGGCATGTCATTCACCATAGAACGATAATTCTGCCAATTTGCCATATCCATGTTTTCGTCCTATTTAAATTCCGCCCAAATCGGTGCATGATCAGAAGGCTTTTCCATTGCCCGAATATCCAAAGCAATACCAACATCAACACAGCGTTCTGCTAATACTTGATTTACCAAAATATGATCAATGCGTAAACCACGATTATCATCAAAGCCTTTTGAACGGTAATCAAACCACGAGAATTTATCATTTGCCGTTGGGTTCAATTTGCGGAAACTGTCCTCTAAGCCATAATCATATAAGCGCTGATACCACTCACGTTCTTCAGGTAAGAAAGAACATTTTCCGGTACGCAACCAACGTTTACGGCTTTCCTCACCAATGCCAATGTCTAAATCTGTCGGGCTAATATTCATATCCCCCATGATTAAAATCGGATTAGCTTTATCGTGATCTTGTTCTAAATAACGTTGCAAATCTGCATAAAATTTTTCTTTTGCCGGAAATTTGGTTTCGTGGCTACGGCTTTCGCCTTGTGGGAAATAGCCGTTAATCACCGTCAATAAACCAAAATCCGTTTCCAAATCCGCCATAATAATCCGTTTTTGCGCATCCTCATTATCCGTAGGGAATCCACGGCGAACGGCTTTCGGCTCTTGTTTGGTCAATAACGCCACACCATAATGCCCTTTTTGTCCGTGGTGAAATACGTGATAGCCCAAATTTTCTGTGATTTCATAAGGAAAGGCCTCATCCGCCACTTTAATTTCCTGTAAACCAATCACATCCGGTTGGTATTTTTCAATCACCGCCTCCAATTGATGCGGACGTGCACGTAACCCATTAATATTAAAAGAGATAAATTTCATTTAAGTTCCTGTTTGTAAGAAAGAGGGAGAAAGTGCGGTGTATTATACAGTATCTCGCCAAATTCTCCCCTATCTAAATTTCAAGGTCTTTAATTCTTACAGAATTTATGTTTCTAGACTTTATCCTTAGCAAAGATATTCACATAACACCTTACACATCAAAGACTTAAAGACCTGTACAATACATTGTAGTTTCTTACATTGATCTACTTTCCGTAGATAATGCTTAATGAATGTAAAATAACTATATCTTTCACTGGCTAGCATTCCAAAATTATCAACACGTTACCCCCAATGTTATTATATAAATCAAATTTAGTTCCTAACTTTACACTGTGCCAAAATATCAAGCTTTTTATCGTAAATATTTAAATCATTTTTTATATCTAACATTGAAAAAATCGTGTGAAAATAATTATCGTGAGAATATTCTTGGGTTTCAGCATTTTTACGTAAACAATTCAAGTCAACCCCCTCATTTTTTACCCATGCCGGTGAAAACCACATCACCATAGGAACTCGAGTTTGATAAACCGGGGCAATAGCGTAAGGTGTTGCATGCAAATAAATACCGTCTTCACCTAAACTTTCACCATGATCGGACACATACAGCATAGTACTTTCCCAATCTGTTCTTTTTTCTAGAAGTTTGATTACTTCATTTAACAAATTATCAATATAAAGAATACCATTATCATAAGTATTCACTAATTGTTCATTTGAACATTTCTGAATTTCATTAGTTTCACAAGTTGGTGTAAATTGCTCAAAATCTTTGGAGTAACGCTCATTATAGGTTGGACCATGACTACCTATAGTGTGTAATACAATCACTGTATCTTTGTCCGACTTATTCAATTCCTTATCCAAATCTTTTAATAAAATTTCATCTAAACATTCCCCATTTTTACAATATTCAGGTAAATTTAATTCCGTCAGATTTTGTGTAGGAACACGTTCGCATACCCCTTTGCACCCTGTATCATTATCACGCCATAAAACATCAACACCAGCACGCTGTAAAATATCTAATAAATTATCTTCATGTGCAGCTTTCGTCGCATTGTAATCAGAACGGGTATAGCGAGAGAACATACAGGGCACGGAAATTGCCGTTGCCGTACCACAACTTGAAACATTTTTAAAATTGATAATATCATTACGAGCTGCCAATTTTGGTGTAGTTTGGCGAGCATAACCATTCAATCCCCAATTTTGTGCTCGTGTCGTTTCCCCTACCACTAAGATAGTCACATGACGATATATATCCGGTTTCTCGACAAACGCCCCCGTCCCAATTTCTGTAAATGGTAAATTCGCTTGATAATTTTTCTTCACCAACTTTATTGTTGAGCCGATGAAATTCGACGGCACAATCAAATGAACAATTTCCTTATTATTACGTGAAAATGCCGCATAATCCTTATAGTAAAATTTCCCAATAATGATCACAACCACGCAAGAAAGTACAATCATTCCTAAACGAATCAAGATTTCTTTATACCAACGACGATAATTTATTTGTGTGCAAATATATAACCAAGCAGGAATAACCCCTAAAATAAAGATCCATAGCAAATAAACGGGAGTGATCATCCTAGAACTTTCCGCAACGTTCGTTTGAAGAACATTATTCAGCTGATCACTATCAAAATAAATACCAAAGAAAATCCCCTGATAACTAATTGCCGCACCAATGACTAAAAGCAATGGAATAATCACTTTATGTAGAATGGGTAAACTAATGAGCTGAAATGCGGCATTGAGCGTAAAGAAAACAAAAAATGGGACAGTAAATAAAAAATAATCTTCAGAACTACCGGTAAAAGGATTAAGTTTTAATACTGTTTGATAAAATTGGTAATTCAAAACCAGTGTGAAATAAAGTGAAACTAAAGCAATAATAGTCGTTGATGAAAGAGAAAACTTTCTAAAAATATATTGTGAGAATCTCATAAAAACCTCATTTAATCTAAACATGACGCTAAGCAAATAATACAGAGCTCCCCTAAGACAATCTTATAATATTTAAAGTTCATCCTCGCTCATTCTAGTCCATGAGAACTTAGTATTTTGTTCACATCACAAAATCATTCTTTGTACAGCCTCCCTCCGCCACCATTCCCCTTCTTTCGGCATGGCTTTCACGTCAAATTTCTCACCGTGAAATTCAAATTCCAACCTTGCGGCGTGTAAATAAGTGCGGTCAATTTCAGCCGTGTTTTTGCCATAGAGCTCATCACCTAAAATCGGGCTGCCCAAGCTTTTCATGGCCACCCGTAATTGATGGGTTTTGCCGGTTTGGGGCTTGAGGATAAACAAACGTAAATTCGGTTCGCAACTAATGCTTTCAAATTGGGTAATCGCAGGATTGTCTTTGCTTTGGCAAAGTTTCCACGCCCCATTACGGGCTTTTTTCATATCACCGATAATCCGGCCTTGTTTCTTTTTCGGTTTTTGATGGCTTAATGCGAGGTAGGTTTTCTGTATTTTATGTTCGGTAAAAAGTCGCGAAAATTCAGCCGCACTTTCTGCATTTAAGGCAAGAATTAATAATCCTGAAGTGACTTTATCCAATCGATGAACCAACCACACTTGCGCCATACCCAGTTGATTCGCCACCTGCGTGGTGAGACCAACCATTTCCCGATCTTTATGTACGCTTACGCCACAAGGTTTATAAATAATGATAAAATCACGGTGTTGATAAAGAATCTCGAATTCCATAAGTGCGGTTAAAATTTTATGAGTTTTGAACATATTATACTGGTTTATATTGCCCCAATGATAGTTTGGGTATCAGTGATTTCTGTTACGCTGCGTTTACTCGTAAAAAAACAAGCGGTTTCTGCCACGCTTTCTTGGCTGATGATCATTTATTTAGTACCGCTTATCGGTGTCGCTGCCTATTTGGTTTTTGGCGAGATAAAATTAGGTACAAAACGTGCTAAGGCGTTCAAAACATTACACCCGAAATATAGTGAATGGTTGGCTCATTTATCGCAACAGTCATCACTGGTTAGCACACCCAAAAATCTACAATATCGACCGCTCTTTGATCTGAATTATCAACGCCTCGGCATTCCTTGTATCAAAGGCAATGAATTGCATATTCTAGACACCCCTGAAAGCATTATTCACAGCATTATCAAAGATATTCAACAAGCACAGCATTCCATAAATATGGTGTTTTATATTTGGTCGAACCAAGGCATGATAGAAAACGTCAGCCAAGCCTTGTTGGATGCCAAACAACGAGGGGTAGAAATCCGTATTTTATTGGATTCCGTAGGAAGTCGCCCTTTCCTAAAGGGTAAAGCATGTCGGGCGTTACGCAAACAAGGCATCGAAATTGTCGAAACCCTCTATGTCAATCTATTTAGGATGTTTTTTAGCCGGATCGATTTACGCCAACATCGCAAAATCATTGTCATTGATAATCAAATTTCCTACACCGGCAGTATGAATATGGTCGATCCTGCCTTTTTTAAACAAAACAGCAAAGTCGGCAATTGGGTGGATATTATGGTGCGGGTTAACGGTGCGGTTTCGGCCGTGTTAAACAGCCTACACGCTTGGGATTGGGAAATTGAAACCGGCGTTGAATTGCCATTATCTTTACCAAATTGTCCGCTTGTGCCAATTGATGATTATGACACTCACTCCGTCCAAGTTATCGCCACCGGCCCTGCATTCCCCGATGATCTTGCTCCGCAAAGTTTAGCGTTGGCAATTTATGCCGCTAGAGAAAGCATTGTCATCACCTCCCCCTATTTCGTGCCAAGTCACAGTATTGCCGAAGCGTTACGCATTGCCGCCTTACGGGGCGTAGAAGTTTCAATTATCCTACCGAAGAAAAATGATTCCCTTATGGTGGGCTGGGCAAGCCGTACTTTTTTTGACGATCTCCTTGCTGCCGGCGTGAAAATCTATGAATTTAAAGCAGGTTTATTACACACCAAAAGTGTTCTGGTTGATAATAAACTCGCCTTAGTCGGTACAATGAACATGGATTTACGCAGTTTTTTCTTGAATTTTGAACTGGCACTTGCCGTAGAAGATCTTGCCTTTGCCAATGAAGTTTCGATCCTACATGAGAGCTATATTGCCAATTCAGCCCCTCTAGACAGCGAAAAATGGCGCTCCCGACCATTCTATAACCGCATTATTGAACGCTTGTTCTTTTTATTCAGTCCATTGCTGTGAGTGATATGGGTAAAGTTGAAATAAGAATAATTTTCACATAGAATAAAACCAATTTTGTTGTTTGTTCTCGGGTAATTTGTGTTTCAACTTCAGCAAGTTTCATTTTCTATTCCCCAGCGTACCTTACTCCACCCCACAAGCCTTTCTTTTGAAAGCGGTAAGGTTTATGGGCTAATTGGGCATAACGGTTCCGGTAAATCAACATTAATCAAACTCATGGCACGACAGCAATCCCTCTCGAGTGGTGATATTTTGTTAAATAATCGTGCCATTCAACATTGGAATAGTCGGGATTTTGCCAAACAGGTGGCTTATTTACCGCAACATTTGCCACAAGCCACCAATATGATGGCAAAAGAACTCATCGCCATGGGGCGTTATGCGTGGAATGGGTTGTTTGGACGTGAAACGGAGGCAGATAGACAAGCTGTCACCAAAGCGTTACAACTGACCCACACCGAAAAATTTGCCGATCAATTAGTCGATACCCTTTCCGGTGGTGAACGTTCGAGAATTTGGCTTGCCATGTTATTGGCACAAGAAAGTCGCTTTTTATTACTTGACGAACCTTTAGCCGCCTTAGATATCGCTCATCAGGTAGAAGTGATGCAACTGATTCAACAACTGAGCCGTGAATTAAGCCTCGGTGTCATCATCGTCATTCATGACATCAACCTTGCCGCCCGTTTTTGTGATCATTTAGTCGCCTTGCACAGTGGAAAATTATTAGCACAAGGTAATGCTCACGATATTGTTAATCCCGCCTCATTACAGCAAATTTACGGTATTAGACTCAATGTCATTGAGCACTCTGAAACCCATCGTCCTGTGAGTTTTTATTAATATGCCAAACCTTATTAAAAAAATGCTCATAATTCTGACCGCATTTTTTGGTAGCCTACAAATCTCAGCCGGCGAATTTCAGGCAGGTTACGCTACCGTAGATTGGTCTGTGGCGGAAACCCTAATGGCGTTAGGCGAACCACCGCTTGCTGTGGGCGATGTGAAAAGCTATCAAACTTGGGTGATGGAGCCTTGATTGCCCCACACAACGATTGATTTAGGTATTCGTTTACAACCTAATTTTGAACTGATTTCAACTTTGTCACATTCCCTAAATGCCCAACCGCTTACTTTTATTCATAGTCATTTTTATGCGGCATTGAATGATAAATTATCCACTTATGGAAAAGTCTATAACGTGGAATTTTATAAAGCAGGAAATACTTGGCATAACATCGTGGCAGCAACCCAAGAAATCGGCAAGATTATCGGTAAACCACAAGCCGTACAAACCTTACTTGCAAACTATGAGAAAAAAATCGCCGAATATCGACTGCACTTAGCACCTTTTACGGATCGCCCGGTGGCTTTAGTACAGTTTATTGATACACGCCATTTACGCATTTATGGCGAAAACAGTTTGCTCGGTGCAGTGATTCAGCAACTTGGCTTTCAAAACGCCTATTCACGAGAAGTGAATGATTGGGGATTCCAAAATATCGAGATTACCGAACTGGCAAAATTGCCGAAAAATACCAAATTTGTGGTAATCAAACCCTATCCGAATAACATTGCCTCGGCACTCACGCATAATACCTTATGGCAGCATTTACCGATGGCGAAAGAACCCTTGATTTTGCCTGCCGTTTGGACATTTGGCGCCTTACCTTCCGCAGAACGCTTTATCACAATTTTTGCAAACGGCTTATTACAGGGCGGTGAAACATGGTAAATCGCGGTTTGGTTTTAACACTTGTGTTAAGCGGTATTTTCATTGTGCTTAGCGGTTTCTTATTGAGTTTGCAACTTCCTATTGGGTATCGTGTTTTTGATCTTTTTCGTTTTACCGATAACCTTAATTTATTGTTAATACAAAGCTATACCCTTCCACGTATCACCATTGCCCTACTTGCCGGAGGAAGTCTCACCTTCGCCAGTCTATTATTGCAACAAGTCATGGGAAATCCGCTCGCCTCCGACAGCACACTGGGTATTAACAGCGGTGCGCAATTCAGCCTATTTTTGGTGGCAATTTTTGCCCCTACGTTATTGGAATACGGTTCAAGCGTTATTGCACTCGCCGGTGCGGCATTAAGCCTGTTATTGGTGATGACCCTTGCCATGCGCAAAACGATGTCACCGTTATTATTGATTTTAGCCGGGCTTGTGGTGAACCTGTATTTTGGTTCTTTCACCGGTATAATGATGTTGTTCTACCCTGAAGAATCACGCGGTTTGGCACAATGGGGGGCAGGCTCATTAGTCCAAGGAAGTTGGCGCGACAGCCAATTATTATTGGTGCAAAGTGCGGTGAGTTTTGCCCTAATTTTTGCGTTACGTCGCCCGCTCACTATTCTTGCCTTAAATGACAGTAACGCCAAAAGCCTTGGCGTACCGGTAGGCAAACTCCGTTTTATCGGTGTCGCTGTCTGTGCTTATTTAATCGCTTCCGTTGTCAGCGCAGTGGGCATGATCGGTTTTGTGGGATTATCCGCCTCCACCATCGTACGCCAACTGGGAATTCGCACCTTAACTTGGCAATTAATCTCAGCCTTTATCATCGGTGCATTGTTGTTGGCGATCACCGATTTAGTTTTACAAATCATTAATTTCTATTATCAAATCAGTCTGCCGACCGGCGCTGTCACCGCTTTGCTTGGCACACCGTTATTACTTTGGTTGATGTTCCGCACACTACCTCATAGCGGACGTTTGACAGACGCTGCCCCTCAAAAACTTCGCCGATATCAACCGCACTTTACCCGATTTACTATTGCCTTATTTGCGGTCAGTTTACTTGTTGTGCTTTGTCTCGGCAAAGACGCATTCCATTCACAATGGAAATTCCTCGTTCCCGATAATGCCTTTGATTGGGAGATTTTTGTCTTACGTTATCCACGCATATTGATCGCCATTTGTGCCGGAATTTTGCTTTCCGTATCAGGCGTGTTATTACAACGTTTAACCTTAAACCCAATGGCAAGCCCCGAATTACTTGGCGTGTCATCAGGCGCAAGTATGGGAATTTTGGTTTTACTCTTTGTCTTCTCCGCCCAAGATCCCCTTTGGTTTTGGCTTGCCGGTATCAGCGGTGCGTTAAGTGCCTTAATGATTCTTGCCACCATCAACCAACGCAATGGCATGCTGCCGGAAAAAGTGTTACTGACAGGGATCAGCCTCTCCGCACTATTCGACACGCTGCAACGTCTTGCCATTGCCAGTGGCGATCCACGTGCGAATCAACTCATCAGCTGGACTTCGGGGTCAACACAAAATACTGATCCGAATCTTGCCATACCCTTTATTCTATTAACATTAGTATTATTGGCGATAAGTTTAATTTTTAGTCGTTGGCTGGATTTATTATCGCTTCAAACGCCGATAGCACAAGCCCTTGGCTTAAATATCAAACGTACTCGTTGGATATTAATTATTTTTAGCGCAATTTTAACCGCACTTGCCACACTCATGATCGGCCCGTTGAGCTTTATCGGTTTGCTTGTGCCGCACTTAAGCCATTTTTTAGGGGTGTATAAAGCACGGCAACAATTACTGATTTCCGCACTGCTTGGCAGCACCATTATGCTGATCGCCGACTGGATCGGACGACAAATTTTATTCCCTTACGAAATCCCTGCGGGGTTGGTCGCCACCTTAGTGGGCGGCACTTATTTTTTACTAATGATGCGAAAAGTTTAACTTAATTTATTCACCTTCATAGAGGACTCAACATGAAGAAAACCTTTATTTACAGTGCACTGACAAGTGCGGTCATTTTTGCCATGAATTCTGCTTATGCCGAAGAGCAAAAAGTGGAAGAATTGGATGAAATCACCGTGACAGGTGGTTCTATGTTTAGAATGGGTGAAGTACCGGTTTATCAAGCTAAATCTGCCGTAGCAATCACACGTGAAGATTTGGATAAACAAGACGTACTGAAAGCCGATGAAATTGGCCGTTATCAAGCTGGATTTGCCAATCAAATCTACGGTTCCGACACCAATACTAACTGGTTCCGCGTTCGTGGTGCGGAAGTAACGCAAGCGGTTAATGGTTTACCGACATTTTCTTACGGTTTCTTTACACCGCAGGTCGAGACCTTTGGTTTAGAAGCGATTGAAGTTACAAAAGGGGCGGATTCAATGACCTTTGGTGCGGCGCAAGCGGGTGGTTTAATTAACTATGTCACCAAACGCCCACACAAAGAACAAGTGGGTAAAGGAGAGGTAAAACTAACGGCCGGCAATAAAAATCAATATGGCATCGGGGTAGATTATACTGTCGGGTTAAATGCCGATGATTCCGTGCGTCTTCGTAGCGTATTAAGTTACGGCACACGTGATGGTGATTGGGATAAAACCGAAAATGAAACCTTCTATATCGCCCCCACCTTAGAATGGGACATTTCCGATCGAACACATTTAACCATTTTAGCCGGCTATCAACGCGATCACGGCATCCCAAGTTCAAACTTTTATCCGCAAGAAGGAACGCTCCGCCCGTTACCTAACGGTGGCTATTACAGTCGTAATGTAAACTTTGGCGATCCATTAAATGACACGGAAACCAATCGCCAATACCGTATTGGTTATGAATTCAATCATGATTTTGCTAATGGCTTAAAAGGTTATTCAAGTTATAGCTATTCACACATTCAAAACTACCACCGTGGCGGATATATTTATCCTTCCGCATACTCGGCAACATTTGCCCCTGTTGCACCAAGTGCGAATAACTATATGGTCAGTGGCAATACGGTTTACAACAACGGCAAAATGATCACCCATACGCAGGATAATCACCTTAATTGGGAATATGAAAATACTTGGTTAAAAAACACCCTAAGTATTGGTATGGATTATCGTCACGCAAAAGTTGATGCTTTATATAGCCAATACGCTTTGGCTTATTCCGCTAATTTAGCCAATTATCATCAAAACTGGGGGCAATCCGCTACTCCGGTTGGTACGCCAACACGCATTAAAGCCCGCCAATTAGGCTTATATTTACAAAATCAAGCCCGTATCGCTGAAAAATACGTTTTAGGTTTGGGTATTCGTCACGATAAAGCAAAACAAGATGAATATACGTCATCTCAAACGGTGAAAAACAACCATACTTCATACTCCGGTTCTTTCATGTATGAAGCACCGTATGGAATTAACCCTTATTTTAGTTATAGTGAATCTTTTAGCATTCCAGTCGGTCTTTCCGGTAATGAACGCCTTTATGATCCGCAAATCACCCGACAATATGAATTAGGTGTGAAATATCTACCAACCTGGTTGGATGGCGTAATTAGCGTAGCCGGTTTCCGTGCGAAAGATAATGGCGCATTAAGAATGAACGGTGTTGGCACAACAACCCAAGATGACAACGTATATCGCAAAGGGTTTGAACTGCAAGCCGATGTAAGTATCACGCCTAACTGGAATCTTGCTCTCGCTTACACCTATACTAAATCCGAAACCAAAGATAACGCCACTGGCGAAAAGGTTCACAGACCATCAATTCCAACAAATGTCTTTGCATTAAGAACGAACTACACATTTAACGAGGGAGCACTTAACGGCTTAACATTAGGAGCCGGTTTACGTTATAACGGTCATAGCGTTACCTCAAAAGGCTCGCTTTACTCTCATGTACAAGTACCCTCTTACACGGTTGTAGATCTCATGGCGCGTTATGCAATTACGCCAAACTGGATTGCACAAGTAAATGTCGATAACGTTGGTAATCGCCGTTATATCGCCTCTTGTGACTACTATTGCTATTACGGGCAAGAACGTAAAATGAACGCAAGCTTAACTTACAAGTTCTAAAACAAAAACGCGCGTTATCTTCTCAAATAACGCGCATTTTTTATCACACTAATTCCTTTTCCTTCACTTTCTTATTCAATACCATGTCTTTTATTATGGTCAAAAGTTCTTTTTGAATATGGGAAAGTTTCGGTTTTTCTTTGGCTTGGAAAGCAAGCGGACGACAAAATTCCATCGCTTTCACCCCCAAGCGGGCGGTGAGTAACCCTACGCCAATTCCTTGCGCCGCACGAGCGGAAAGTTTCGCTGTAATATCTTGCGAAAGCCAATCCATACCAACCTCTTGTACCACTTCGGTGACACCGGCAAAGGCGATGTTCACCAACACCATACGCAATAAACGAATACGAGCAAAATAACCGAGTTCAATCCCATAAATATCTGCGATTTTGTTGATTAACCTAATACCCCGCCATGCCACAAAAAACATATCCACGACGGAAAGCGGGCTAATCGCCACGACCACGGCAGACTCTGCCACCATTTTGCTAATCAATTTTTTCGCTTTGAGATCAAAAGGTTTCAGCACATTTTGACTGAATAATTGGGCAACCTCTTGTGCGGAATACGCCTCATTCAGCAGGCTTTGCCATTGAACAATGGCAGGCGATTGCTCATCTAATTGCAGACCTTTTGCCATTTCTAAGCAAAGTTTTTTACCTTGTTCACCATCAGCTGCAAAAACATCCGCGTTTTTGACCGCACTTTTCTGCCAGAGTAACCGACTTTGTTGCTGTAATTTTTCACGTTTTTTCAGATAGACTAAACGCCGCCATTCACCCACAATCTCTTTCACACCAAACAGCACCACAACCAAACTGACAAGGGAAAAGACGAAATAAATCCATTGTTGATTTTGAAAACTTGTTAAAATCCACTGTACCGATTGCGCGACAGTTGCCACACCAAATAAAAGTGCGGTCAATTTTAATGTCGTTTTCCAACCGCTTGAGGCGGGTTTTACCGCACGTTCAAAGGATTCATCAAGTAATTCGCCCTCTAACGATTCATCAGGCAAAATTTCCACGTTGTTAAATTCCTGTTTTGGCTGAAAAGTTTCCATCTCAACGTCATTATTCTGATTGAAAATTTGCTTTTCCATTATAAAATACGTCCTATTTCTTATTCTTGGTCATCATATTGAGACATGACGATGACACTCACATTCACCATAAATATCCACATGACAATACAAACTAAAATTTCACTCCCAACTTACGTCCAAATGTATCCCTATTCAAAAGACCGTCCATTAGCAAAACAATTACGTGAAAGACTTCGCTATTATGCCTATACATTAATGTTCCGCAAACAATGTCATCAACTCATTGAATTTCTCAATAAAAATACACAATGGCAACCACTTTTTAAGCAAGATTATTATCGTTTTAATCCGCTTTTAACCACTTATTGCGATAAACGTTTTTCCGCGCCGCAACGTTTTAGTGCAATCACACAGCATTTACAACTTGCCGAAGAAAAGTGGGGCTTGCCGTTCTGCTCTACCTTACTTAAGGAGCAAGTTGTTTTGTTGAGTCAATTAACTGACGATCTTTCTCTCAATTTAAGTTTAAACTTTATCGATCCTTTTGAAGGTTATTTTGCCCTGAATATTCGCAATAAAAATGATGAACGCATCTATGATGCCTCATTTACTTTTTTATCACCAAATCAATTGCTGATTGCCTCTATGCAGGGCCCTCGCCATGGAAATTCACAGGAATTAATCAAACAAGCAACGAAAGATTTACACGGCATTCGTCCGATGTTTATGTTAATGCACGTATTCCGTGAGTTAGCAAAACATTGGCAATGTGATTTGGTCGGTATTCCACATAAATTTCAAGGTAAATATCGCCTCTCCGCACGAAGTAAAATCTTGTTTAACTACGATGAATTTTGGCAAGAAAACCAAGGCATTTATCAAGATCGTTATTGGCAACTCCCCCTTAATATTGAACGCAAACCCTTAGAAGACATTGCCAGTAAAAAACGCTCAATGTATCGTAAACGTTACGAAATGCTGGATCGACTGACCTCTGAGATTGCAATCCATTTTAGCTAACCTAATCAAACCGATCCCCTAGCAAAAATTGTAACACGGCATCCATGCGCAAATGGGGGATCGCCTCACCTTGTTCAAGGGGTTGCGGATCAAAACTGTCAAAGTCAAACAGCACCGGTTTTCCTTCCTTTTCCGCCAAGTGCGGTTGATTTTGCCAAAATTCTTGGCTTGGTAATTTGCTCGGCACACTGCCCGGATAAAGGGTAATCCATCGCTTATCTTTGCTCCGAACGCCCTGAACCGCTTTCATCTGTTTACCGTTTTGATTGACGATCACTTGTTTCGTTGCACGAATTGCGGCAATTGCCGTGTATTCCGTTTCGATGCCTTCAAATTCCACATGGCGACCGCCTTCTTGAACCAATTGCCGCATTAGGCTCACTAAATTCGGCATTTGGTCAGTGGTAATATGATCCGCCTTCGTCGCAATAAACATCAATTTATCAATCCGTGGAGAAAATAAACGGTTCAGAAAATGCCGTTTACCATAATGAAAATTTTTGAATAACTGATTTAACCCCGTCTGCATCTCTAAAAAAGCTTGTCGGCTATGATTCAGCGGTGTTAAGCAATCCGCCAGAATCACTTGGCGGTCAAATGTCGAAAAATAATTTTCATAAAACCCTTTCACAATACGATTGCGATAATAATCATAGCGTTTATTCAATACGGCAAAATAGCTATTTGGTTTTGCCTCTTTTTTAAGGCTTCTCCATTGCTCTTGTGTAAGATGCAATAAAGGGAAAAACTGCAATACCGGTGCGCCTTCCAATTCCCCCGCTAAAACAAACCGTCCCGGCTGAATAAACTGCATCCCCTGAGCTTTACATTGATGAAGATACGCCGTGTAAATGTTTGCCAGTTTTGCTAAAACATCTTCATTTACGACCGCACTTAAATCTAATTTTTTTACCTCATCCAACCAAGGTTGGGCAAGCGCCGCCCGCATTCCTTGATGAATTTGCTTTTGTTCTAAGGACCATTGTTCAAAATCCAAATGTAACAAAGGTAAATCAAGCAACCATTCCCCCGGGTAATCAAAAATATCTAAATAAAGTGTGCCTCGTTCTTTCAGATGGCGTAATAAACCGCTTTGACGCTGAAAACGAATGGCGAGGCGTGTTTCACTCACCCCTCGTGTCGATTGACACCATTGTGGCGGTTGTTGGGAAAGTGCACTAAGATTCGCTTCGTAATCAAAACGTGGCACGCTCAAGTCTTGTTGCGGAACACGCTTGACAGCAATAATTGTGCCGTTTCTCGCCGCTTCCAATAACGGTAAAGGATTCCTTGAGGTTTGATTAACAGACAATAATTGATTGATGAGGCTGGTGATAAAAGCGGTTTTGCCACTACGACTCAGCCCTGTGACAGCAAGGCGTAAAGTGCGGTCAAATCCGCGATTAATTATTTGGTTGAGTTCTTGATGTATAGAATTAAACATGAGGATCTAGGATAAATTCGACAATTGCGGATTAAAGATGACAATAATCTCATCATTTTTTGATGATCAACAATTCAATATATTCAATAAAAGCAGCGTCTAGCCATTTTGACTAATATATCTTAAAATTTACAGCATAATTTACCATAACACATTCATTATGTTACGCCAAAATCTGATATTTTTCTGTATTCTGTTAAATGTGAGCTTATTTAACCAAGTTCAAGCGGCACCGCGTGTGCCGCTCAGCCTCACAGAAAATGGTTTAATTTATTGCACGAATTCCTCAGGATTTTCGTTTAATCCGCAAACTGCAGATGCCGGCACCAGTATGAATGTGGTAACAGAACAAATTTATAACAAGCTGTTTGAAATTAAAAACCACAGTGCCACTGTCACACCATCTTTAGCGCAATCTTACACTATCTCGCCTGATGGAAGAGAAATCCTCATTAATTTACGTAAAGGGGTTAAATTTCATCACACACCGTGGTTCACGCCTACCCGTGATTTTAATGCAGAAGATGTCATATTTTCTATCAACCGTGTGTTAGGGCATGACACCTATTTACCTATTTTAAATCAAGATAATCCTGAACATAGTAAAAATCCACAATATCGTATATTTCATGAACAAGCGAAAAAAGTGCGTTTCCCCTATTTTGATAGTATTAGATTAAATCAAAAAATTAAGTCCATCACCGCCGTGAATCCTTATAAAATAAAAATTGAATTATTTGAACCTGATTCCTCTATTTTGTCGCATCTTGCCAGCCAATATGCCATTATTTTTTCACAAGAATATGCTTATCAGCTAAGTGCTGACGATAATCTCACCCAATTAGACAGCCACCCTGTCGGTACAGGGCCCTATCAAGTACAAGATTACGTCTATAATCAATATGTCCGTTTGTTACGTCACGAAAATTATTGGAACAAAGATGCCAAAATTAAGCATATTTTGGTTGATTTATCCACCGAGCGCACCGCACGCTTAACTAAATTTTTCAATAATGAATGCCAAATTGCTGCTTATCCGGAAGTGAGTCAATTGGGTTTATTGCATGATAATCACGAGCGCTATTATTTACAGTCCGCTGAGGGGATGAATCTTTCCTATCTTGCGTTTAATTTTAATAAACCGCTTATGCGGGACGCTCAAATTCGCCAAGCCATTTCTCAAAGTATTAATCGGGCACGCATTGTCCGCAATATTTATCACAATACAGCAACGGTTGCGAACAATATTATTCCTAATGTTTCTTGGGCATCGGATATTAATACACCTGAATTTGAGTTTGATTATTCGCCAAAACACGCCCAAAACGTGCTGGCAAACAAAAATTTACAGCTCAATATGTGGGTGCTTAACGAAGAACAAATGTATAATCCTTCCCCCCTAAAAATGGCGGAATTGATCAAATGGGATTTGGCACAAGCAGGGGTAAATGTTAATGTGCGCTCGGTGACACGGACATTTTTACTAGAACAACGGAACAAAAAAGCAGAAGATTACGATATGATTCTCACCGGTTGGCTTGCCGGAAACTTAGATCCCGATGGTTTTATGCGCCCAATTTTAAGCTGTGAAACGAAAGGTGATATGACCAATTTATCCAACTGGTGTCACCCTAAATTTAATAGCCTAATGGATAAAGCACTCACTGATACACAATTACATGAACGCGCTAAAAACTACAACCTCGCTCAAAACCTCGTGCTAGAAGAGCTGCCAATTATCCCTATTGCCAATGCAAAGCGTTTTTTAGTTGCTAATAACAATGTGAAAGGGGTGCAAATGAGCCCTTTTGGCAGCATAAATTTTTCAATGCTTTATTTTACTAAGGAGAAAAAATAATGTTGTGGTCAGCATTGCGTCATCTCCTTTGGGTTACACTGTTATTATTTATTTTAACAATCATCAGTTTTGCTATTTTAATGCGTGATCCGCTTAATGCCGAGTTCATCCAAAATAACATTTTGGCTAGCTATTTTCATTATCTCAGAGCCTTATTACAAGGGGATTTGGGAATTACTTATAATGGTGGGCAATCACTAAAATCTCTTATTTTTACGGTGTTACCACCCACATTAGAGCTGTGTTTTACCGCCCTATTGCTTGCCTTCATTTTAAGTATTCCACTTGGTATTCTAAGTGCGGTCAATAATCAGGGAGTTTTTTCTAAAACCTTGCAAACCTTATCTTATGTGGGCTTATCTATCCCGATTTTTTGGCTAGCACCCATTTTGCTCTATATGGCTGCGATTTATCACTGGGAAATCTCCGCAACCGGACAATATAATTTGCTCTATGAAATCCAACCGATTACCGGCTTTCCTGTGATTGATGTATGGTTTGTTGATGTACCTTATCGCACAAAAATCGTACAAAGCGTATTACAACATCTCGCTCTCCCAACACTCATACTCTGTATTTTACCAACCATGGAAATCATTCGGACAATTCAACAGCGGGCAGAATATATTCTTCAACAAAATTACACCAAAACAGCCGTCACCCGTGGATGGTCAAAATGGAAAATTTTGCAACAATATGTTTTTCGCAATACCTTTCCATTACTCGTGCCACAAATTACACGCGTATTCACCTTAGTCATCACCCAATGTATGCTGGTAGAAACCGTTCTCGGTTGGCCCGGTATCGGGCGTTGGCTCATTGATGCGGTAAGCATCCAAGATTACAACAGCATTTCAGCCGGTGTCATTGTATTAGGCATTTGTATTATTACAATTGATACCTTAGCCAAAACTGTGATGTTTATTCTCGATCCATTTAATAAGAAAGGTTGGTATGCAAGATAAAGAACCGGACGAATTTCGTGAAAGTGCATCGATTTATCAAATTTGGTTACAGTTTCGAAAAAATCGCCTTGCCTTAATGAGCTTTTACCTCTTTTTTCTGTTAATTTTAACCGCACTTTTCGCTCCCCTTATCGCACCATATAGCGAGAGTATGCAATTTGTCGGGCAAGAATTAATGCCCCCTTCATGGGTAGAAAAAGGACAGATCGCCTTTTTCTTCGGGACAGACGACCTTGCCCGCGATGTACTAAGTCGGGTGATTATCGGCACAAGCTATACGCTAGGATCATCCCTCATCGTGGTTATCCTCGCCGCCATTATCGGAGGGGCACTAGGCATTTGGGCGGGAATGTCCGGTGGTATTAAAGCCCGTTTCCTTGGGCATATTTTTGATGCTTTTTTATCTATCCCCATTTTACTCATTGCGATCATCATTTCCACATTTATGGAACCAAGCTTGATGAATGCTGTGATTTCCACATTATTGGCTGTACTTCCCTATTTTACGCACGCTATTTATCGCGCGATTCAACAAGAACTGAAAAAAGAATATGTGATGATGCTAAAATTGGACGGAATTTCAAACAGTGAATTGCTACGTAGTACGATTTTACCCAACATTACCGTCTCCTATATTCAGGAAATTTCACGAGCATTTGTTGTCACAATTTTAGATATTAGCGCCTTAAGCTTTATTTCCCTTGGTGCGCAACGCCCAACACCTGAATGGGGGGCAATGATTAAAGACTCTCTAGAGCTCATCTACCTCGCCCCTTGGACAGTATTACTCCCCGGCTTTGCAATCATCATTACGATTTTGTTAAGCATTGTATTTACCAACGGCTTATGCAAAGCTATTAACCAATATTATCAATAACTATGGCTCTACTGGATATTCGTAACCTAAACATTGAAATCAAAACACCATCAGGCCGCGTTAAAATTGTTGACGGAGTCAATTTAACCCTCAATGACGGCGACATTTTAGGTCTTGTGGGAGAATCCGGCTCAGGCAAAAGTTTAATTGCAAAAGTCATTGGTAATGCCACCAAAGAGAATTGGGTTATCACCGCAGATCGTTTCCGTTTTAATGATATTGAACTGTTAAAACTTTCCCCCACACAACGCAGAAAATTAGTGGGTAAAGAAATTTCGATGATTTTTCAAGATCCGCTCACCTGTTTAGATCCCAGTCGGAAAATTGGTAAACAGTTAATTCAACATATTCCAAACTGGACATATCGTGGAAAATGGTGGCACTGGTTTGGTTGGAAAAAACGTCGTGCGATTGAATTACTCCATCGTGTCGGAATAAAAAATCATAAAGACATTATGGCAAGCTATCCTAATGAACTCACAGAAGGGGAAGGTCAAAAAGTGATGATTGCGATTGCGGTGGCAAATCAACCTCGTCTGTTAATTGCTGATGAACCCACTAATGCTTTGGAATCCATTACCGCACGTCAAGTATTCCGGTTGCTTTCCAGTATGAATCAAAACCAAGGTACCAGCATTCTGTTAGTCAGCAATGATATTCCCAGTGTGAGTGATTTTTGTCATACCGTATCTGTACTCTATTGTGGGCAAAATACAGAATCAGCGCCAACACAAACCTTACTGGAATCTCCTCATCATCCTTATACGCATGCACTGGTTCACTCTGTACCGGATTTTACCCAACCGCTCGGTTTTAAGGCTAAACTTGCTACATTAGAAGGTACTGTACCACTTTTAGAACAAATGCCGATGGGATGCCGATTTGGACCACGTTGCCCTTTTTCACAAAAACAATGTATCAAAAAACCGGCACGTTATCGTATTAAACAACATGAATTTTCTTGCCATTTTCCGATTAACTTTCGAGAAAAACATATCAAAGAAACGGTGGTAAATTCTCCATTAACCTTATCCACTGAACCCAATAAGGACTAATCTATGCCTTTATTACAAGTCATCGATCTCTGTAAAACCTTTGATGGCCCAGCCCGTTGGTTTGGCTCAAGATCATTTAATGCGGTGGACAACGTGAGTTTTAATCTTGAACGAAAACAAACACTTGCGATCATTGGAAAAAACGGTTCGGGAAAATCCACATTGGTGAAAATGATAGCCGGAATGACAAAACCCACTTCGGGAGAAATAAAATTCAACAATCAACCTCTTGATTTTGAAAATCCTCATTACCGAACCCAGCACATTCGTATGGTATTCCAAGATGCCAATTCAGCTTTTAACCTACGTCAAAATATCGGTCAAATTCTCGATACCCCTCTTCGACTCACAACGGATTGGGATGAAGAAACACGTAATCAGAAAATTTTTCAAACTCTCACAATGGTCGGACTTTATCCTGATTACACCAATTTAAAAATCAAACATCTTTCAATCAGCCAAAAACAACGTATTGCCTTAGCCCGTGCGCTTATTTTAGAACCTGAAATTATCATTGTGGATGATTCCCTTGGCGGACTTGACGCGTCTGTACGCATACAACTGGTTAATCTCACCCTTGAGCTTCAAGCCCAGCTTGGCATTGCCTATATTTATGTGGGACAGGATTTAGGTTTAGTCAAACATATGGCAGATCAAGTACTCGTGATGGATGAAGGAAAAATCATTGAATACGCCCCGCCTAAAGATCTGTTTTGCACGCCTCAAACAACCGTAACAAAACGTTTAGTCGAAAGTCATTTTGGGCGCCTACTTGATGAAAGTGCTTGGATTCGCCAAAACATAGATGATTGATTGATAAGAAAAATACTTTTAGAATCAACCGCACTTTCTATTACTTAATCAGGAAAAACCATGCAAACACTACTTAAATTAACCCAATTTTTCAGTAAAACTTTTGCACTATGGGCGATCGTTTTTGCTGTTCTTGCTTTTCTATTTCCAGACACATTTAAATTTTTTACCCCTTACATCCCCTATTTACTTGGCTTGGTTATGTTTGGTATGGGCATCACACTCACTTTCAATGATTTTGGTGAAGTCGCCAAACATCCGAAAGCGGTATTTATTGGTGTGGTAGGTCAATTTGTGATTATGCCGGCTATCGCATTTTTCTTGGCTAACGCCTTTCATTTACCCTCTGACCTTGCCGTAGGCGTCATCTTGGTCGGCTCTTGCCCCGGCGGGACTTCATCAAATGTAATGACCTATCTGGCAAAAGGTAACACAGCTCTCTCTGTTGCCTGCACCACGATTTCGACTTTACTTTCACCACTTTTAACGCCAGCAATTTTCTACTTACTGGCAAGTCAATGGCTTGATATTAATGCCTCCGCAATGTTTATGTCGGTCTTAAAAATGGTCTTATTCCCGATTTTCTTAGGATTACTCATACGTATGCTATTCAAAAACGTCATTGCTCAAGCCGGCCAAATTACGCCATTAATCTCCGTTATTTCAATTGTCTTAATTTTGTCTGCCGTAGTGGCGGTGAGCAAAGATAAAATTGTGGAATCAGGATTATTAATCTTTAGTGTCGTTGTATTACACAACTGTTTAGGTTATTTCACAGGTTTTCTTGCCGCAAGATTGTTTAAACTCAATACGGCGGATAGCAAGGCCATTGCCATTGAAGTCGGTATGCAAAACTCCGGTTTAGGGGCTGCACTTGCAGCAGCACACTTTAATCCAATTTCTGCCGTACCTAGTGCCTTATTCAGCTTCTGGCACAATGTATCCGGTCCGATTTTGGCAAATATTTTCTCGACGATGAAGAATAAAAAATAAGCAGTATTATGCCACTATTATACAAATCTAACGTCAGGTTTATTTGTAGGGAGATGCTTAGTAGCTTAAATTTCTATCCTTGAACATTTGCTTCATAATACCTAAAATAAGGATAAATTTGACCGCTCTTTATAAAAGAAAAGCAGGTATTACCCTGCTTTTTAATTAAAATCAATTCCTTGAATACAATTTTCATATACGAATTGAAGCAATGTTTCCCATTTATTTTGATCTTGATAATCAAGCAGAAAGCTTTAAATAAAATTTATCAAAATAATTTTCACTACTTCACTTCCCCACAACTCAAACAATACAAATATTGTCCTTTGGGATCATTAAATTTATTTAGCTGATTGAAATGCTGTTTAAATTGTTGGAGAGGTTTGGGAAGATCAAGCCATTGTGCAAACAGTAACTGTCCGCTTTGTCTAAAATCACGAAATAATTTACTCACCAAACCGGTATCTTCTTCAACCATCCATTCCACTGTAAAATTTTCAATCACAGGATCACGATGAAGATTTACCAATTCACCTGCCTTTTCTACGGCACGATCAAAATCTCCCAGCTCATCTACAAGATTATGTTTGAAGGCATCTTTACCCAACCATACTTGACCTTGTGCTATGTTATCTACAGCATTTTTTGACATTTGGCGACCTTTACTGACTAAAGTCAAAAATTTATCATAGCCATGCTCAATTTCTAACTGATAAATATCTTTTGTATTTTTTGTGAGCGGACTAAAAATCGAGCCTTCAGCCAATTCTGTGGTTTTTACCCCATCTGCATTCACGCCAATTTTTTTCATCGCATTTTCAAAGGTTGGCAACATTGCAAAAATACCAATAGAACCGGTGATGGTATTTTTATCCGCAATAATGTAATCAGAGGTAGCAGAAATCCAATAGCCCCCCGATGCCGCCATCGCTCCCATAGACACGACAACAGGTTTTCCGGCTTTTTGTAAATTATCGACTTCTTGACGAATCAATTCCGAAGCGAAAGCACTTCCCCCCGGTGAGTTTACCCGTAATATCACCGCTTTCACGCTTTCATCGTCATATGCCCTACGCAGTAAACGTGCCACCGTGTTGCCGCCTACATCCCCTTCTGCACTTTCGCCATCAATAATCGCCCCTTCCACATTCACCACGGCAATTTTATTTTCCCCCATTGAAGAAGATGCCATTCTATCTTCAAATCCGGACAGATACGTAGAGAAATCCACCATATTCACCTCACCTTCCGTGTTTTTGCCAAAAAGTGCGGTCAATTTTTTATCTAAATCTAAATTGCTAGCAAGATCTGTCACTAATTTACGCTGTTTAGTATAAGCGGTATTATCCCCCTTTAAGGCTTTCAAGTCGGCTAAATATTGCTTCGCATTCGGTAATAGTGTTTCCTTCGAGATATGGCGGTTCGTGCTGACAATCTGAACGTAACTTTCCCACATACCGTTTAACCATTGATTCATATTTGCCTTTGCTTCCGGCGACATATCATTACGTAAAAAAGGTTCAACGGCAGATTTATAAGTACCTACACGGAAAATATGAGGCGTGATAGCCAATTTATCCAATAAATCTTTGTAGTATAAATTCTCTTGTGCCAAGCCTTGAATGGATACCTGCCCGATTGGGTTCAAATAAATTTGATCGGCAAAACTGGCTAAAAAATACTGGCCTTGGGAATAATTATTAGCAAAGGCAATAACGGGTTTCTCTGAAGTTTTAAAATCCTGAATCGCTTTGCCGATATAGCCCATCGCCGGCAAATCTCCACCGGAAAAATAATTAAGATCCAATACCAAGCCTCGAATGCTATCATCATTTTTAGCCAAGTTAATGGCATAAACTACATCGAAAGTCGATATTTGTAATGGAATGTGATCGTTTGTGCTTAACTCTCGTAGTGCTTGTTGCCAACCAAATGCCTCATCACGATTGTCTGCTAAATAACCGTCTAGATTAAGTAACAATGCCCCTTTATCAGCAGTTAAATTCATACTGCCTTTTTTCGTATTACTAGTGAAACTAAACAGGGTAATTAACAATAAAACAAACACTAAAAAGAAAAAATTCATCACTAAATCACGAATAAAATTTAGTGCGTGCCAACAAAATTTAATCACTCGAAAAATAGGGTTCATAGGGTATCAGATAGGTCAAAAAATTGTGCTTAGGGTAACATAAACCCGTGCTAAAAACTATGCTATAATCCACCGCACTTTTATTTTATATGAGAGAGAAAAATGGATGCTTTAACCCTTTTAACCACCCGCCGTTCCAATAAAAAACTCACTGCACCTGCGCCTAATAAAAGCCAACTTGAACAAATTTTCCAAGCCGCACTTCGTACCCCAGACCATGGAAAATTATCCCCTTATCATTTTGTTGTGATCGAAAAGGAAGGGCTGGATAAGCTGGAGGTCTTGCTAAAAGAAGCGGTAGTCGAACTCAATCTTGGTGAAGAGCGGTTAAAAAAAGCGGAGAATTTGGCACACCGTGCCCCTATGGTGATCGCTGTTATCGCAAAAATTAGTCCTGATGTAGCAAAAGTACCGGAATGGGAACAATTAGTCACCGCAGGTTGCGCAGCATACGGCATTCAACTTGCTGCCCATTCACAAGGCTTTGACAATGTTTGGATCACCGGTAAATGGGTAAACGGCAGCGCACTACGCCAAGCCCTAGGTTGCCGTGAACAAGATGAAATCGTGGCACTCTTAATGATCGGTACGGCGGCAGAAAAAACGGATAGAGAATGTCGCCAAGAAAATATTGAAGAATTTGTGAGTTATTTATAAAAATCCTTCCTTTAAAAAAGTGGGTGAACAAGATTCACCCACTACACTATCTCCAATAAATTTAAAAAGATTTCTCAAAAATCAAATTCAGGTTTTGGCGGTCGTAGGAATACATTGTCGGGATATTACTTTTTTGTTTTCGGTAGGAAAATTGTAATTTGGGTGTAATACCGAGAAAATGCCAATCCCGTTTCCATAAGGTCAAATTCACATTAAAAATACGATCTTTACGAACTTTTCCTAAAGCAATCAGCCTGCCTAGCACCGCTTCGTCTTTGTAGTGACGTTGTGAAATGCCGAAACCCAAACGGCTTGAAATGCCTTTGCCCCATTCTTGCCCCCAGCCTAAACGGATGGATTTCGTGTCCGAGCTATACTGTTTCACTTTGGTGATTTCACGGTTAAAATCACCGCCAAAGTAGAAAAATTGCCGTGGCGTTCTTGCCCAAACCAGCGTGGCAGAAATGAGTTTTCGATTACCGTCTTGGCTGTAAGCGTCAAAATAACGCTGTTTGGCAAATTCTGCGGCACTTGAAAGTTGCCAATTCGGATTGAGCCAATGGCTTAATTCCAATCTTGCGCCATTTGCCCATTGGTAACTTTCGCCGCCATACCAACGCTTTTCATAAAAGGGCAGCAGACTCAAGGTAGATTGTGCGGTTTTGTAACGCAGTCCAAGGGAAGTGCGGTTATAAATATCATCATAATCGTGATTATCCCAATAACTTTTACCCGACAGATCGTTTTCAAAGCCTAAATAATAGCGGTTGCCGAGATTAAAATCTTTGCCGAGATAGAGGTTATAAGCAATCCCGTGTGCGGTTTGCGGCATCATATCATCATTTTTCACAAAGCCTGTTTGCTCAATATTACGGCTGTCGCCCGTATTATTCACGTTGGTATCACGCACATAATAGGCGCTGGCGGAAATCTGCCATGAATCCCGTTCCTGCAAGGCATCTAAATAAGCATTGATAAGCTGTTGCACTTGGGCAGATGTGGCAGGATCGCTCAAGGCTTTTTGAAATTGTTCAGTGGCGGCGGTGTTTTGTTTATCCTGAAATAAGGCGATGGCAAGTTCAATGCGCACAGGGTTAAGATCCGCCCGTTCTGCCAACATTTCACGATAAATCCGAATGGCTTGGCTTAACTCTCCGCTTAGTGCCGCATGTTTGGCTTCCGCAAATTGGACAAGCAAACGGTCGTTTTCAGGGAAAGTTTTGTAAATCGCCAACAATTTTTCAATCAACTGAGGATCACGGGCGTAAATCGCTTGGGTTAAGAGTTGTTGGGTTAAAATCGGGTTGTTTTTTAAATCCGCTTCGGAAAAATGGAGCGGTGGTTGATTTTTCCCTTGAAGGCTTACCACCGGTTCAACTTTCTGCGGTGTCGCCACTTTAATGTTCTGCTGCGGATCAGCAAAATTTGCCGAGGCAGGTAAAGTGAAAAATAGGGAGAAAAGTGCGGTTAGGAATTTATTTGTTTTCATTTTTTTTATTTTTGTCTTCTAATTTAGGTTGTGATTTTAAAAAAGCAGTTTTTCCTTTAATCCAATTAATACTTTTTTGTTTTATTTGTTTTAGTAAATTGAAAGGTTTATTATTTGGGATATAATCAATTACAATAGAACTAATAACACCAGCTGTAAGTAAAACAAAACCAGTCTCAAACCAGCCTAAATTAAATGCAGACACTATAGTTGTAGTAATGCTTGTAATTCCTCCTAAAACTATAGGAAACATAATATATTTAACTATCCCCTCAATTGTAGATTTAAAGAATCCTTCTTTTATTCCCCAAGAAATAAGTAATAAAGAAATCCCTGATGCAATTAAACTAAGATTTATATATTTAATATTCCAAATAGGTATTATTTCTTCTGTAAGGAAAATTCTTCCATACAATAAATTATAAATACCAAAAATTATTAATAATATTGCAACTACAACTTCAAGACATTTATAGTAATTCTTTTTTTTCATTTTCCTACTCCTAAAACGCCCCTTTCGGGGCGTGGTTAATATTAAATTTAAAGGGTTAAATTATTGTGCGGTTGCGCCGTAAACAGCTTGGTAGGTTCCGAATTCGCCACCGAGTTTCTGTTCTTCAAACTCAATTTTGATTTCACCAGCCACCTCTTTTCTATTGGTAGAGCCCAGCCCCACATATGTTCCCTGCTTCAGTTTATCGGTCTCTAGTGTTTTACCGTCTCTATAGGAAAAACTACCAGTATATCCATCCATTAAAAGGTCTGTTTCACTTAGACGAACACGCCCAATACTATCGGAATTAAGGTAACCGCTAATCCGTTCTTTATCAAAATCAGCCTTGAGTTCAATCGTGCCATCTTTTTCGTTAAAAGTTACGATATCTTTACGATACAGAGCTCTAAGTGATCCATCGTCAGTCGGGCTGTATGGGTCTATGTCTATATAGGAATAGTTACTCTTATGTTGCCGATAATCCTCGTAAGCTGCTTTATCTACATATTTCCCTTCAACAGTGTAAGTAGCCATTACGTCCCCTTTATAGGTTGCACTACCTCTGAGTAGTTCAGGGGAGTTTTTATTGATAAATGTATTATCAACATAACTTAAGAACTGGTAACCTTGGTCATTATCCGCTAATACACCATAAAAAGAATAAGGTTGATTAACGATGGTATAATTGAGTTGGTTTTTACCTGTGCCATCGTTTACGATTAAGTCAGGATGAGTAAAACCCCCTCTATGAAGACCGTATTGATAGTTAGATAATTTACCTATATCCATTTCAATGTCTGTATTATTAACAGATAATGAGCTTTTGTTTATTTGAGAATAAGCTCTAACGCTCTTATATTTCAATTCAGGATCGTTTGAGAAGGCTTTGCCATCGTATAAAGTTATCACTCTATCCCCCTCCGCCATTGATGGAATTTCAGGCTGAGACGGCTGGCTAGGCTGTTCAGGCTCTGATGGCTGTTCCGGTTGAGTCGGTTGGCTTGGTTGAGATGGATTATCCGGCACGACCACAACAGGCGGTTTATTTTGCTCGGCTTTTTTCTCAATCAAAATGTTTTGCACATTCGTCACATTGATTTGTGCTTGTTTCACATCTTGCTGTGCCACCACTAAAATTTTATTTTGCACGGTTAAGGCTTGGTTGGCTTCTGCCAAGGCATCACGTTTTTCTTTTAATGCATTGGCATCCGGTTTTTCCGCTTTTTCCAACACACTAATTTCTTGATTAAGTGTGGTAATACGACGGTTAATTTCCGTAATTTGAGTTTCCACTTGGGTAAGTTTGGTTTGGCTATCGCTTAGCACTTTTTGTGCTGTTGTCGCACTTTGCTCAAGCTGTTGTACGGATTGTTTGCTGTAATCAATGGCTTTCACCGTTGGAACAGGTTCAATCGGTTGAGGTGTATGGCTACCGGAAGAACCAAAAATTTTACATCCGCTCAACATTAAAGCCACAATCGCTGCCGCTGCTGTCTTTTTCATCGTAACGTTCATTGTTACCTCCAAATTAAATCAATTTCTGTGAGTATGTTTCTGTTTTTGCAAGCAAAAACGGTAATATCGTACAAAAAAAAAACAAAAGTAAAGCAAAAATTAAACAATTTGAGCAAAAACAATTCAACCCAATGATTTGGCGCAAGAAACCATTAATGGCTTAAAATTTGCCTGTGATTTTTCAACAAACTGACCTGTGGGAATCGTGGGATAAAGGGCGCATTTGGTTTTCAAGAAATGGAGGAATAAATCAGGAAAAAGTGCGGTCGAAAATAGGGCTAAATTTTAGATTTTTAGCTGCTGAAAATATGATTTTAGGGAAAACGGTAGGGACACACTGCGTGTGTCCGTTTATAACATATTGAAATTGTTTGATTTTATAACGGACACACGCGGTGTGTCCCTACGCTTTATCGTTTAGGAATTTAGGATTTATTTTTGAACAGTGGCGAGAAATTCTTTGCGGGTATCCCGGTCTTCTAAGAAAACCCCGCCATAAGCGGAGGTCACCGTATAGCTGTGGGTGTCTTTAATGCCACGGGCTTTCACACAAAAGTGGGTGGCTTTCACATAAACCGCCACATCATCGGTTTCTAAAATGGTTTGAAAAGCGGTGAGAAGCTGTTCCGTTAATCGCTCTTGCACTTGTGGGCGTTGGGCGAAAAAGGACACAATTCGGTTAATTTTAGACAACCCAATCACCCAATCTTTCGGGTAGTACGCCACACAAACTTTGCCGTCAATGGTGACAAAATGATGTTCGCAAGTGCTGGTGAGTGTGATGTCATTGACTTGCACCATTTCACTCACTTTCATTTGATTTTTAATTTTTGTCATTTTCGGGAAATTGGCATAATCCATTCCACTGAAGATTTCATCAATAAACATTTTTGCCAAACGATGAGGCGTTTCTTCCAAACTGTCATCCGCCAAATCTAACCCAATGAGTTTCATCACTTCATTCATATGTTTGGCAATGCCAATGCGGCGTTCATCTTTATTTTTGCTCAGGTCAATCATTGGGGTTTCAATGCCTTTTTCTCTTAACGCATTTCTTACGCTTAGGGCATCGGGTGAAATTTCGCTCATAACAGTCTTTCCTAAAAAAATGATGGGCTATTCTAGCAAAGGATAGGCAGATCGTAAAATGAGAAAAATTGCTCATTTGAATGAATAAATCTTTAGGGATAAAATAATCGGCAATTTTTCTCAAACTAAGGATTCGCTATGCTGACTTTGGATCAAGCACGCAATCAAATGCTGGAACAACTCTCCGCTCCCTCAATTACCGAAACCGTTAATTTACAAGATGCAGCAAATCGAGTTTGTGCGGAAAATGTGATTTCCCCGATTAATGTGCCTTCTTTTGATAATTCCGCAATGGACGGTTATGCAGTGCGTTTGTCAGATTTACAACAATCCCTCACGCTTTCTGTTGCGGGTAAATCCTTTGCGGGCAATCCTTTCCAAGACGAGTGGGCGCCACAAAGTGCGGTCAGAATAATGACAGGCGCAATGATTCCGGCAGGCACGGATGCCGTCATTATGCAAGAGCAAGTGACATTGAATGCAGACGGCACCGTCACTTTTTCTGAATTACCCAAACCAAACCAAAATATTCGCCGCATAGGTGAAGATGTGAAAAAAGGGGAAATTGTATTACCACAAGGTGCGTCTTTAAATGCGGTTTCTTTGCCGTTATTAGCCTCTCTCGGTATTGCCGAAGTAAAATGCTATCCACGTTTGAAAGTCGCCATACTTTCCACCGGTGATGAATTGGTTGAAGTGGGGAAACCACTTCAAACCGGTCAAATTTATGATACCAATCGTTTCACCATAAAATTATTACTTGAGGCATTACATTGTGATGTGATCGATTTTGGCTTACTCCCTGATAATGAAGTCGAATTTGAAAAAGCCTTTATCAATGCTCAAAAACAAGCAGACCTTGTGATAACCAGCGGTGGCGTTTCTGTGGGAGAAGCGGATTTTACAAAAACCGTGTTAGAGAAAGTAGGAAAAATTAATTTTTGGAAACTGGCGATCAAACCGGGGAAACCTTTCGCCTTTGGCAAACTTGAAAATGCGTGGTTCTGTGGATTACCGGGCAATCCTGTTTCCGCCTTGGTGACCTTTTATCAACTGGTTCAACCCTTAATTGCGAAACTTCAAGGGCAAAAATGTTGGAAAAAACCACCGAACTTTTCGGCTATCGCAGCCACAAACTTGAAAAAAACACCGGGGCGTTTAGATTTCCAACGTGGTTTTTATCAGATCAATTCGGAAGGAAAAATTGAAGTGCAACCGGTAGGATTTCAAGGTTCACATTTATTCAGTGCCTTTGTGAAAAGCAATTGTTTTATTGTATTAGAACAAGACAGAGGCAATGTGAACGCCGGTGAAACCGTCACCATCGAACCTTTTAATCATTTATTAGGTTAAAAAATGACAATACTCAGTTACGAAGAAGAATTACGCTACAATCGCCAAATTATCCTCAAGGCAGTGGATTTTGACGGTCAAGAAAAACTCAAAGAAACCAAGATGCTTATTGTCGGCTTAGGTGGCTTGGGCTGTGCAGCGGCACAGTATCTGGCTGCGGCAGGTATTGGGCATTTGACCCTGTTGGATTTTGATACGGTCTCCCTTTCTAATCTTCAACGTCAAATATTGCACTGTGATGCCCGACTTAATATGGCTAAAGTCGAGTCCGCCAAAATCGCCCTTGAACAAATCAATCCCCATATTGAAATCGAGACAATCAATGCGAAAATGGATGAGGAAAAACTCGCCGAAATTCTACCGCACTTTGATGTGGTGTTAGATTGCACCGATAATGTCGAGAGCCGAAATGAACTTGATCGCCAGTGTGAAAAAGCAAAAATCCCCTTAATTTCCGGTGCAGCGATTCGTATGGAGGGAATGGTTTCAGTATTTACCTATGAGCCTCATACCCCAACCTACCGTGATCTCAGCCAACTTTTTGGTCAAAATAGACTGAGCTGTGTCGAAGCCGGCGTCCTTGCGCCAATTGTGGGTGTTGTAGGTTCGATCCAAGCCTTAGAAGCCATTAAAGTGCGGTTAAATATCGGCAAAAATTTGTGCGGTCGGTTATTGATGATTGACGGGCTCTCAATGCACATACGAGAAGTGACATTACCTAAAATAGCAATTCCTGCCAGCTAACAGACCAATATTTTCTCACTCAGCCATTGAAAAAAGCCTGACAGTTTAAACCTCAGGCTTTTTTTTGTAGAATAGCGAGGTTTATTCGTCTTATACCCCAAAAGGAAACACAATGAAAAAACATCACGTTGATGTTCTCATTTCTGAATCTGATGTCAAAGCACGTATTGCGACTTTAGGTGCAGAAATTACCGCTTTTTATCAAGAAAAACAAATCAATAAACTGATCGTTGTCGGTTTATTACGTGGTTCATTTATGTTTATGGCAGATTTAGTCCGTGAATTAAAACTGCCGGTCGAAATTGAATTTATGACAACCTCAAGTTACGGTAGCGGTATGACGACTAACCATGATGTGAAGATCACAAAAGATTTGGAAGGCGATATTCGTGGTGAACACGTACTAATCGTAGAAGACATTATTGATACGGGTTACACCCTTGAAAAAGTCCGTGAAATTCTAAATTTACGAGATCCTGCAAGCCTAGCGATTTGTACCCTATTAGATAAACCATCACGCCGTGAGGTTAGCGTGCCGGTGGAGTGGGTCGGATTTGAAATCCCCGATGAATTTGTTGTTGGCTACGGTATTGACTACGCCCAACGCCATCGTAATTTAGGTTACATTGGTAAAGTCATCTTGGAAGAATAAGAGCATAATGCGTTTAAGGGCATCATACAGATGCCCTTTACCATATTGGAATGATTTTTTATTTCGCCGATACTCTTTATCCCCGTATTATGTTGCATATTCCAAAAAACTGAAATTTCCAACGAAGAGATACATAGTGTGCGTCTCATATCAATCAAATGATTTCAATATAGAAAAAGTGGACACAAGCAGTCCCCACAACAGAACCCAAAACCAATGTTATGCCACTACAACATAATATCGAAGTTATTTTCTTCTTCCTTTTTCTTACAATATGTTTCCTACACCTAAAAATATTTCTCCATTCTCTTATAACTATTCCTTATAGCTAAGACGATTTTTTTATTTGCGTTGAGATAAATTAATTTTAATAATTTGGTCATACCAAAAATAAATTCCAACAGGGCAATATCAATGCCTTACCCAATAAGGAGAAAGGAGACTCTATGAAAATTCAGCAGGTTATAAAAGAAAATCGGTTGGCTCTGCTGTTTCAGCAAGGCTCTTTTGGGATTGAAAAAGAAAGTCAACGTGTATATGCAGATGGATCCATCGTCGTGACTGAACACCCGAAAGGTTTTGGCGATCGCGCTTATCACCCCTATATCCAAACAGATTTTGCCGAAAGCCAGCTTGAATTAATTACGCCACCAAATAAAAACATTGAAGACACCTTCCGCTGGCTGTCAGCCATTCATGAAGTGGTATTGCGTACTATGCCGCAAGATGAATATGTGTTTCCGTTAAGTATGCCGGCAAAGTTGCCTCGGGAAGATCAAATCAAAGTGGCACAATTGGAAAACCCGATGGATGTAGCATACCGTGAACACTTGGTAAAGTCTTACGGAAAAAGTAAACAAATGGTGAGCGGTATTCACTATAACTTTCAACTCGATCCTACCTTAGTTCAACAGCTCTTTAGCGGGCAAAATGACTACCAAAGTGCGGTAGATTTTCAAAATGATTTATATCTGAAAATTGCCCGCAATTTCTTGCGTTATCAATGGATTCTTGTTTATTTACTGGCAGCAACACCAACTGTTGATGCCAATTATTTTCGCGACGGTACGCCACTCAAACCGGGGCAATATGTACGCAGTTTGCGTTCCAGCCAATACGGTTATGTGAATAATCCAAGTGTGAAAATTTCTTACGATAGCCTACAAGATTATGTGAACACTCTGGAACATGCGGTTAATAGCGGTCAGTTAATTGCAGAAAAAGAGTTGTACTCCAACGTCCGTTTGCGTGGCGCAAAACATGCCCGAGAACTGCTTCAAAACGGTATCCAATATTTAGAATTCAGACTGTTTGATTTGAATCCGTTTGAGCCTTATGGCATCGGCTTGAACGATGCAAAGTTCGTGCATTATTTCATTTTACTTATGGCTTGGCTGGATGAAGAATCCACCGAAAGTGCGGTCAATTTAGGCAAAGAAAAATTAGCACAGGTAGCCTTGGAAGATCCATTATCTCCCACTGCTTTTCAAGCGGAAGGAGAACAGGTTTTACACCAACTGCTAGCTATGTTGGCAGACATTCATAGCAATGAGGAAATCAAAAATATTGTTAAGGATAAACTCACGCAGTTTGCCAATCCAACTCAAACCCTCGGCGCACGTTTAGTAAAAGCGATTGAAGAACATGGCAGTTATCAAAAACTGGGGGCAAAACTGGCGATACGCTATAAAGAACAGGCATTTGAACGTTTTTATGCGTTGTCTGCCTTTGATAATATGGAGCTTTCTACTCAAGCCTTAATGTTTGATGCGATCCAAAAAGGGCTAAAAATTGAAATTCTAGATGAGCGGGATCAATTCCTCAGTCTGCAATTCGGTGATCATTTGGAATATGTAAAAAACGGCAATATGACTTCGCACGATAGCTATATTTCACCACTTATCATGGAAAATAAAGTCGTCACCAAAAAGGTGTTGGCAAAAGCCGGCTTTAATGTTCCTCAGAGCGTAGAATTTACCGATATAAAACAAGCTATTGCCGGCTACCCTTTATTTGCGGGACGTGCCGTGGTGATCAAACCAAAATCTACCAATTATGGTTTAGGTATCAGCATTTTCCAACAAGGCGTGCATGATCGTGAGGATTTTGCCAAAGCCATTGAAATCGCTTTCCGTGAAGACAAAGAAATTATGGTGGAAGATTATCTCAGCGGTACCGAATATCGCTTCTTTGTCTTAGGCGATGAAACCTTGGCTGTGTTATTACGGGTTCCGGCTAATGTCATCGGTGATGGCGTGCATACAGTAGCGGAATTAGTTGCTCAGAAAAACGATCACCCTCTGCGTGGTGATGGTAGCCGTACGCCACTGAAGAAAATTACCTTAGGCGATATTGAACAATTACAGTTAAAAGAACAAGGCTTGACGGCTGATAGCATACCGCCAAAAGATCAGTTGGTGCAATTAAGAGCCAATTCCAATATCAGTACCGGTGGTGATTCAATTGATATGACCGATCAAATGCATCCAAGTTATAAAGCACTTGCAGTGGGCATCACTAAAGCAATGGGGGCGGCGGTGTGTGGCGTGGATTTAATTATCCCAGATCTCACCAAACCCGCTGAGCCGCATTTGAGCTCTTGGGGCGTGATTGAAGCCAATTTCAATCCTATGATGATGATGCATATTTTCCCTTATGTGGGGCAATCCCGCCGGGTCACGCAAAATGTACTGAACATGTTGTTTCCAGAATTGAAATCATGTTTCTAATACTAAAGGCGAATCGCAGTAGATTCTCCTTTTTGCTTATCTAAAATAGGGGGCATTTCGTCATATTTCTACTAGATAGCCCCCTTCTTCTCCCTTGTATTTCTGAACATTTTCCCCATATCCTTGTCTAACCGAGCACATATTTAGAGACTGTCTATATTTTTACTTGGAGATTCTATGAAAAAAAGTCATTTTTTATTAAGCAGTATTGCATTAGGTTTAAGTGTTCTAGGCACATCTATTAGTACACAAGCAAGTTTGCCGAGTTTTATCAGTGAACAAAATAGCCTAGCTCCTATGCTTGAAAAAGTACAGCCTGCCGTAGTGACCATTTCCGTGGAAGGCAAAGCAAAACGAAATAGTCGTTCAGCACTTCCGGATGATATTCCAGAGGAGTTTAGATTTTTCTTCGGTGATCAATTCGCAGAACAGTTTGGTCACCGTGGCAGTTCACGCAACTTCCGAGGATTGGGTTCAGGTGTGATTATTAATGCAGATAAAGGCTATGTATTAACCAATAATCACGTCATCAATGATGCAGATAAAATCAATGTGACCTTACAAGACGGGCGAGAGTTTAAAGCAAAATTAGTCGGGAAAGACGAACAGTCAGATATTGCGTTAATTCAAATTGAAAAGCCATCAAATTTGACCGCACTTAAATTTGCCGATTCTGACAAATTGCGTGTGGGTGATTTCACCATTGCTATTGGTAACCCATTTGGTTTAGGTCAAACAGTAACCTCAGGTATTGTTTCCGCACTCGGGCGTTCAACAGGTTCTGATAGTGGCGCTTATGAAAACTATATTCAAACGGATGCCGCGGTAAACCGTGGCAATTCCGGTGGCGCACTGGTAAATTTAAATGGTGAGCTAATCGGTATCAATACTGCGATTATTTCACCAAGTGGCGGTAATGCCGGCATTGCTTTTGCAATTCCAAGTAACCAAGCGAACAATATCGTTCAACAAATTTTAGAATTTGGTGAAGTACGTCGTGGATTATTAGGAATTAAAGGCGGTGAATTAAATGCCGATCTCGCAAAAGTCTTCAATGTTAATGCTCAACAAGGTGCATTTGTGAGTGAAGTATTACCTCATTCCGCTGCAGAAAAAGCCGGAATCAAAGCCGGTGATGTAATCACTGCAATGAACGGTCAAAAAATCTCAAGTTTTGCAGAAATGCGTGCTAAAATTGCGACCTCTGGCGCAGGAAAAGAAATTGAGCTCACCTATTTACGTGATGGTAAATCACAAAATGTGAAGGTGAAATTACAAGCGGATGACGGAAAAGGTCAAAGTGCAAGCAGTATTGAATTGCGAGCCTTAGACGGTGCAGAATTAAATAACTACAATGAGAAAGGGATAAAAGGGATTGAAATCAGTAAAGTTCAACCGAATTCCCTTGCCGCACAACGAGGATTAAAAGTTGGCGATATTATCATTGGGGTAAATCGCCAAGCGGTGGAATCAACCCAAGATTTACGTAAGGTTTTAGAAGATAAACCTTCCGCAGTGGCATTAAATATTTTGCGTGGTAACAGCAATTTCTATTTACTCGTGCAATAAGATTAAAAGTGCGGTCTGTTTGACAGCAATTTTATAAAAACGGTGTTTTATCAAGCGTAAAGCACCGTTTTTTCATGGGAAAAATACCGCTTTTATGCTACAATTCGCCCAATTTTTTGATCAAAAAAGGACTACCCATGACGGATTCAATCCAATCCTCTATTACCCCTGTCAATATTGAAGAAGAACTCAAATCCTCCTACCTTGACTATGCGATGTCCGTGATTGTCGGACGTGCTTTACCTGATGTCCGTGACGGTTTAAAACCCGTACATCGCCGCGTGCTATTTTCTATGGATCGTGAAGGCAATACGGCTAATAAAAAATACGTCAAATCTGCTCGTGTGGTCGGTGATGTGATCGGTAAATATCACCCTCATGGTGATTCTGCCGTGTATGACACGATCGTCCGTATGGCACAACCTTTCTCACTACGTTATATGTTGGTGGATGGGCAAGGTAACTTTGGTTCAATTGATGGCGATGCACCTGCGGCAATGCGTTATACCGAAGTACGTATGCAAAAAATTACACAGGCATTGCTCACGGATTTGGATAAAGAAACCGTCAATTTCTCACCAAACTATGACGGCGAATTAATGATTCCCGATGTATTGCCAACCCGTATTCCCGCATTGCTTGCAAACGGTTCGTCCGGTATTGCTGTGGGGATGGCAACCAATATTCCGCCTCATAACCTAAACGAAGTATTAAACGGTTGTTTGGCTTATATTGATAACAATGACATCACGATTGATGAATTAATGCAATATATTCCAGGGCCGGACTTCCCTACAGCTGCCTTAATCAATGGGCGTAAGGGTATTGAAGAAGCCTATCGTACCGGCCGTGGTAAAGTCTATGTTCGTGCAAGGGCGACTGTCGAAACCAATGATAAAGGTCGCGAACAAATTATCGTGTCTGAATTGCCTTACCAAGTCAACAAGGCAAAACTGGTGGAAAAAATTGCCGAGCTTATTCGCGAGAAAAAAATTGAAGGGATCAGCAATATTACCGATCTTTCCAACAAAGAAGGGATTCGTATTGAGATCGATATCAAACGCGATGCTGTCGGTGAAGTGGTATTAAACCACCTTTATTCTCTCACCCAAATGCAAGTCACCTTTGGTATCAATATGGTTGCCTTGGATCACGGTCAGCCACGTTTATTCAATCTGAAAGAAATCATTGAAGCCTTCGTATTGCACCGCCGTGAGGTCGTGACACGTCGCTCAATTTTTGAACTTCGTAAAGCCCGTGAGCGTACCCATATTTTGGAGGGGTTAGCAGTAGCACGTTCTAATATTGATGAAATGATCGCCATTATCCGCAATTCCAAAAACCGAGAGGACGCAGCTAATGCCATTAGCTCTCGTTCTTGGGCATTGCACAGCGATATTATCAATCTACTTGATATTACTGCACGTCCGGACGATCTTGAGGAAAACCTAGGCATTCAGGGCGAACAATATTATTTATCACCGGCACAGGTCAATGCAATTTTAGAACTTCGCTTACACCGTTTAACCGGCATCGCTTTTGAAGAAGTAGTGAAAGAATACCAAGAATTATTGGTAAAAATTGCCGATCTTCTTCATATTTTGGGCAGTGCTGAACGTTTAATGGAAGTGATCCGTGAAGAATTGGAGGAAGTGAAATCACAATTTGGTGATGAACGTTTAACGGAAATTACTACGGCTTCGGGCGATATTGATTTAGAAGATCTGATCGCTCAAGAAGATGTGGTGGTAACACTTTCCCACGAAGGTTACGTGAAATATCAACCTCTGACCGATTATGAAGCACAACGCCGTGGTGGGAAAGGAAAATCAGCGACGAAGATGAAAGAAGAGGATTTCATCGAAAAACTACTGGTTGCCAATACCCACGACA
This sequence comes from Pasteurella sp. WM03, assembly GCF_004570945.1. Taxonomy (NCBI): domain Bacteria; kingdom Pseudomonadati; phylum Pseudomonadota; class Gammaproteobacteria; order Pasteurellales; family Pasteurellaceae; genus Pasteurella; species Pasteurella sp. WM03. Next base: position 122,718 of record NZ_SPPO01000005.1, read on the forward strand.
CAATTCTCTGTTTCTCAAGCCGTGGGCGTTTATATTGGTTGAAAGTGTATCAACTTCCACAGGCCAGCCGTGGCGCACGTGGTCGTCCAATTGTAAATATTCTGCCGTTACAAGAAAATGAACGTATCACCGCCATCCTGCCGGTTTCCGCTTATGAAGAAGATAAATTTGTAGTGATGGCAACGGCCGGCGGTATTGTGAAGAAAATTGCCCTCACCGAATTTAGCCGCCCACGTTCAAGCGGTATCATCGCCTTAAATTTACGTGATGAAGATGAGTTAATCGGCGTCGATATTACGGACGGTAACAATGAAATTATGTTGTTCTCCTCTCAAGGCCGTGTAGTGCGTTTCGCTGAAACGGCTGTGCGTGCAATGGGGCGTTTAGCAACCGGAGTTCGTGGCATTAAACTCGCCTTAACCAATGATATGTCAGAAGACGAAAGTGCGGTCGAAATTGAAGAAGTTTCTGATGAAAACACAGAAGAGTCTTTGGATCTCAATATCGACAAAGTGGTTTCCTTAGTTATTCCAAAAGGTGAAGGTGCCATCTTAACGGCTACACAAAACGGTTACGGTAAACGCACTCAATTAAGCGAATATCCAACTAAATCCCGTAATACAAAAGGGGTGATTTCGATTAAGGTAAGTGAACGCAACGGAAAAGTCGTCGCCGCCACCCAAGTGGAAGAAACTGATCAAATTATGCTAATCACTGATGCCGGTACACTTGTTCGCACCCGTGTCAGCGAAGTGGGAATTGTCGGACGCAATACTCAAGGTGTACGCCTAATCCGTACAGCAGAAAATGAACAAGTGGTCAGCCTTGAGCGAGTGTGCGATATGGATGATGAAGAGACCTCAGAAGAAACAGGGATAACAGAAGAATAACTCTAAAAGCTAGGACTTCACTCAAAATATGAGTGAAGTCCTTTTTTCGGTACCAGATTCCTCTCCCCTCTTCCCTCATCTTATAAAAAGAGCGGTCAAAAAATTCGGCATTATGTAGCAGTTACACAGATCTGTTTTTGGGTTATCTTGTAGGGACACACTGCGTGTGTCCGTTATAAAAATCGAGTTATTTCAATAGGTTAAAATTTGGACACACACAGTGTGTCCCTACATATCGCTGAAATTTATATTTTGTGCATTTGCTACATAATACCGAAAAAATTCATGTTTTTATGACCGCCCTTTTTTCTTAAAGATTAACAGGTTTAACTATTTCACTGGGATAACAACCTAAAATTTTTAAGTAATGGCTATAAGCTTTCAATTCTTCCAAAGCTTTTTGTGTATCAGGATGATGAATATTCGCCTCAATTTCCAAATAGAACATTTCTTCCCAAGGTTTTCCATAAATGGGTCTGGATTCAAGTTTAGTCATATTAATTTGATATTTTTTGAATACCAAAAGCGCATCAACCAAAGAGCCTGCCTGCTGTGGTGTCGTCATCAGCAATAAGGTTTTTGTATGAATTTGTGGGGAAACCTCTTGTGGTTCTCTTGATACCACAATAAATCGAGTTATATTATTTTCTTGATTCGCGATGTCACTTTTCAACATCGTTAATCCATATAACTTTCCGCCATCCTCATTTCCAAGTGCGGCAATATTTGGCTTATCCAGACTTGATACCAACTGCATTGCATGCGAACTGCTTTCACAATACTCAATATGAACACGCTCTAAGCTATGAATAAATTGACTACATTGTTGAATCACCTGTGGGTGACTATACAAGGTATCAATTTGACTTAAATCCGTTGTTCCATTAACTAAAACACAATGCTTAATCGGATAAGCCAGTTCACCAACAAGCGATAAGTCAGTATGCTGAAGCAGATCATAAACTTCATTAATCGCACCTGATGTCGTATTTTCTAAGGGCAGAACACCAACATCAGCTTCGCCATTTTTCACTTTTTCAAATACTTGTTCAAACGACTGGCATCCAACTTCCACAAACGGCTTTTGATAGCGTCCAGCATAATTACGGGCTGCTAAATTGGAATAGGAACCTCGTTTTCCTAAAAAAGCGATATGCAAATTTTGGCTACGTTGTTCATTCAGTTTATTTTGTAAATAAACCTGCTGAGTCAATACCGAATCTTCAATGATCTTTTGAAAAATAGACGTAATATATTGTGGCTCAAGCTGATAATTTTCATTTTCCGCAAATTGCACAAGATCTTGCAAAAGTTGTTGCTCCCGTTCTGCATCACGTAAGGCTTTTTGAGTGATTTCTTTACTTCTTACCACATCAAAAGCCAAACGATGGCGTTCAGACAATAACTTTAAAAGACGTCGATCAATTTGTGTAATGAGCTGCCGAATTTCAGATAATTCTAACGCCATATTCATCCTTATTTAAAGATTATTTCATCTTTTGGATCATATTTTGATGCATCAAGCGGGGCTTTTTGTGAATTTTTCCAAATATATTTAGCAAGTACTTCCGCATCAATAAAACCAGTATTTAAGAATGTTGGATTTTTTGTTACAACCGGATAACCATCTCCACCGGCAGCGTTATAGCTTGGTAAAGAAACACGATAAGTTTTATTTAAATCTAGTGGCTTACCTTGAACTTTAACATTTTCGACTTTTTGTGCCTCTTTGTTCACGACCATAGAAATGCCGGAATATTGTGCATAAGCACCTGAATCCACTTCTTTTAATGCCACTACATTCAAATAATCCATCAACTCTTTACCTGTAAAATCCACATAGCTCACAATATTGCCGAATGGGTGAACTTTTAAAATATCACGATAAGTCACTTTACCCGATTGGATCGAATCTCGAATTCCACCTGAATTCATAATTCCAACATCTGCCCCTGCACGTTCACGTTGCGCTTCAGCAATTAAGTGGCCAAGATTGGTTTGTTGAAAACGAATAATAGTACGATCACCTTCCAGCTTGCCTTTTAATTCGCCTAGTTCACGCCCCAATAATTCATCACCTTTATTTTGATAAACTTTTAATAAGCTCTCAATTTCTGGATCTTGAGGAATCACTTCACCATAATTGACATACTCGGTTTTACCATCTTCTTTCGTGACTTTTTTCTTCAGGTTCACCGGAATTAATTCGTAATTCACAAGTTTTAATTCACCATTTTTGAACTCAAAATCCGCACGTCCTACATATTTTCCCCATTCGTATGCCTGCATTATCCAAGTACCATTTTGGAAATCCGGCTTGCAGGGCTGAGTAGGTTTATAATCCTTAACCCATACGCCTTTTTCATCCACACATACGGGATCATGGCTATGTCCCCCCACAATCATATCAAATGCCCCTTTATCTAAATTACGGGCAAGTGAAACATCACCGGGTGCATTGGAGCCATATTGGGCATCGTAATAGTAGCCCATATGCGTTAATGCAATTTTCACATCCGGTTTTTCATTTTCACTTAGCATTTTAAGGGTTTCTTTCGCAGATTCTGTCGGATCTTTAAAAATCACGTTACCGGTATATTCTGGATTACCCAATTTTGCGGTGTCTTCCGTTGTTAATCCCACCACTGCAATTTTCAATCCTTGTTTATCTAAAATTGTATAGGGTTTAACAAGTGGTTGATTAGTTTTCTTATTAAATACATTTGCCGATAAGAACGGAAATTTAGCCCAAGATTCTTGCATAGCAAGCATTTGTAGAGGGTTATCAAATTCATGATTACCCAATACCGTCGCTTCATACCCCATTGCATTCATCGCTTGGATATCAGGTTCTGCATTTTGCATATCAGATTCAGGTACCCCCGTATTAAAGTCACCGGCATTTAATAAAATCACTGATCCACCTTTCTTTTCTACTTCCGCTTTCACACGATTAATAATGGTTTTTTGAGCAGGAAAACCATACTCGCCTTTACTGTTTGGCCAAAAATGCCCATGAGTATCATTAGTATGAAGAAGTGTGAAATGGTAGGTCTTGTCTTGTTCATATGCCATTGCAGCAGAGGTTACAAGAACTAAAGGTAAAACAGTCAATAATTTTTTCATGAAAACTCATCCTAAATTAACCGCTCTTTTCTCGAGCAAACACAAACAAAAAAGCTATACTTCTTGTGGAAATATAGCTTTTTTACAAAACATAATTAGATTAGTACTTGAACAGGAGCAACATATCCATGAGGTACTTGTTCCTTATTTTCAAAGGTCACAAACTCCCATGTATCCTGATTTGCCAAGGCAGCACGAAGTAATTTGTTATTTAATCCATGACCGGATTTATAAGCTTTAAAATCACCAATGATGTTATAACCTGCCATATAAAGATCACCAATCGCATCTAACATCTTATGACGGACTAATTCATCTTTAAAACGCAAGCCTTCCTCATTCAAAATACGATAATCATCCAACACAATGGCATTATCTAAACTTCCGCCTAATGCCAAACCTTGTGATTGAAGATATTCAATATCTTTCATAAAACCAAAGGTTCTTGCGCGACTAATTTGGTGAATAAATGCTTGAGTGGAAAAATCCATGACATAATTTCGCACATTTTTACCAATCGCAGGGTGCTCAAAATCTATAGTGAAATCTAAACGAAAACCATTATAAGGTTTAAATTCAGCCCATTTATCACCTTCTTCTACCCGCACTTTTTGTTTGATACGAATAAATTTTTTCGCAGCATTTTGTTCCTCAATACCGGCATCTAATAATAAATAGATAAATGGACTTGCACTACCATCCATAATTGGAATTTCAGGCGCATCCACCTCAATAATGATATTATCAATACCGAGTCCTGCCAATGCTGCATTTAAGTGTTCAACGGTTGAAACACGGACACCTTGTTCATTTACAAGAGCTGTACAAAGCATTGTATCTCGTACACATTCAGCATTTGCTGGGAAAGTTACCGGTGGATTTAAATCCGTACGACAATAAATAACCCCCGTGTTCGGCATTGCAGGACGCAAGGTTAATGTCACTTTTTTACCACTGTGTAAGCCAACACCCGTCACTTTAATGCTTTGTTTTAACGTTCTTTGTTTAATCATATTTTTGCCTTATTGTTTGACAACAAGATCTTATTTGCTATTTATCATTTTGATCCATTACTTTTGGATCAAACTTTTGAAAAGAAGACAAACGCTCAGTAATCGGTTTTTCCAATTCGCTACGATATTCTTTAGGCTGCGGAATCGAGTCTTGAGAATAAGAAGAGCGAATTGGCTCAGGTTGTCTGAATGATGTCGTTGTTTGTTCTTGTGTTCTTAATGAAATTCCTTGAACATTTTCACTCGGGTGATGAAGCGGTGGCTGTGACGGCTGAATTGGTTTTTGAACCTGAATACTTTCATTAGGTGCAATTTCCCCCAATCCCGTAGCAACGATAGTCACTCGAATTTCATCACTCATTTCCGGTACCAAGGTTGTACCAACAACAATAGTTGCATCTTCCGAGGCAAAGCTGTGAATGGTATCACCCACGACATTGAATTCATCAAATGCAATATCAAAACCACCGGTAATATTGATCAAAATACCTTTAGCATTCGTTAAATCTACTTTTTCTAATAAATCGTTACGAACTGCAATTCTCGCGGCTTCTTCGGCTCGACCTTCACCTGGCGCGCCCTTTGCAGAACCAAATCCAATCATTGCTTGCCCCATTTCGGACATAACAGTTCTAACATCTGCAAAATCCACGTTAATCATACCAGGCGAGGTAATCATATCGGAAATACCCATCACAGAGTTACGCAATACGTCATTTGCAGCAGCAAATGCATCAATTAACGTTGCATTTTTAGGGAGAACTTTCTGAATTTGCTGATTAGGAATAATGATCATTGAATCAACATATTGTGCGAGATCCTTAATACCTAACTCTGCAAACTGCATACGTTTTTTGCCTTCAAAAGCAAAAGGTTTTGTTACAACAGCGACAGTCAAAATACCCAATTCTTTTGCAACCTTAGCAACAACAGGGGCAGCCCCTGTCCCTGTACCACCACCCATACCGGCAGCAATAAAGACCATATCAGCGCCTTCAAGCATTTTACGGATTTCTTCTTGATCATCTTCAGCCGCTTTACGACCCACATTAGGATTGGCCCCAGCACCAAGTCCTTTTGTCGTCGCACCACCGATCTGCACAGTTTGTTGAACTTGGCTTTTACGTAATGCTTGTGCATCAGTATTCACTGCATAGAAAATAATTTTTCCATGTTCCTCACTATCAAACGAATTTTCCCCAAGAAAAGTACCACCGATGTCTTGCTTAATCATATTAGCAACCATATGGTTAACAGCGTTACCGCCACCACCGCCAACACCGACCACCTTAATCAGTGCACCTGATTGTTCTTCAAAATCACCGTAATCTGGGTATAACATTTGTGTTCTCCGTTCCGCTAATACTCTGCTAGCACATTAATAAAAGTTAAATTTTTTGTATTGTAGATGAAAAATCAAAATAATCAAAACTCTGACTTCACTTTATTTGCAATTTTTTTAATCCAAGACCAGAGTGTACTTAGAAGATTGCTTTCAGAATGATCACCACCAATAAGTTCATCATCACTGTTGCTATGACTGTATTGTAATAAACCTATAACAGTTGAATACTGTGGACGATTCACATAATCGGTTAAGCCGGTAATATTTAGCGGGCTACCAATTCGCACTTGACAACCAAAAACATCCATCGCACATTCTCTCAGATCTTCAATTTGTGCCCCACCACCGGTAATCACCACTCCAGCAATTAATTCAAACTTAATATGTTTACGTTCTAAATCTGCTTTTAATTTATCTAATTCGTCCTTTACAACGCCAAGAAGTTCCGTATAACGGGCTGATGTAATTAAAGATAAATCGCTTTTCGTTAAAGATCGAGGGGCTCGTCCACCAATACCCGCGACTTCAATTTTCTTATCACCCTGTAAACGCGCAGGATATATTGCGCTTGCGTAATTGACCTTAACACGTTCTGCTTCAGCTCGAGAAATCGTACAAGCATGGGCTATATCATTGGTCACAATGTTTCCCGCATAAGGAATGACTTTACTAAAACGTAATGCACCGTTAGTAAACACCATAACATTCATTGTACCGGCACCAAAATCAACTAAGCAAACACCAAGATCTTTTTCATCGTCAGTTAAAACCGAATGGGTTGCAGCAAAACCAGAAAACACCACTTTATCGACCTGTAAGCCACAACGCTCCACTGCTTTTTTCAGATTATTTTGCCAATCTTGATGACAAGTAATTAAATGGACATGGGCATTTAAGCGAACCCCTTGCAAACCAAGCGGATTTTTAATATTTAATTGACGATCCACCGCATATTCTTGTGGGATCACATGTAATAAAGAAACGCCTTCGGGCAATTTGATTGTACTCGCATTATATAAAGAGGAATCAACTTCATCTTGGGTCACCTCCGTTTCACCAATAGGAACAAATCCACTTTCATTTAAACTTTGAATATGCTCCCCGGTAATCGCTAAAGTAACACTCATGATTTGACAATCTGCCATTGATTCTGCGGCTTCAATCGCACGCTGAATAGCATTGACGACTGCATCTAAATCTGTAATGCTTCCACGGTCAATTCCCTTTGAAGGACAGCTTCCCACGCCAAGTACATTCACCACGCCATCGGGTAAGACCTCACCTACGACAGCTACAACTTTTGACGTTCCCACTTCAAGTCCGACAATTGCTTTTGTTTCAACTAGTTTTGCCATTATCTATTACACCCACCGAATTTTTATTTATCGACCATTCCCACCGCAGCGCCCGAGCTATACCGTAAATCCACATAGCCAATTCGTTTATTTTCCGATACTTCAATTTGTGGATAAATTGTCACAAAACGCTCCAATTTTGATTTCCATGCGCCTCGCCCAAGTTTCAGTACTATATCATTATCAAGTGTCACTTGCCATGCGCCCCGCTCGTCAATTGTGATGCCTTTTACGTTTAAATTTTTTGCTTTAAAGTCTGCATAAATCTGGTTCCAAGCTTCAAGTACTTTTAAGCTCTGGTAATCAGGCCCGCCTAAATAAGGTAATGTCTTATTTTTCAAACGTTCCATTGGCAACTGAAAAACTGTCCCATCTTTTGTAACGAACTCTGTTTTATTCCAAATTGCCACCGGCATATACTCCGTCAACCAAATACTCAGACGATTAGGCCAAACCTTACGAACAACAGCCCCTTTCACCCAAGGTAACGTTTCCAGCTGTTCTTGAACAGCCTTAACATCTTGTCCCCAAAAACCTTTTAGCTCCCCCATTTTCAGAAGTACGTCCTTCACATCCGCATAATCCGTAAATTCTGTGTTCCCGATTAATGCATAGGCAGTAATCGGCTTTGAATCAAAACTTTCTAACCAATCCTGCCAATTTGAATAAACGAAATAGCCAACCCCGACACACAATAGCACAATCAACAAGCGAATTTGTATAAGATATTTAAAGGTTGATTCACCATATCGAACATTTGACGTACTTTTGCGTTTCAGTACATTCATTACGCACTCAGCTCCAAAATTTTCACAACCAATTGTTCAAAAGAAATACCCACTGTCGCCGCTGATTTAGGAAATAAGCTATGGCTTGTCATCCCCGGATTAGTATTAACTTCAACTAAACGAAAATCACCTTTTGCATCACACATCACATCAATACGGCTCCAACCTCGGCATCCTACTGCATCATATGCCCGTTTCACTAATACAGCTAATTCCTGCTCACGTTCGGGTGTCAAGCCGGCAGGGCAAAAATACTGGGTATTATCGGAAATATATTTTGCCTCGTAATCGTAAAACTCACCTTCAGGTACAATACGCACTGCCGGTAACACTTGCTCACCTAAAACCGGTACGGTCAATTCATCACCTGAAAGCCATTCTTCAATCAGGATAGTATTATCAAATTTAAGTGCAAATTCGACCGCACTTTTCAGCTCTTCTTCACGGCCAACCTTTGTTAATCCTACGCTCGATCCTTCTAATGAAGGTTTAACCATTAAGGGTAAACCTAATTTTTCCACAATTGCTTTCGTATCTAACTGCTCAACAGTCTCGCGTGTTACCACTTCCATATCAGCCACAGGTAAACCAAAGGCTTTCCATAACATTTTGGTACGCATTTTATCCATCGTTAACGCGGATGCCATCACGCTACAACCGGTATAGGGTAAACCAATTTGCTCCAACAACCCCTGCATCGTGCCATCTTCACCGCCCCGACCATGCAAAATATTGAATACACGATCAAAACCGTCTTTTTTAAGATTTGCCACATTATATTCTTTCGGATCAATCGGATGAGCATCATAACCTTGAGCGATAAGAGCATCTAATACTGCTTTACCGGAATTTAACGAAACCTCACGTTCAGCAGATGTTCCTCCTAATAAAACAGCAATTTTTTCTTGTTTTAAATTCATCTTTTTATCCTACTATTATAATTTTTTATTACGATTTGGCTTTTCATATATGAACATTAATTCATATATATCACAACATTAATTTTTCCAAGATTCGGCTAAATTACGGGAAATTTTACTCACGCTGCCCGCCCCTTGTGCCAACACCAAATCACCATCTTGAATAATTTGATCAAGTACCTCACCTAATTGTTCGGTATCAGAAACTAAAATCGGATCAACCTTTCCTAAATTACGGATTGAACGACAGAGTGCTTTGCTGTCTGCCCCAACAATTGGCGATTCACCGGCAGCATAGACATCTAGCATAATGAGCGCATCCACTTGTGAAAGGACTTGAACAAAATCATCAAATAAATCACGGGTACGTGAATAACGGTGCGGTTGGAAAATCATCACAACACGTTTCCCCGCCCAGCCTTCACGGGCAGCCTTAATCGTGACCCCAACCTCCGTCGGGTGGTGTCCATAATCATCCACTAGACGAACTTTTCCATTTGGACGAATAAATTCACCTAATTGATCGAAACGACGCCCTGCACCTTGGAAATCGGCGAGAGCTTCCAAAATTGCTTCATTACCAATCCCTTCCTCTTTTGCTACTGCAAGTGCCGCTGTTGCATTTAACGCATTATGTTTACCCGGTACATTTAACAACACATTAATACGTTCGCCATTCGGACAAATGACTACATAATGTCCTTGGAAACCGGTTTGTTCATAATCCTCTATTCGATAATCAGCGTTCTCATTAAAACCATAAGTCACCACTTGTCGTCCTACTCTTGGCACTAATTCCATCAATACCGGATCATCGGCACACATTACCGCTAAACCATAGAAGGGCAAATTGTGTAGAAATTTCACATAAGTGGCTTTCATTTTTTCAAAATCGCCTTCATAAGTATCCATATGATCCGGCTCCATATTGGTCACTACCGATACCATAGGTTGCAAATGTAAGAAGGACGCATCACTTTCATCCGCTTCCGCTATTAAATAACGACTTACACCAAGATGTGCATTTTTTCCGGCTGATTTCACTAACCCACCATTAACAAATGTTGGGTCTAATTTCGCTTGGGTATAAATCATTGAAATCATCGCAGTCGTGGTTGTTTTTCCATGAGTTCCAGCCACTGCAATACCGTGACGGAAACGCATAATTTCTGCCAACATTTGCGCTCGCTGAATAACAGGAATACGTTTTTGTGTTGCGGCAATAAGTTCAGGATTATCCTCACAAATCGCACTGGATACCACCACAACACTTGCCCCCTCAATATTTGAGGCAGAATGTCCAATAAAAACCTTAGCCCCGGCTTGTACAAGACGTTGCGTCACCACGCTATCGGCAATATCCGAGCCTGAAATTCGATAACCTTCGTTTAAAAGAATTTCAGCAATACCACTCATACCTGCGCCGCCAATACCAATAAAATGAATTTGCTGAACACGTCGCATTTCGGGGATTATTTTTCTAATTTCTTCGTAAGAATGTTTCATTTTCTTTTCCTTATATCCTTTAATAAAAATTGTCACCTTTTCCAAAAGTGCGGTCAAAATTCCAAAGGATTTTTATATTATTTTGCATTTTCAATAATCACGTCAGCAACACGCTGTGTAGCAAATGGTGTGGACATGGTCTTGGCTTTCATTGCCATTTGTAAAAGCTCATTTCGAGTAAAATTCTGCAAATAATTAATCAAAATTTCAGGCGTTAAATCGGCCTGTTCCACAATTTTAGCCGCCCCTACATCAGCGAGATATCTGGCATTAAGGTATTGTTGTTTGTCCTTATGCTGAAATGGAACAAAAATTGCTGCCGCCCCTACTGCTGCAATTTCACACACGGTTAAGGCTCCTGAACGACAAATCACAACATCCGCCCATGAATAAGCCTCCGCCATATCATCAATAAATTCTGTTATTTTTACTTGCGATGCATTTTCACCATAGCGCGCCATCACACTTTCGACCATACCTTTCCCGACTTGATGGCGAACCTCTAATTTACTTGCTAGTTGTTCAACCACTTTTGGCAATGTGTGGTTCAATACACGCGCCCCCTGACTACCGCCCACCACTAGCACTCTTAGTTTTTCACTACGGTCAGCAAAACGCACCTCAGGTATCACCATACTAAAGAAATCCTGACGAACCGGATTCCCAACCACTTCAGCATTTGGAAATGCATTAGGAAAACCTTGTAGTACACGAGTTGCAATTTTGGCAAGCCATTTATTTGTTAAACCCGCAATTGCATTCTGTTCGTGTAAAATAATGGGAACCCCACAAAGTTTTGCTGCCACACCACCCGGCCCGGAAACATAACCGCCCATACCGAGCACCGCATCAGGCTTTTCCTCTTGAATAATTTTTTTCGCTTGAAGCACTGCACGAAAAATAGCATAAGGTGCCGCAAGTAGTGCTTTAATCCCTTTACCACGTAAACCGGAAATTTGAATAAAACGGATCGGAATACCATGCTTAGGGACAAGTTGGGCTTCCATTCGATCTTTTGTCCCCAACCAACAAATATCCCACCCCTGCTTTTGTAAAGTTTGCGCTACCGCAACAGCAGGAAAAATATGACCTCCCGTTCCCCCAGCCATAACTAATAATTTTTTCTGTTTATTCATTTTTATTCCTAATCGTCACGCAAGTGTGCTTGTCCACCACGTTGTAAACGGTTTTCGTGGTCAATACGAAGTAAAATACCAATGGTGGCCGACATAATCATAATACTCGAACCACCATAACTCACTAATGGGAAAGTCAACCCTTTCGTTGGCAACATCCCAAGTGCCATTCCTAAATTCACAAAACCTTGGAAGAAAATCCAAAAACCGATACCAAAGGCAAAAAATCCTCGGAAACGCTGTTCTAACAACAACGATTCACGCCCGATTTTTAGTGTTCGGAATACTAATAATCCTAATAAAAACACGACGACTAAAATACCGATAAACCCGAATTCTTCACCAATAATTGCCATAATAAAATCCGTATGCGCTTCCGGTAAGTAATCTAATTTTTGAATAGAGTTACCGAGCCCCTCTCCCGTAATTTCTCCACGACCAAATGCCATCAGTGAATTGGTAAGTTGGAAACCTTTTCCATAAGGATCTTTAAAAGGCTCTAGAAAACCAATAAAACGGTTAAAACGATAAGATTCGGAAATGACTAACCATATAAATAATAATGTACCGGTTCCAATTAAACCGATAAATTGCCAAAAGTTTGCGCCAACAATAAAAAGCATCCCAAAGGTAATCACAAACAATACCACGGTACTACCTAAATCTGGTTGTTTCAGTAAGAAAACTCCCAGCACGCCCATTACAATAAAGGGTTTAAAAGCACTTAGCTTATTTACCCGCACCTCATCATAACGTCGGGTAAAATAACCGGCTAAAAAACAGGTTAGTGCAAGTTTAGCAAACTCTGCCGGTTGGAAATTAAGGATTCCTAGGGAAATCCAACGTTTTGCACCATTTACAGATGAGCCCACAATGAGTACAGCAATCAGCAAAGCGATGGCCAGGAAAAAGATATTTACATGCCATTTTTCCCATTTCTGGGTGGAAATTTGCATGGTGAAATAGCAAGTCAAAAGAGAAAGAGAAACATAAAGTGCATCACGTTTTGCAAAATAAAACGCATCATTAAATAATCTTGAACTGTAAGGGATAGAAGCAGATGTTACTGCAACCAAACCAACAATTAATAAAATTACAAAAAGCAAGAATAATGCCCGATCATATAACAATCCTTGAGGCGTAATTCGAGTCCAATCATCAAGATTTTGTTTAATTTTCTGAATAAATTCCATCGTTCTATTTATTAATTTAATTTTGCTAAACGGCTAAATTCCTCACCACGCTTTTCAAAGGAAGCGAACTGATCAAGACTTGCACAAGCCGGTGACAATAATACGATGTCACCGGTTTTTAGTGTTGGGCGCAAAAACTCAATCGCTTGTTCCATGGTTTCAAACAAATAGCCTTGCGAAGAAAGTTTTACTAATTCCGCCCCATCACGACCAAAACAATAACAAATAATATGGGGTTGATTAATCAAGGTTGCCAATGCTGAAAAATCAGCGCCTTTACCATCTCCCCCTAGTAACAAATGCAATTTGCCTTCTACAAATAACCCCGTCAGTGCGGCGATAGTACTACCAACATTTGTTGCCTTAGAATCATTGATCCAGCGTACTCCATTTGCGTTATGCACCAGTTGAAAACGGTGATCCAAGCCTTTAAAGTGACGAAGTGTGGTACGAATTGCTTCTAGATCTATCCCTACCGATTGTGCTAACGCCGTTGCCGCAAGAATATTCATATAATTATGCCGCCCAACAAGCCCCACGTCTTCGCAAGGTAAAAGCACCTCATTTTTCACCATTAAATACTGTTTACCTTTTTCTGTTCTGATCCAATAATCCCCATGATGTTCGGCAAAAGACAAAATCTGTTCTGCTTGATTTTCACCTTCGCCAACAGTTAGTTGATCTTCGCCATTCACAACGGCGACATCCGCATTTTGATAGATACGTAATTTGGCTTGGCGATATTCTTCCAAATTCTCGTAACGATCCATATGATCTTCTGTCACATTTAGCACCGTTGCTGCGGAGGCTTTTAAGCTATAAGTCGTTTCTAACTGGAAACTTGATAATTCCAACACATAAAGATCATCATCTTCTTTTAATAACGATAAAGCGGGAATACCGATATTTCCCCCCATTCCCACTTTTATGCCTGCCGACTTTGCCATTTCATACACGAGTGTCGTTACCGTGCTTTTACCATTTGATCCTGTAATTCCCACAATAGGTTTAGTCGCAGCTCGGCAGAATAATTCAATATCACCGATGACTTCCACGCCGGCAGAAAGTGCGGTCTGAATTTCCGGTGTTTTTACCGAAAGTCCTGGGCTGATAATGATTATATCGCTTTCATTCAACCACTGTTGATTTAACCCCCCCGTGTAAAGCGGAATATTTTTGGCAAGTTTATCTACACCTAGCGGATTTTTTCTCGTATCCATAACACGAATATTGGCATGTTGAGATTGGAGATAGTCAACGCAAGATAAGCCTGTCTTACCTAGACCAATAACCGTAATCGTTTTATTTTGGTAATGACTCATTTTATTTCTTCTTTTTTGATTCTTTATAATGATTCGGTCAGATTTCCGTAAAAGTTAACTTCCCTCAGTAAGAGCAGAGAGAAACCCAATAAATATCAACGTAGTTTTAGTGTGACCAGCCCCATCAACACTAATATCAATGAAATGATCCAGAACCGAATAATCACTCTTGGTTCCGGCCAACCTTTCAATTCAAAATGATGATGAATAGGCGCCATTCGGAAAATACGCTGTTTACGCAACTTATAAGAGCCAACTTGTAGAATTACAGAAAGTGCCTCAACCACAAACACACCGCCCATAATCACTAATAAGAACTCTTGACGAACTAAAATTGCAACAACACCTAATGCACCACCTAATGCTAATGAGCCCACATCTCCCATAAACACTTGTGCAGGATAAGTATTAAACCAAAGAAAACCTAACCCGGCCCCAACAATTGCGGTACAAAATACAACAACCTCTGAGCTATATTTAATGTAAGGAATGTGTAAGTATCCGGCGAAATTTACATTCCCTGTTGCCCATGCGATCAATGCAAACGCCCCTGCGACCAATGCTGTCGGCATAATTGCCAAACCATCTAGTCCATCGGTTAAATTTACTGCATTCCCCGTACCAACAATCACAAAATAAGATAGCACAATATAAAACAAGCCTAATTGAGGCATAATATCTTTAAAGAAAGGAACAACTAAACGAGTTGCATCAGTATCATGTCCAAGCCAGTACAACCAAATAATCGCCACCAGCGCCACAACTGACATCCAAAAATATTTCCAACGAGCAATTAGACCATCCGTATTTTTTCGAGTAATTTTACGATAATCATCAACAAAACCGATTGCCCCATAACCAAATAATACAAATAGACAAACCCACACATAGGGATTGGTTAAATTTGCCCAGAGTAGTGTACTGACACCAATGGAAAAAAGGATCATCACGCCCCCCATCGTTGGCGTGCCTTTTTTAGCAAAGTGGCTTTCCGGACCGTCGTTACGTACCTCTTGGCCAAATTTTAAAATTTGCAAGCGTTTAATGACTTTTGGGCCAATCCAAAGTGAAATAATCAGTGCGGTCAATAACGAAAGAATTGCGCGCACGGTAATATATGAGATTGCGTTAAACGCCGTTTCATAACGAACAAGAAATTCAGCAAGCCAAACTAACATTTAATTTTATCCTTTAATGAATAAATCACATCTTCCATTTTCATTGAACGGGAACCTTTTCCTAGTACCACAACATATTGATCTTGTTTCAATTTTTCCTCAATAAGCGGAACCAAGAAATCTACCATTTCGGCTTTATCGACAAAATGTTTTCCCAAAACAGCCTCAGAAATGACCGCACTTTCATTGCCAAAAGAGCAAACTAAATCCAAACCAGCCTCCTTAGCGTACAGCCCTACTTTACGATGAATATCAAGAGAATCTTCTCCCAACTCTTTCATATCCCCCACACATAAAATACGGAAGGCCGGATAATTTTTGAGTACATCAATTGCCGCACACAGTGAATCTTGATTCGCATTATAGGTATCATCTAATAAGAGCAAATTGTGATTAACTTGAATAGGGAACAAACGACCTTTTACCTGAGAACGTTGCTCTAATCCCTTTTTTACATCCGTTAAAGCCGCCCCCACATTCATTGAAAGTGCGGTCGCTGCCAAGGCATTTTTTACGTTATGTACACCTAAATAAGGTAAATTAATTTCAACTTTTCCTTTCGGTGAAACTAATGTAAAACTCGAACCTTGTTCATGATATTGAAGATTTTCAGCGTAAAAATCCTTTCCGTTAAAATATTGGATCGGATGCTCACCTATTTCTTTTTGCCAAATATCAAGGTAATTATGCTCTGCATTGATAATCGCAATACCATTAGATGTTAATCCCCTATAAATTTCACCTTTAGCCTTTGCAACCCCCTCTAGAGAGCCAAAGCCTTCTAAATGAGCAGGAGCAATATTATTGATCAGTGCCACATCAGGCTGAGCAAGCTTTGCCGTATAATCAATTTCACCTTGATGATTTGCCCCTAGTTCAATGACCGCAAAACGGTGTTTTTCTTCTAAACGTAACAAAGTGAGCGGTACTCCAATATCATTATTGAAATTGCCTTGAGTGAAAAGTACCGCTTCCGGATTTCCTACGGCTTGTTGCAAAATACTCGCTGTCATTTCTTTTACAGTCGTTTTACCGGAAGACCCTGTCATTGCCACTGTACGAGGGTTAATTTTTTCACGCAACCATTTAGCCAATTGCCCCAATGCCAACCGAGTATTCTCAACCACAAGTTGTGGAATATGAATCGTAGGATCGGCTTTCTGAACGACCAAAGCAGTAGCCCCCTGTGCTACTGC
The DNA here is from genome assembly GCF_004570945.1 of Pasteurella sp. WM03. Classification (NCBI taxonomy): domain Bacteria; kingdom Pseudomonadati; phylum Pseudomonadota; class Gammaproteobacteria; order Pasteurellales; family Pasteurellaceae; genus Pasteurella; species Pasteurella sp. WM03. The sequence continues at coordinate 139,686 of NZ_SPPO01000005.1, forward strand.
TTGATGAAGATACTGATGAGCATCAAATGTTTCGCCTTTTAAGGCAAAAAACACGTGATTTGGCACAGATTGACGTGTATCCGTATTGATATTCTCAACAACAATCTGCCCATTACCCATCAATGAAGCATTAACAACTTCAGCAAGTTGTTGCGTGGTTAAATTAATCATAAATAAGTCAAATACGTTTATTGATTTAAGTAAAACATGACGGTTTCTTGATCAGAAAAATGCAAAGTTTCGTTACCAATAATTTGATACTCTTCATGCCCTTTTCCTGCAATCACAATCAGATCATTTTCACCCGCACCTTGAATCGCAAATTCAATAGCCTGCTCACGATCAGAAATTAAGCCTACTTTATTCATATCTCTAAAACCGGCAACAATATCGGCTTCAATCTTATCAGGATCTTCTGTACGGGGATTATCCTTGGTCACAATAATCATATCCGCAAATTGCTCTGCAACCTTTGCCATTAACGGGCGTTTACCTATATCACGATCACCGCCACAACCAAAAATACACCAAAGTTTTCCTGTGCAATGTTCACGTGCAGCAATAAGCGCCTTCTCTAATGCATCCGGTGTATGTGCATAGTCAACAATAACAGCTGGTTTTCCGTTTACTTTAATCATTTCCATTCTTCCACGAACTCCTTTTAATTTTGAAATATGACTTATTAAGTCATCCAATGAATAACCCAATGCCAATAACGTTGCCATTACCAGCAACAGATTACTCACATTAAATGCCCCAATTAATGGGCTATTTAACGTTCCATTTCCCCAACTGGATTCAAAATAAATGATTGCACCTTCTTGGGTAAAATTCACTGATGTCGCTTTTAACCATTTCTCAGTCTTTGGTTGAAAATTTACATGAGTACTGACAGCAATACCCTTTGGTAATTCATCTAACCATGCAGCACCAACAGAATCATCCGCATTCACAACTTTCAGTTCGGGATTTAGTTCAAAAAGAAAACGTTTTTTAGCTTGAGCATAGTTTTCCATGGTTCCGTGATAATCTAGATGATCACGGCTTAAATTAGTAAAAATTGCGGCGTTAAAATCAAGTGATTCTACACGATGTTGAACTAAGCCGTGGGAAGATACCTCAATCGCAGCAAAATCCGCCCCGGACTCAACAAACGAAGCGAGTGAAGATTGAATTTCAACAGGTGACCCGGTAGTATTTTTAGCTTCAACAATGTGCCCTAATAATCCGTTTCCAATTGTTCCCATCACCGCAGGTTTATGCCCTAACTGTTGAACCCACTGTGCTAACAACTGAGAAACTGTCGTTTTTCCATTCGTACCGGTTACCCCAACAAGTGTCAATTTTTTAGAAGGATAATCATAAAACTTATCCGCAATTTCAGATAACTTTGCCGATAAATTATCGTAGTAAATAACCGGTACCTGCTGTTGATATTTTATACGTAGATGCTCATCTACCGAATCGGTTTCAGCGACAACCGCACTTGCCCCAGCTAAAACGGCTTGTTCAATAAAGCGAGTTGCGTCAACTTGTTGCCCTTTTATTGCGACAAATAAATCACCGGCTTTCACTTTTCGGCTATCTAAGACCAATTCATGAATATCAACTTCAGGAAGTGACGGCAAATTAAAAAGTGCGGTTAATTTTTTCATTGTTTTTCCTTAATTTACCCGTTCTACTTGATTTTGTTCAACTTTACGAGGTGTAATACGAACTGTACGTTTTGCGGTTTTTTCTGTGCTTTCAGCATCCGGTGCAATACCATTTGTACGCAAGGCATAACCCATAATACTTGAGAATACCGGTGCAGATACTGCTCCCCCATAATATTGTCCAGCCTTTGGATCATTAATTAAAATAACAAGCGCATAACGCGGATCACTAATTGGCGCAACACCTGCGGTAAATGCGACATATTTATTCACATAACGACCATTTTCAATTTTACGTGCGGTACCGGTTTTCACGCCCACTCGGTATCCCTCTACCATAGCCCGTTTATTTTTGACCGCAACTTGTTCTAGCATATTCACAATTTCTTTTGTCGTTTTCTCAGAGAAAACCCGTTGCCCAATCACAGGCGGATCAACTTTGGTAATAGAAAGAGGGCGATAAATGCCAAAACTTCCCAATGTAGCATAGGCTCGTGCCATTTGTAATGGCGTTGCAGTAATACCATAGCCATAGGCAACGGTTGCCCGATCAATATCAGCCCAACGTTTACGATTAGCATTTAGCAAACCCGCTTGCTCTCCGATCAATCCTAAATCGGTCGCTTTCCCTAAACCGGCAGATTGATAGGTTTCCATCAATGCACTTGGCGGCATACGTAAAGCAAGGCGACTCACACCACGGTTACTAGAGTTAATTAAAATTTCATCTAATGTTTGCTGGGCTCGGGGAGCAACATCCATAATTTCTTTTCCGCTTACAACAAAAGACCCCGTATTAATCACCTCATTACGTTTCACGACACCTCGTTGAAGTGCGGTCAAAACCACAAAAGGTTTTACCGTAGATCCCGGTTCAAAAACATCGGTGATCGCACGATTACGCATAAGTTCGGCTTTAACCCCAACACGATTATTCGGGTTATAAGAAGGCGCATTTGCCATAGCCAGCACTTCACCTGTTCTGACATCAACAAGCACAGCAGTACCTGATTCTGCTTTATTTTCAGTCACGGCTTTTTTAATTTCACGATACACCATAGATTGCAACTTTTCATCAATACTCAACGTCACATCTTGGGCATCGTATTTTTTCTGATCGGCAATATGTTCAACCACATTTCCACGCTTATCCTTACGGACTAAACGTGCCCCATCTTTCCCAACAAGCATAGAATTAAAGCTCTTTTCAATGCCTTCAATGCCATTACCATCAATATCGGTATAACCAATTAGATGTGCCGTCTCCTCTACCCGAGGATAAAAACGTCTCGGCTCATTTTCTAAAGAAATGCCCTTAATTTTTAACTCTCTAACATATTGTGCTTTACCGGCTTCAACTTGACGGGCTAAATATAAAAAGCCTGATTTTGGATTTTTCTCAATTTTTTTTACTAACTCGTTATAACTGATACCCAATACTTCAGCGAGAGCCTTAATTCGTTCTTTGTCATTAAGGGAACCTTCTTTAAAGATACGTTTAGGATCTGCCACTACCGCACTCATCGGCACGCTGACAGATAATAATTGACCGTTACGATCTAAAATTGAACCACGAACAGAAAGAACTTCATCTTTACGTAAGGAGCGCTTATCCGCTTCACCGGAAAGAATATCGGAATTAATGGATTGAACATAAGCGGCACGAGTAACCAATGCAACTAATCCTAAAAAAATAGCACCTGTCGCAATAATATAACGCCCACGTAAAAAACACTTCTCAAACACCGTTTTAGGCTTATTGGATTTTACTGCTGTTGTGGATGTTGCGAGTTTTCTAATCGTCTTTTTAGATTTATTTGATTTTTTTGGCGAATTAAACCGAACCATTTATTATTATCCTATTCCAACTACTATGCTTACTCCAAAATTACAACCTCTTGGTCACTCTCAATTCTTTTCATTTTTAATGTCCCAATTGCGATAGATTCAACTCTTGTACTATCACCCTCCGTTGCCTCTTGCAATTGCAGATTCCGGTATTCATCCTCTAGTGCTTGATGTTGTAAAATCAACTGACCGTTTTCAGATATTAATCCTCGGGTTTGATGTGTCACCCAAATCGTCGCCATCGCAGAAATTAAAATCAGTGATAACAGTAAGATAGCTAATTTATTAGATGAAAATAAATCTTCCACTAAAATATTTTGTAAAGGGTAACGCTCGCTGTTCTCTAACATTTTTTCCTCTAACTTAGTTTTTCCGCAATGCGTAATACCGCACTTCTTGAACGAGGATTAGTTTGAATTTCTACTTCTGATGGCTGAATTGCTTTACCAATTATCTTTAATTTTTGATTTCGTTGAATTTGATCTTCCCGTAAAGGCAAACCTTTAGGAATCGGCTCCCCTTTACTTTGTTTTTTCATGAAATGTTTAACCATTCGATCTTCTAAAGAATGGAAGCTAATGATTGATAAACGCCCTTCGGGTGCAAGCATATCCAAGGCAGAATTTAACACACTTTCTAACTCATCCAGTTCAGAATTAATAAAGATTCGGATTGCTTGAAAACTACGGGTAGCCGGATGCTTATATTTATCTTTAAAAGGCACAACTTGTGAAATTAATTCGGCTAATTGAGAAGTACGAGATAAACATTCTCCACCATTTTTGACCGCACTTTTATTGTATTCTACGATAGCGGCCGCAATGCGTTTAGCAAAACGCTCTTCACCAAAGGTTTTTAATACCCAAGCCAAATCGTCCTCTGAAACTTGTTTTAACCACTCAGCAGCGGATAAACCTTGGGTTGGATCCATACGCATATCCAATGGACCGTCTTTCATAAAACTAAAGCCACGTTCAGCCTCATCAAGCTGTGGGGAAGACACGCCAAGATCGAGCAAAATACCATCGACTTTGCCTACCAAATCTAATTTTTCACAGATATCGGGAATATGAGAGAAACTGTTATGTTCAATATGAAAACGGGCATCTTGGATTTTTAACGCTTCAGCAATCGCTCGGGGATCACGGTCAACCCCAATGAGTCGCCCCTGTTGAGAAAGTTTTGAGAGGATTAAACGAGAATGCCCACCACGTCCAAACGTACCATCAATATAAATACCATTTTCTTTCAAAGCCAAACCTTCTACAGCCTCGTGAAGTAGAACCGTAGTATGTTCCGATGAAGAAAAGGAATGTTGCGTAGTCATAAACGTTAGTTAATAAAAAATAAATTGGGGGAAAAGATAATTCGGTGCAAAGCACCGATTATCCTGCTAGTGCTGCTGTTCTTTTTCTAATTTGATTTAGAGTGACAGCATATTTAAATTCGAGTCCATTGCAAATTCAGCGGTTCCTGCCACAGCAATATCTTCTTCAATTTGAGCGTTCCATTCAGAATCACTCCAAATCTCAAATTTATTTAATTGCCCAACCAACATTAAACCTTTCTCTAATTTTGCATGCTGGCGCAATGGCCCACTAAGTAGAATACGCCCCTGCGCATCCATTTCACATTCTGTGGCATAACCAAGCATCACACGCTGTAAACGTCGTTGATTGGGATCAAAATTGGATAATGAGAGGAGTTTTTGCTCAATCTTTTCCCATTCATCTAAAGGGTAAAGTAGCAAACAAGGCTGACGGATATCGACAGTACAAACCATTTGACCTTGATTTTTTTCAATGATTTCAGCACGATAGCGAGTCGGGATTGCAACCCGTCCCTTAGAATCTAAATTTACCGCTGCCGCACCACGAAACATTTTTTAAGCCTTTAAAATTAAAACTTTGGAAAAATCACCACAAAAAACCACTTTTCACCACTTGTTTGTAAGTTTATCGGTTGTAAGGCAAAGTTGCAAGCTATTCCAATGTAAAGTGCGGTAAATTTTTAGCAAGAAAAAAACCGTCCAAGTTTTCACTTGAACGGTTTTATTAACCTTGAAAATTTATCACTTTGTTGTGTTTACATAGGCTTCTTCATCACTTTCACCTAATGGTTTTAACAAGGTGAAGAATAGTACGATACACACAACCGTTGTTGCCAACCCAAGATACACGGATAATTGATAATCTAGATTGAAACCAATTTTATTGTAGTACAGGTAAGTGGCACATACCGTAGTAATAAACCAAGCCGGAATAGAAGCAACCCAGTGGAATTTATGATAGCGATATAAATACGCTGCCGCAGTCCATAACATTACCATTGCAGTCATTTGGTTTGCCCAAGTGAAGTAACGCCATAAGAGACTAAAATCGATCGTTGATACAAAATACCCTAATACAAACAATGGAACCGCAATCACTAAACGCTTGGAAAGAGAACGTTGATCAATATTGAAGATTTCTGCTAATTGCAAACGTGCTGCGCGGAATGCTGTATCACCGGATGTAATTGGAAGCACAACCACACCTAGTACAGCGAAGATACCGCCAATAAATCCTAGGAAATGCAACGAGCTGTCATATACAACTTTAGACGGGGAACCTGCTGAAATCGCATCTTGTAATGCTTGTGGATTTTCATAGAATGCCAGCCCAACCATACACCATACTAATGCAATAATTCCCTCTGTAATCATTGCCCCATAGAAAATGAAACGACCTTCACTCTCATTTTCTGCACAACGAGCCATTAACGGTGTTTGTGTTGCATGGAAACCGGATAATGCGCCACAGGAAATGGTTAAGAACAGTAACGGCCAAATCGGCACATCACCTTTCACTTGGAAATTTTGTGCAAATTTTTCCCATGTTAGCCCCTGTCCGTCAGCATTAACAGTACGGAAAAATTCAATTGGATCGACCGCACTGAAATGAGCCGATACCAAACCATATACCATTCCCACAGACATAAAGAGCAATAAGGCTCCAAAAAGTGGATAAATTCGACCAATAATCTTATCAATTGGCAATAAAGTGGCAAGAATGTAGTAAGCGAAAATAATCACAGTCCAGACAGCAACAACTGTCGCTTTATCCATTCCCCATACTTTTACACCTCCGGCTTCTACCGCCTGATGAACAGCCTCGGCATCGCCCAATTGTAATGCGCCTTGAGAAGCACCGAGCACATCCATGGTAATCGTCCCCATTAATTGTGCTGGGCTTGCAACGAATACAACACCAACCAATAATAACAGCACTAATGCGAGAATATTGATAAATACTTTTACAGGACGACCTAAAAATTTACCGGCCAAGTAAGGCATTGTTGCGCCACCATGGCGAATACTTAACATTCCACAAAAATAGTCATGTACTGCACCGGCAAAAATACAGCCGATCACGATCCAAAGCATGGCAACCGGCCCGTATAATGCCCCAAGAATCGGTCCGAAAATAGGGCCTGTTCCTGCAATATTTAATAACTGAATTAACCAAATTTTGGTTTTAGACATTGGCATATAATCCACGCCATCATTGATTTGATAAGCCGGCGTTTGACGCTTAGGATTAATGACAAAAATTTTTTCGATAATTTTTCCATAAATAAGATAGCCAAGAATCAAAATGGCTACACAGAAGAAAAACCACAACATAGAAGCACCTCAAGAAAAATGATACGGTTGTTTAAAACGCTCTAAACAAGCCGGGGTATTCTATGCTAAATTCCACTAAACAAAAAATTTAATTTACGAAATTTCCACAAAATTGTGATAAATATCACATTAACTGTTACTTCAATTTTAAAGATAAAACAATATCTTACACATAATACCTAATAAGGATTAAAAAATGGCTCTTACCCGCTGTCCTGAATGTCGAAAAAAAATTAGTGAATACGCAGAAACTTGCCCAAATTGTGGCTTCTCTTTTAAGCAAGAAGATTTGGAAATCTATAAACAAAAATTAGAAGAAAGACGTCTGCAAAATGCAGAAATTAACCGAAAAAGCACAAAATTACACTTAATTTGGTTTTGCATATTTGCCTTATTCATTCTCATTGCAAGTTTCATTACTCAACCATAAAAAATGGGTTGCAACCGCAACCCACTGATTCTCTTAAAATACTGACCGCCCTTTACGCTTTTTTTATATCCAAACGTTCAAAAGAGAGAACTTTGTTTTCAAGTTTACGCAATAATAACGTTGCGACCCCGGTAATCACCAGGTAAATACCACCAGCAATACCATAAATTGTGAGAGCATCATATTCCGTGCCGTAAAGCTGACGGGCATATCCCATAATATCCATAATCGTAATCGTTGATGCCAACGCCGTTCCCTTAAATACCAAAATAATTTCATTACTATAAGAAGGCAATGCCCGTTTTAATGCGTAAGGAATCAAAATTTTCAATGTTTGCACTCGGCTTAACCCTAATGCAGCACAACCTTCCCATTGCCCTTTTGGAATAGCTTTGACCGCACCATGAAACAATTGCGTTGAATAAGCCGCACTGTTTAATGCCAACGCTAAAGCGGCACAAAACCAAGCGTTCGATAATAGCTGCCAAAAAGGGCTCTTCACTATCCATTCAAATTGACCCGGGCCCGCATAAATCAGGAAGAATTGTACAAGCAATGGCGTGCCGGTAAACAAAGTTAGGTATAAATTGACCGCACTTTTTATCCATCTCTTTTCCATAGAAAGTAAAAATGTGAGGAATAAGGCTAGAAAAAAAGCAATGAATAGTGAAACCACAGTCAGCAATAAACTTGTTGGAATTCCCTGTGCAATGACTGATAAATATTCCTGAAACATTATTTTACTCCTCTCTCAAAGCGGGTAAAACGTCTCTCTAGACGATGAATACCAAACTGACTGATTAATGTCACCGCCAAATAAATTAACGCCGCAATACCATACCAAGTAAAGGGTTGATGGGTATTAGTATTAATTAACTGTGCTTGACGCATTAAATCATCGACACCGATAAGGGAAATTAATGCAGTATCTTTCAATAATACCAACCATTGATTGCTTAACCCCGGCAGGGCATGACGCCAAACTTGCGGCATAACAATATGAATGAAGGTATAACTTTTGTTTAATCCCAATGCGGCTCCCGATTCCCACTGACCTTTAGGAATAGCCTGAATCGCACCACGCAACGTTTGTGAAGCATAGGCCGCAAAAATAAGGGATAACGCAAATACCCCACAGCCAAATGCCCCAAACTCAATGTATTCGCCAGTCAACATTTCGATAATTTCCGTTGAACCGAAATACACAAGTAAAACAACGAGAATTTCCGGTAATCCCCGCAATAATGCGACAAAAACCGCCATCGGTTTCCCGACTAATCGATTGGCTTCCAATAAAGCGAATATCACGCTCAATAACAGACCAACCACCAAGGAACAAACTGCAAGCCCTAGTGTCATTAGGGCTGCCGTAAACATTAGAGAAAGAAAATCGGCAAACATAGATTACTTCGTCATCCATTTATCATAGATTTTTTGGTATTCACCATTTGCTTTAATTGCCGCTAAACCTTTATTTAAACTTTCGGCAAGTGTTTTATTTGATTTATTCATAGCAATGCCTAAGCCGTTACCAAAATATTTTTTGTCAGTCACTTTCTCACCGACAAACTGAATGTCAGGCTCTTTATTAATCATATCAGCCAATACTGCAGTATCACCAAAAATAATGTCGATACGCCCATTTTTTAAATCTAAAATCGCATCTTGTAAACTCGCATAGGCTTTTGGAGTATATTGTTTTGTTTCAGCGACTGTATATTGTTGGAAGGTGGTACCATTTTGCACACCAATATTTTTTGCTGTTTCTAACGTAGCTTTACCTTTTAACGCCACATAGCTTGCCGTGCTGTCATAGTAAGCATCCGAAAATAACACTTGTTTTGACCGCACTTCGGTAATATCCATCGCAGAAATCGCTGCATCAAAACGTTTTGCTTTTAAACTTGGAATTAATGCATCAAAAGCTTCACCTTTAAATTTACAGGTAGCTTTAATTTCGTTACAGATTGCATTTGCAACATCCACATCAAAGCCAATGATCTCACCTTTTTCATTCATAAATTCAAACGGAGGATAACTTGGCTCCATAGCGAAAGTAATATCCTGTGCATTGACCATTGCAGTGGATCCGAATAATACTGCTGTTAAAAGTAATTTTTTCATAGTTTCTCCTTATTTTTAATGGGAAAGATATTGTTTAAATTGCTCGGTTTGTGGATGTTCAAAGCAATCTGCAGAGCCCATTTCCACAATTTTGCCCTGTTCCATATATACCACTTTAGTTGCCACTTTTTGTGCGACATTCACTTCGTGAGTCACCACCACTTGTGTAATACCGGTTTGTTGTAACTCCTTAATAATATCAACTACTTGTGCAGTAATTTCCGGATCCAACGCTGCGGTTGGTTCATCAAATAGTAACACCTGCGGTTTCATCATCAATGCCCGAGCAATCGCCACCCGTTGTTGTTGCCCCCCCGATAAATGTAGAGGAAAACGATCAGCATATTCCTCCAAACGTAAACGTTTTAGTAACTCCATTGCTTCTGATTTTGCTGTGGTTTCATTAATGTCCAACACTTTCATCGGCGCTTCGATTAAATTTTCAATCACGGTTAAATGTGGCCAAAGGTTATACTGTTGAAATACCATTCCTACATCTTGGCGTAACTGACGAATGGCTTTCGGATTAGCTGTTGCTTTTGATAAATCAAATTCATTATTGGCAATACTTAATTGCCCTGAGGTCGGCACTTCTAATAAATTCAAGGTTCGGATTAACGTACTTTTGCCTGCTCCACTTGGACCCAGTAATACCACAGTATCCCCTTCTTCCGCCTCCAAATTAATATCAAATAATGCTTGGGAAGCCCCATAGAAAAAGTTTAAATTTTTAACACGAATAGCCATTTCAATTCTCTATACTTGACAAGATGAACAAATATTACGTTTTTGTGCATATTTATGCAATAGTTTAAAATAAAAAATCCCAAAATATTTTGGGATTTTACAAAATAGTATCAAAAGCAACCGCACTTTAGGCAACTTTTGCCATTTCAAACTCAATTAGCATCATCAATATATGGATCACTTTAATATGAATTTCTTGAATACGATCCGCATAACGGAAATGCGGTACACGAATTTCCACATCAGCAATCCCGGCCATTTTTCCTCCGTCTTTCCCCGTCATCGCAATCACTTTCATTCCTTTAGCTTTCGCGGCCTCAATGGCATTCAATACATTTTTAGAATTGCCTGATGTAGATAAACCAAATAACACATCGCCTTTTTGCCCCACCGCCTCGACATAACGTGAGAATACATAATCATAGCCAAAATCATTACTGACACAACTTAAATGGCTCACATCGGAAATTGCAATTGCCGGATAGCCCGGGCGATTTTCGCGGTAACGCCCAGTAAGTTCTTCCGCAAAATGCATCGCATCACAATGTGAACCGCCATTACCACAAGACAAAACTTTACCGCCTTGTTTGAAACTATCAGAAATTAACAGCGCCGCCTGCTGAATTAATTTAATATTATTCTCATCAGAGATAAATTTATTTAATACATCTTGCGCTTCCACAAGTTCTGCTTTGATTTGATCCAAGTACATTATTGCTCCTTTTAAGAAATGAGAAAATTTCGCAATATTCTATAGTAGATATCATCTTTTATCTAGGGTCAGAAAACCTTTGTTTTTACTCATCAAGTCTTATTTTCTCGATCAAGATCGCAAAACACGTTCAAAATACTTTAAAAAACAACCGCACTTTTTTAACCTTTATTCAGTTTTTGATCGATAAATTAAGAAGGGATCTTATGAACTTAGTCCGTGCGATTTTCATAATATTTTTTAGTATAAAAACTTACGCCAATATTGATGTGATGCTTTTGAAAAACTATGAAGGTCAAAATATTGAAGGCTGGGTGATGTCCGAAAAGCTTGACGGAGTCCGTGGTTATTGGGATGGGACACAGCTATTAACACGTCAAGGGCAACCCTTGTCGCCACCAGCCTACTTTATTAAAGGATTTCCGCCTTTCGCCATTGATGGCGAGTTGTTTAGCGAACGCAACCATTTTGAAGACATATCCTCCATCACTAAATCCTTTAAAGGCGAGTATTGGGAAAAACTTAAGCTGTACGTATTTGATGTACCAAACGCAAAAGGAAATTTATTTGAACGGCTCAATATTCTAAAAACCTATCTTTCAACACAACCTACGCCCTATATTCAAATCATTGAACAAATCCCTGTACGGGACAAAGCCCATTTGTATGAATTTTTAAAAGAAGTCGAATCCCAACAAGGGGAAGGTGTGGTAGTCCGAAATCCTAATACGCCCTATGAACGAAAACGTAGTTCACAAATACTCAAATTGAAAACGGCTCACGATGAAGAATGTACCGTCATTGCTCACCACAAAGGTAAAGGGCAATTTGAAAATGTGATGGGATCATTAACCTGCAAAAATCATCGAGGAGAATTCAAAATCGGTTCCGGATTTAATCTTAATGAACGTGAAAATCCCCCACCAATAGGCTCGGTTATCACCTATAAATACCGAGGATTAACAAATTCCGGTAAACCTCGATTTGCTACTTACTGGCGTGTAAGAGAAAACCAATAATCAAAATAAAGGCTGGTATAAAACCAGCCTATTTAAAACTATCCGTGATAACGCCCCACACCGAGTTCATCTTCTTTTCGTGTTCGGTTCATCACTTCTTGTGGTGATTGTGCAATACGTAATCCCATTTCTTCTTCAGTCCGAACGACTTCGCCACGTAAAGAATTGGTATAGACATCGGTGATTTTCACATCAACAAATTTTCCAATCATATCAGGCGAACCTTGGAAATTCACAATACGATTCGTTTCCGTTCTACCGGTAAGCTCCATCACATCTTTTTTCGATGGCCCTTCAACTAACACCCGTTGCTCAGTCCCCAACATACGACGGCTAAATTGTGCAGCCTGCTGATTAATGCGTTCTTGCAAGACATATAAGCGTTGTTTCTTCTCCTCTTCCGTCACATCATCAGGCATATCTGCAGCCGGCGTTCCCGGCCGTGCGGAATAAATAAAGCTGAAACTCATATCAAAATTCACTTGCGCGATAAGATTCATGGTTTGCTCAAAATCATCTGCCGTTTCCCCTGGAAATCCTACAATAAAGTCAGAGCTAATTTGAATCTCAGGGCGAACTGCACGTAATTTACGAATAATGGATTTATATTCTAAGGCGGTATGACCACGTTTCATCATCGTCAGAACACGATCGGAACCGGACTGAACAGGCAAATGTAGGAAACTCACAAGTTCTGGTGTATCACGATAGACATCAATAATATCGTCGGTAAATTCAATTGGATGACTTGTGGTAAAACGTAAGCGGTCAATCCCATCAATTGAGGCGACTAAGCGAAGTAATTCAGCAAAGCTACAAATCTGCCCATCATGAGTTGGTCCACGGTAGGCATTCACATTTTGACCGAGTAAATTAACTTCACGTACACCTTGTTCCGCCAGTTGGGCAATCTCAAATAATACATCATCTACCGGACGGCTAACTTCTTCACCACGGGTGTAAGGCACCACACAGAAAGTACAATATTTGTTACACCCTTCCATAATAGAAACAAATGCTGTCGGTCCTTCCGCACGAGGTTCAGGTAAACGATCAAATTTTTCAATTTCAGGGAAACTGACATCTACCACCGAGCTTTTACCGCCACGGATTTGATTAATCATTTCGGGTAAACGGTGTAATGTTTGCGGCCCGAAAATAATGTCCACATAAGGCGCTCGATGACGAATATGTTCACCTTCTTGCGAGGCAACACACCCCCCGACACCAATCACTAAATTAGGGTTTTCTTTCTTTAACTCTTTCCAACGCCCTAGCTGATGGAATACTTTCTCTTGTGCTTTTTCACGGATAGAGCAGGTATTTAATAGCAGGACATCCGCTTCTTCAGGAATATCTGTTAATTCAAGTCCATGGGTGCTTAATAACAAATCAGCCATTTTTGATGAATCATATTCATTCATTTGGCAGCCCCAAGTTTTAATATGTAATTTTTGCGTCATCTTTCTAAAATTGTGAGTCAATCCAATAAAAACAGTCGGCTATTGTACAAATTTGTTCCCACTCTTACCAGTCAAAATTTACTTTTGCTACGATTGAAAACGACAATATTATGTAGCAACGACACAACGTTGTTTTTTTGTTCTCTTGTAGGGACACGCGCATTTTGTCCCTAGATTTTGCTAAAATTTGCCTTTTTGCATATTGGCGACATAATATCGGAAAAGTAAAAAAGTGCGGTCATTTTTAACCGCACTTTTTTAAATTTAGTAGCCCTCTTCCTGCATATTAGGCAAAAATACTGCCTGCCGGATTCGTTTCACATTCGTCACAATAAGGCCATCCGAATGTAATTCAATTTCCCGCCACCCCGGTTGAGCGTCGTCTAAGGCAAAATGTTGGCTATCGGCTTTAAACTGAATACAAGTTGAAGGGGTTGCCATCACTTTATAGCCCTGCCAGCAACTATCCACTTGTTGATGAATATGTCCATATAAAATCCCTCTCACATTTTTAAACGGCGCAAGCACATCAAATAGTTCATGAGAATTCCGTAAATTATGCTGATCAAGCCAAGCGGAATTAGTCGGTAATACATGATGATGGAATACAATTAAAGTGTGGCGATCAGGATATTTTTCCAATGTTGTTTTTAACAAATCTAACTGATACTGGCTCAATTCACCATGAGCTACCCCATAAACTTGACTATCTAGCAATAAAACCTGCCAATACTCCCCCAACAAAATATGTTTTGCTTTCTCCATTGGTGGCTGATTGAGATTTTCGACCATTTTAGGTTGAAAATCATGATTACCAGGTATCCAAAAGACGGGTAATCCAAAAGGTTTCACCATTTTCACAAAACGCTGATACCCCTCATCACTACTATCTTGCACTAAATCACCAGTGGCTAATATGACATCAAATTCAGTATCTTCTTGCTGAATTTCCTTCAAAACCTGTGCAAAACTAGTCTGTGTATTCACACCTAATAATTCATTGTTTTCATCTTTAAATAAGTGCGAATCAGTAATTTGTAGCAATTTCACAATCGGTTTACCCGAACGATAAACAAACGTATTTCTCATAGATGACTCCCAATTTCATTGCCAACGTTGTTGCAACTGCACATAATTTAACTGAAGCCATTGCAATCCCATCACTGCAATGCCATTATCAATTTTCCCTTCGCACATCCATTGATACGCCTGTTCACGTTTCACAACATGCACTTGAATATCTTCATTTTCGCAAGCCAAACCGTGAATCCCTTTTGCTTGTGTACTATCCACTTCCCCTGCAAATAAATGAATCCGTTCTACAACGCCACCGGGACTGTCCCACACACTTAAGCAATGAGTAAGGTTCTTCACAGTCACGCCCGCTTCTTCTTCACTTTCGCGGAGTGCCACATCCTTAGGTCGTTCACCTTTTTCCACCATACCGGCAATTAGCTCCAATAACCAAGGAGAACGATTTGGTTCGGGATGATAAGCCGCCCCAATACGAACCTGTTCGACCAACACTACCGAATCCTCCTTCGGATCATAAGCAATCACTGCGGCGGCAGCCCCCTTGATAAGCAATTCACGTGTAACAACGCCACTTTCACCACCGGCAAAAAGTTTATGTTTAAATTGAATTTTCTTGAGCGTGAAAAATCCCTCATACACGACATCCTCATTAAGAATCTCAATATCACGCTGATTAAATTGTTGAATTTTAGACATCTTTCTCTCCAAATACTAAGGTAAAAATCATACGCTCAAAAGACGATAAAACAAATAAAAGGTTTATAGTTTTTGTTGAAACTTTGACATTGCTCACAAAAAATAAAAACCAGTGATTGATTTATGATCACTGGTTTTTAACGAAAGCAGCATATGTAAAAACAAGGTAATTAAAAATCTATATCATAGCTATACCCTGTAAAAACCTTATTTTTTCTCCTAGTTAATACTCCGCAATCAAATTCAAAATCCGCTTATCCGATACTTGATATTTTGTTCCTAACTGTTGAGCAAATAAGCTCACCCGCAATTCTTCGATCATATAGCGAATGTCCGCCACTTCATCAGAAATCGGTTTCAATTTTGGTAATTTTGCCAATAGTTGCTGATAGGCTTGTTGCACTTGTTCCACACGCAGCATTGCCGCACGATCACGATTCACATCTTGAGTCAGTTTGTCAATGCGTTTGTCAATAGCTTGTAAATAACGCAATAAATCCGGCAAACGATGATAGCCGCTTTTTTGCACAAAGCCTTGATACACCAACCCGCTCAATTGTGATTTAATGTCCGAAAGAGCGAACGCCATAGTAAAATCCATTTTGCCTTTTAAACGTTGGTTTAATGCATGATTAAAAGTGAGAATTTGCTCTACTTTTTGTGCGATATCAACGGTCACATCATTCAGATTTTCACGCACGAAATCCCGTAGTCTTTCAAAGCCCTCTTCAGTCCAAACAAAACCGCCAAAATCCATGATAAGTCTATCCACTGCACAAGCAATGCAATCATCAATTAAATCTAATACCCGTCCAAAAGGCGTGAAATAAAGACCAAGTTTGGATTTATTGGGTAATTTTTCGTGTAGATATTTAATCGGTGAAGGGACATTAAGTAGCAATAATCGGCGTAACCCTTGCTGCATTGCCACCTTTTGCTCAAACTCCGTTTCAAAAAGCTTGATCCCCACCGATTCTTTTTCATCCACTAGGGCAGGAAACGCCTTCACACTGAAACCTTGTTTTTTTTGCTCATAAAAGTGCGGTAAATCATCAAAGTTCCAAATATGTACACCCGTCTGTTCAATAGCATCATCCGCTACAGCAGAAATGCTTTCTTGTACACGCTCTTTGAGATCAAATTTGAGCGCATCCAAATCCATAGATTCGGCAATTTTCTTTCCTTTTTCATCAACAACACGGAAAGTCATTTTTAAATGGCTTGGAATTTGTACCCAATTCCAATGCTCTGCATCTACGGTGACGCCCGTCATCCGCCGCAATTCATAGATAAGCGTATCCAATAACGGTTTTTCTAAAGGAACCGCACGGCCTAAAAAAGCTTGAGCATAATTTGGAGCTGGAACAAAATTACGTCGATATGATTTTGGCAATGACTTAATCAACGCAATCACTAATTCCTCACGTAACCCGGGAATTTGCCAGTCAAATCCCGTCATTTCTACTTGATTCAGCAATGGCAACGGGATATGTACCGTTACCCCATCCGCCTCTATCCCCGGCTCAAATTGATAAGTGAGCTTGAACTTCAGATCCCCCTGATGCCAGAAATTTGGGAAATCCAGTTGACTTACTTTCTCCGCCCCTTCATTAATCAGAAACGCACGTTCAAAATTCAGTAACTCTGCATCCTGTTTTGCGGCTTTTTTCCACCAAGTATCAAAATGTTTTTGCGATACCACTTCTGTACCGATACGTTGATCGTAAAATTCAAAAAGGGTTCGCTCATCAACCAAGATGTCCCGACGACGACTTTTGTGTTCCAGTTCTTCTATTTCATTGATCAACCGTTGATTTTGTTTGAAGAAATGATGTTTAGTATGCCAATTTCCTTCCACTAAAGCAGATTGAATAAAAATCTCTCGGCTTACAACAGGATCAATAGCACCATAATTTACCGGTCTTGCCACAACAATCGGCACACCGTATAAACTCACTTTTTCATCCGCAATCACAGCCCCTTGAGATTTTGACCACCGAGGCTCGGCATAAGATTTTTTCACTAAATGCGCAGCAAGCGGTTCAATCCATTCCGGTTCAATCTCTGCCACCATACGTCCCCAAAGTTTTGAGGTTTCCACCAATTCCGCTGCCATCACCCATTTCGGCTGTTTTTTGAAAAGTACGGAGTTAGGGAAAATTGCAAAATGGGCATTACGCGCGCCAAGATACTGTTGTTTTTCGACTTCTTTCAGTCCGATGTGGGACAATAAACCACTTAAAAGTGAGGTATGAATTTGCTGATATTCTGCTTTTTCAGAATTAATTGGTAGCCCCATTTCTCGCACAGAAAGACGAATTTGATGATAAATATCCTGCCATTCCCGGATGCGTAAGTAATTTAAAAAGTCTTTTTGACACTGGCGGCGGAATTGATTTTTACTCAAGTTTTTTTGCTGTTCTTGAATATAATGCCAAAGATTCAAAAAAGCTAAGAAATCAGATTTTTTATCCGCAAAACGACGATGCTTTTCATCTGCCGCTTGCTGTTTTTCTGTTGGGCGTTCACGCGGATCTTGAATGGATAACGCAGAAACAATCACCATCACTTCATAAACACTGGCAAAATTGACCGCACTTAACAACATTTTTGCCAATCGGGGATCAACCGGAAGTTGGGCAAGTTGGCGACCGCTTTGAGTCAATCGTCGTTTTTCGCCAAATTTTGTTTTAACGGTTTCAAATGCACCCAATTCTTCCAACAATTTCACCCCATCTTGGATATGCCGTCTATCCGGTGCATCAACAAAGGGAAATGCTTCAATATCGTCCAAACCTAATGCTGTCATTTGTAAAATCACGGAAGCCAGATTCGTGCGTAGAATTTCCGGATCGGTAAATTCCGGGCGAGAATTAAAATCTTCTTCCGAATAAAGACGAATACAGATGCCTTCACTCATACGACCGCAACGCCCCTTACGCTGATTAGCGGAAGCCTGTGAAATCGGCTCAATCGGTAAACGTTGAACTTTTGTTCGATAGCTATAACGGGAAATCCGAGCTGTGCCGGGGTCAATCACATATTTAATCCCCGGTACAGTAAGAGAGGTTTCTGCCACATTTGTTGCAAGAACGATACGATTCAATCCACTAGGATGGAAAATTCTGTTTTGTTCCTGAGCAGAAAGACGAGCAAAGAGCGGTAAAATTTCCGTATGTTTTAAATTTTGTTTTTGTAACGCTTCTGCCGTATCACGAATTTCCCGCTCGCCATTCATAAAAATTAAAATATCGCCTCGGCCTTCTGCCTGAAGCTCATCTACTGCATTTAAAATACTTTGTAGCTGATCTTGATCTTCCTCATCAACAATTGGGCGATAACGCACTTCTACAGGATAGGTTCTACCGGATACCTCAATGATCGGTGCATGGTTGAAGTGTTTGGAAAAGCGTTCTACATCAATGGTTGCAGAAGTAATAATGACTTTTAAATCCGGACGACGTGGCAAAAGCTGTTTGAGATAGCCAAGGATAAAATCATTATTTAAACTGCGTTCGTGGGCTTCATCAATAATCAGACAGGAATATTGATTGAGGAAACGATCTGTTTGAATTTCTGCCAACAAAATCCCATCGGTCATGAGTTTAATTTGGGTATTCTCACTGATTTGGTCATTAAAACGGACTTTATATCCCACCAAACCGCCCAACTCCGTCTGTAATTCTTCCGCTATGCGTGTTGCAACGGAACGGGCGGCAATTCTGCGGGGCTGGGTATGCCCGATCATCCCTAATCGACCTAATCCTAACTCTAAGCACATTTTAGGCAATTGTGTCGTTTTGCCCGATCCCGTCTCCCCAGCCACCACAATCACTTGATGCTCCGACAGCAATTTTTCAATTTCTTTTCTACGTTGGCTAACAGGGAGATCTTCAGGAAAAACAATAGGATTTTTAACCGCACTTTCACGCCGTTCTACACGCAATTTTGCCTGTTGAATTTGTTGTTCAATTTCTAATGCCACTGCTTGCTGTGTATCTTGGTTTTTAATTTTACCAATACCCTGAATACGCGAAAATAACCGACGCTTTTCCACAAGCATCAAGTTATCAAGTTGAGAAAAAAGAGATTGTTGTAAAGAATTAAATTCGGATTTTATCGTTCTTTTCTTCATTCTGATTTACTTTTGAAACTGCTGTAGGCTAGGCTAAACCAGCCAACTAAAAATAAAGTCCCGCCAATTGGTGTCATCCAAACAACTATCTTGCTTACACCAAAGGCAAGGGCATATAAACTTCCACAGAAAAATACCATTCCCACTGACCACGCCATTGCCGCTAAGTTTGCAAATTTGTCATTTTGCCACACCGACAGCCCGACAGCTAAAATTGCTAAAGTATGAAACAGCTGATATTTCAGACCGGTATCAATCCATTCAAGCGCTTTGTGATCCAAAATATGAGTTAATCCGTGAGCAGCAAATGCGCCTAACGCTACGCCGAAAAAGCCACTTAATGCGGCAATAAATAACCATTTGTTTTTCATTTATTATTTTCCTAATAATAGTGCCAGCATACCTGCTGCAATAAGCGGTCCAACGGGAATACCTCCAAGAAAGGCTACGCCTGCCACTGTGCCAATTAATAACCCGGTAACTAATACAGGTTGTTCTCCCATCAGCGAAACGCCTTTTCCAGCCAACCATGCCACAAATACGCCAACAATAATAGAAAGCGCCATTTTCCAGCTTAGAAAATCCGCCAAATTCGGGAGTTTGATTTTTCCTGAAACCAGCGGACTTAATACACCGGCAGTAAGAATGATAATACCAATTTTTAAACCGTATTTTTCCAAGAACGGGATATATTCAGATAAAAAAGTTTGTTGCATAATCAACAACACGGTGGCGGAAACAGTGATGGCACTGTTATGGCTTACAATACCGAGAATAATGAGGATCACCAATAATAAGGCGATCATATTGAATTGTAATGACATACCTCTCCTAAATGACTGATAAAGTGCGTTTTAGAAATATAAGGTCGTGGATTATAACAACTTCTTAAATTTACTGTACCTTTTATTCTCTACGATTTTACTACACCACTAAATCCAACATTTCTTTCGCATTTGCCAATGCAAGCTCTGTTACTTGGCTTCCCCCTAGTAAACGAGCCAACGCTGGAATGCGTTCTTCCTGTGAAAGAGCGGTCATTTTAGTTTCTGTTTTTTCATCGACTGTAAATTTTTCAACATTAAATTGGTGATGCCCACAACAAGCAACTTGTGGTAAATGCGTGACACAAAGCACTTGGCATTTATCTCCCAACTGACGTAATAATTTCCCCACAACACTCGCCGTTGAACCGCTAATTCCTACATCCACTTCATCAAAGATTAGCGTAGAAATCGCAGATTGATCTGAAGTTAATACTTGAATAGCCAATGAAATTCGGGAAAGCTCACCACCCGAGGCAACTTTTGCCAACGGTTGAGGCTGTTGTCCTAAGTTACTGCGTAAAGTAAAAATAATTTGATCCGCACCGTTAGAAGTGATTTTTTCATCATCGGTTTTGACTTCTACATAAAATTCCGCATTTTCCATTGCAAGCTGTTTAATGGAAGCGGTCACTTGTTTTGCTAATGTATTGGCTGATTTTTGCCGGCTTGCGGTTAATGCCCCCACTGTTGCTTGCATTTGTGTAAAAGCTGCCTTTTCTTGTGCAATCAACCATTCTTCACTTTCAGAGAAATCTAAAAGTGCGGTCAATTCTTCTTTTAATTTTTTATGCCACTCGACCAATTCTTCAGGTTTTACATTATGCTTTCTTGCCAGCTGTAATGCTTGCCCCATACGCTGTTCGATTTCTTGCAATAACATCGGATCTTGTTCAATATTTGATGACAAATGCTGCACTTCATTTGTGGCCTCCTGCACTTGAATCAACGCTTCATTTAATAAATTTTGCACATCCGCATAACGGGGATCAAGCTCAACAAGCTCATCAATATATTGAGTAGTACGATATAGCATCGTATCAATATTCACCGTTTCATTTTCACTTAAAATTTGTAAAGCAGATTGAGAAAGCTGAGTAAGCTGTTCACTATTCGATAAACGACGTTGTTCTTCTTCTAATTCGAGGTATTCATTTGGACGAAGATTAAATTCATCTAATTCTTCAACTTGGTATTGTAACAGTTGCTTTCTTGATTCATTTTCTGCTATTTTTTGCTGAAATGTCTTAACTTGAGTTTGTAAATTTTTCCATGCCCGATAGTCATCACGCATTTGGTTGAGCAAATCGGCATGTTGTGCAAAGCTATCGACTAATTGAAGTTGGTAGTCATTTTTAAGTAGAAGTTGGGAGGCATGTTGGCCATTAATATGAATAAGATACTGCCCAATTTCTTTAAGTTGAGCCGCAGAAACAGGTGTGCTATTGATAAATGCTTTAGAGCGACCGTCAGCATTGATCACTCGGCGTAAGATACATTCTGAGGGATTTTCAGAATCTTGTAATTCTTGTTCTTGTAACCAATGATAAGCAGGATTATGCGATTCAAGGTGAAAACTCGCACAAATTTCCGCACGCTCTTGCCCCTCTCTTACCATTGCACTTTCAACACGTTGCCCTAAGCATAAACCTAAAGCATCAATGGCAATGGATTTACCCGCCCCGGTTTCACCGGTAATCACAGACATACCTTTGGCTAATTCAATATCTAACTGACGAACAATCGCAAAATTATTAATGGTAAGTTGGGTAAGCATAATAAAATCCTCATTCACTGTATATTTATCATATTAATACTGATTTAATATACAGTAAAGTGTTTTTTAAGATTTTATTTAGAAATTTTTCAACCAGCCCAATTTGGTACTTAATACATTGTAATAATTGTAATTTTTTAGATGAAGCAAACGTAATCGATGTTTACTTTTTTCAATATGAACTACATCATCAGGCGAAAAATCCAAGGCAATTTGGCTATCGCACCCCACTTCTAACTGAGACGTGTTATGTTCCGCAAAGCGGATAGAAATTTTACTATCACCATCAATGACGAGCGGGCGTGATGAAAGTGTGTGAGGAAACATCGGCACCAGTGCAATCGCATTTAAATTGGGTGTCAAAATAGGCCCACCCGCAGAGAGAGAATAGGCTGTCGAACCTGTTGGGGTTGCAACAATTAATCCATCAGAACGCTGAGAAAAAGCGAATTTATTATTAATATACACGTGGAAATCAATCATATGGGCAATTTTTGCCGGATGAATCACGGCTTCATTGATAGCATTTCCTTTTGCAATAATTTCACCATCCCGCTCAATTTGCGCTTCTAAAAGAAAGCGTTCTTCTACAAAAAATTCGCCTCGTTCCAAGCAGGCTTCTAATTGAGCATAGGCATTTTTAGGGTCAATATCCGTCAAAAAACCAAGATTTCCTCGGTTAATCCCGATAAGAGGAATATTATATTTCGCAAGAATTCTCGCACGGCCGAGCATATTGCCGTCCCCCCCAATGACGATCACAAGCTGTGCTAATTGCCCAATTTCCTCTAATGTCGCCAGTGCTTGTTCAGGTAACTCAAGTTTTTCAGCGACCTCTCTTTCTACTAATACTTGATAACCCCGCTCTGCCAGCCATTGGTAAACATTTTTATGCATTTGCAGATTCACGTCATTACGCGGTTTTCCTGCTAAGCCAATAATTTTAAAAGAATTATGTAGTTCGTTCATCTTATTAATTTAAGCGGAATATCAACCGCACTTGAATTCAAAATTTTCGCCATTATATTACATAGCACCTTAATTTTGCTAAAATACCGCCGATTTTTGAATTAATGGAGAACAAAATGTCTGAACAAGAACAAAAATTTAATGCGAATGAAGAAATTGTTGAAGAAACGCAACAAGAGAATGTTGAGCAAGCACAATCCGATGATCCTTTAGAAGAAGCCATTGCCCGTGTTCAGGAGCTTGAGGAACAACTTAAAGCACAAGTTGAAGAAACCGCTAAAAAAGAGCAAGATCTTTTACTCCGTACCCGTGCAGAAATTGACAATATTCGTCGCCGTACAGAGCAAGACATAGAAAAAGCCCATAAATTTGCCTTAGAAAAATTCTCAAAAGATATTTTAAATACGATTGACAATTTAGAACGAGCACTTGCTACGCCGGCTAACACCGAGGATGAAAGTATAAAGGCGTTATTTGATGGCGTAGAACTCACCTTAAAAGAACTCATTTCAACTGTCGGTCGCTTTGGTGTTGAAGCGGTAGGTGTAGTCGGTGAGGTATTCAACCCTGATTTACACCAAGCTATTTCAATGCAACCGGCTGAAGGATTTGAATCTAACCAAATTACGACAGTTTTACAGAAAGGCTATACTTTAAACGGGCGTGTTATTCGTCCCGCCATGGTGATGGTCGCAGCATAATCTTTGTAACTGAAATAAAAGTGCGGTCGATTTTTCGACCGTTTTTTATTGCTCCGCTGTTCTTATATAAAATCTTGATCAAGATCACAAAAATAACATTTATTTGAGATTAATTCTCATACAAAAAATTCACGTCTCCCCTTTGAAATCAAGGCACTACCCTATTTCCATCCATAAAACAAAATAAAAAAACACTACATATTGTGTGTTGATTATATTATTTTACCTATATATAGTATGCCTCGCATTTTAAACATACTATATCTTGGAGCATACAATGAATAGTTTTAGCGTTATCAAACGCGATGGCTCACGTGCAGACTTTGAAATTCAACGCATTATTCACGCCATCAAAAAAGCCGCAAGTGCGGTCAATATTCATGATGAATTTTATTGTCATCAAATTGGACATGACGTGGGAAATGAAATTTTTACCCATCATCAACAAGAAATCGACATCAATCAAATTCAAAAAATCGTTGAAGATAAATTAATGGCAAGTCGCTATCCTCAAATAGCACGTGCTTATATTGAATATCGCCATGATCGCGATTTAGCCCGTGAAAAACGCAGCAAACTCACCAAGGAGATTGAGGGATTAATTGAGCAAAGCAATGTAGAATTATTAAATGAGAATGCCAACAAGGATGCAAAAGTCATTCCTACCCAACGAGATTTACTCGCCGGTATTGTGGCAAAACATTACGCCAAACATCATATCCTGCCACGTGATGTAGTCGAAGCACACGAAAAAGGAGAAATTCATTATCATGATTTGGACTATGCACCGTTTTTCCCAATGTTCAACTGTATGTTAGTGGATTTAAAAGGCATGCTCTCCCAAGGGTTCAAAATGGGCAATGCCGAAATTGAACCACCCAAATCCATTGGTACGGCAACCGCTGTGACGGCACAAATCATTGCACAAGTTGCCAGCCATATTTACGGTGGCACCACCATTAATCGTATTGATGAAATACTGGCCCCCTATGTACAGTTAAGTTATGAAAAGCATTTAAAAAATGCCCAAGAATGGCAAGTACCGGATGCAGAAGGCTATGCAAAAGCGTTGATTGAAAAAGAATGCTTTGATGCCTTTCAATCTCTAGAGTATGAAGTGAACACCTTACATACCTCAAATGGGCAAACGCCTTTTGTGACCTTTGGATTCGGTCTAGGCACAAGTTGGCAAGCCCGTTTAATTCAACAATCGATTTTAAAAAACCGTATTCGCGGTTTGGGTAAAAACCATAAAACACCGGTTTTTCCAAAACTCGTGTTCACCATTAAAAAAGGGCTTAACCAAGCAAAAGGCGAACCAAATTATGATATTAAACAACTGGCGCTAGAATGTGCCTCTAAACGAATGTATCCGGATATTCTCAATTATGATCAGGTCGTGAAAGTAACAGGCTCTTTTAAAGCCCCTATGGGCTGTCGGAGTTTCTTAGGCGCTTATGAAGAACAGGGTAAGGAAATTCACGATGGGCGTAACAATTTGGGCGTGGTAAGCCTGAATCTACCACGTATCGCTTTAGAATCAAAAAATGAGACAGAATTCTACCGCACTTTAGATGAGCGCCTTGCTATCGCCAAAAAGGCCTTAATGACAAGAATAGCCCGACTTGAAAATACGAAAGTCCGTGTCGCGCCAATTCTTTATATGGAAGGTGCTTGTGGAGTACGTTTAAATGCCGATGATCATGTTGCCCAAATTTTCAAAAATGGACGAGCCTCCATTTCACTCGGTTACATTGGTATTCACGAAACCGTCAATGCTCTTTATCACAAAGGCCATATTTTTGATGATGCACAATTACGTGAAAAAGGAATTGAGATTGTTCGTCATTTGCATCGTGCTGTGAAACAATGGCAACAAGAAACGGGCTATGCTTTCAGCCTCTATTCCACACCGAGTGAAAATTTATGCGACCGTTTCTGCCGTTTGGATACCAAACAATTTGGCATGATTGAAGGTGTCACGGATAAAGGGTACTACACCAACAGCTATCATTTAGATGTAGAAAAGAAAGTCAATCCTTACGATAAATTGGATTTTGAAATGCCTTACCCACCTTTAGCCAGTGGTGGATTTATTTGCTATGGCGAATATCCGAATATCCAACACAACTTAAAAGCACTGGAAGATGTGTGGGATTATAGCTACGATCGCGTGCCTTATTATGGCACTAACACGCCTATTGACGAATGCTACGAATGCGGTTTTACTGGCGAATTTGACTGTACGAGCAAAGGTTTTGTTTGTCCGAAATGCGGTAATCACGACAGCAGTAAAGTATCGGTTACCCGCCGTGTATGCGGCTATCTAGGCAGCCCTGATGCACGCCCTTTTAATGCAGGAAAACAGGAAGAGGTGAAACGTCGAGTGAAACACCTATAACCTGACACTTAATCGCACAAGGCGATTGGAATCATATAAAATTTACAATCGCTTTTTTATTAAGTCGAAAGTCCCTGCCCTGCTCCAAAGGGATTGAAACTCCATCTGTTAACTTTTTGTATTCCCTAAAATCTTCGTTAAAATAACCGCACTTTTATTCAACAGGGAAAGCAAAATGTCAGGAGCGCTTAATCATTTAATTCATCTGCTTAGACTTAAACAAATTGATGATTTGATTTTTCGTGGAGAAAGCCAAGATTTAGGGCTTCGTCAAGTATTTGGCGGGCAAGTGGTGGCACAGGCGCTGTCTGCAGCGATACAGGTTGCGCCGAAAGATCGACTTTTACATTCATGCCATGCCTATTTTCTTGCACCGGGTGATAGTCAATATCCAATTATTTACGATGTGGAAACGCTACGTGAAGGGAGAAACTTTTCAACTCTTAAGGTAAAAGCAGTTCAGCATAACAAGCCTATTTGTCATATCACCACATCCTTCCAAGTATATGAAGAAGGTTTTGATCATCAAAATAAAATGCCAGATGTCGAGTTACCTGAAAAGTTCATTGACGAAAACGCAATGATACAAAAAATGGCATCCTCCCTGCCTGAATCATTAAAAGAGAAATTTATGGCTGAACGTCCTTTTGAGATACGGACAAAATATCTCAATAATCCGTTCAATGGTGTGAAATTACCGGCGGAACAATATTCATGGTTTAGAACACAGGGTAAGGCACCTCTTGATCTTGCCATACAGCAGTGTTTGCTTGCCTATTTTTCTGATTTTCACTGTCTTTTGACCGCACTTCACCCTCATGAGAAAGGTTTTCTACAACAGGGAATGAAAGTAGCGACAATTGATCATAGTATTTGGTTTCATCGCCCATTTGACTTGAATAATTGGCATCTCCATGCAATCGAAAGTAATAACGC
Organism: Pasteurella sp. WM03; assembly: GCF_004570945.1. NCBI lineage: Bacteria > Pseudomonadati > Pseudomonadota > Gammaproteobacteria > Pasteurellales > Pasteurellaceae > Pasteurella > Pasteurella sp. WM03. The sequence goes on from NZ_SPPO01000005.1 coordinate 166,822, forward strand.
TTTTGCTGGACGTGGACTCTCACGAGGGCAAATTTTTTCACAAGAGGGAAAATTAATTGCAACTACACAACAAGAAGGCTTAATCCGTTATCAAAAATAACCGAATTTGAGGCAGTAATGAAAAGAGAATTTTGGCATAAGGTCACTGAAGCCTTGCAAGAAACCAATCCCGGCATTAAATGTACACTTGTTAATCAACTCTATGATGAGATTTTACCGATGATCTCACTCACGGAAATCGATGATTTTCCACAAATCAGCGTTAAACAAAATATTGCTGGATTCCCGGCAAAACCTATTTTAGTCGCACCCAAAGATGTTCCCAAACGTTCTTTTGCCACAAAAGAAGGCTATGCTGCCACCTTGCACGCCATTGCACATATTGAATTTAATGCGATTAATTTGGGCTTAGATGCCGCATGGCGATTCGGGCGAAATGCCCAAGAAGAATTGGGTGAAGGACTGGCTTTTGTGAAAGATTGGTTGCGCGTCGCACGTGAAGAAAGCACGCATTTTAGTTTGATCAATGAACATTTGAAAACATTGGGTTATCAATACGGAGACTTTGAAGCCCATGCCGGTTTATGGGAAATGGCACAGGCTACCGCTCACGATATTTGGGAGAGAATGGCGCTCGTTCCAAGAGTATTAGAAGCCCGTGGTTTAGATGCAACCCCTGTATTACAAGAAAAAAATTGCCCAACGTAAAGACTTCGCTGCCGTTGATATTTTGGATATCATTTTGCAAGATGAGATTGGTCATGTTTATATTGGCAATCATTGGTATCAGGCACTTTCTGAGAAACGCGGATTAGATGCAATGAAATGTTTCACTGAATTGTTGCATAAATATCGCATTGTGATTTTTAAAGGTGTAATTAATACTGATGCACGTATTCAAGCAGGCTTTACCCAATATGAATTAGATTGGATTTATGAGGTGGAGCAAACATTGAAATCTTATATCCAGAAATGAGATCGTATAAAACAAAGGTAAAAAAGCGGCCAAATTTGACCGCTCTTTTCTAACATTTATCTAGAAGAAAACGTTACTCTTCTTCATTTTTTTCTGAAAAGCGTTCAATTCTTGCACCTAAGCAACGTAATTTTTCTTCAATATGTTCGTAGCCACGATCAATATGGTAAATACGATCAACGATGGTTTCACCTGTTGCAATACAACCCGCTAGAACCAAACTAATTGACGCTCGCAAATCTGTTGCCATCACTTCTGCGCCGGAAAGCTGTTCCACACCGTGACATACCGCTGTATTCCCTTCAATTTCAGCCTTACCACCCATACGAATTAATTCCGGGATATGCATAAAACGATTTTCAAAAATTGTCTCGGTGATAATGCTCGTTCCCTGTGCCACCATATTTAATAAGGTGAACTGCGCTTGCATATCCGTTGGAAAACCTGGGTGAGGAGCCGTACGAATATTCACCGCTTTTGGGCGGTTACCGAACATATCTAATGTAATTGTATCTTCCGTGACATCAACTTGAGCGCCAGCCTCACGTAATTTATCAATCACTGCATCTAAGGTATCTGCTTTTGTATTTTTACAAACGACACGTCCGCCTGAAATTGCCCCCGCCACTAAGAACGTCCCGGTTTCAATGCGATCCGGTACGATACTATGCTCACAACCGGTTAAGCGATCCACACCTTCAATCGTAATATGATCCGAACCGGCGCCACTGATTTTTGCACCCATTTTATTGAGGAAGTCCGCCGTATCCACAATCTCAGGTTCACGGGCCGCATTTTCAATCACAGTTTTCCCTTTCGCGAGCGTTGCCGCCATCATGATAGATAAAGTTGCCCCTACGCTGACTTTTTCCATGACAAGACGCGTACCGATTAAACGATCCATAACCTGTGCTTTTACGTAGCCTTCTTCAAGCACAATATCCGCACCCATTTTTTCAAGACCGCTAATATGTAAATCCACGGGACGAGCGCCAATTGAGCAACCTCCCGGTAAGGAAACCTGCCCTTGGTGAAAACGAGCAACGAGAGGGGCAAGCGCCCAAATTGAAGCCCTCATTGTTTTTACTAAATCATAAGGTGCAATAAAATGGTCAATTTTTGATGCGTCCAATAACACAGCCCCGCTTTCATCACGCTCGGCAACCACGCCTAATTTACGTAAAATTTTAAGCGTAGTTTCAATATCCTTGAGTTCCGGTACATTAGTGAGTTTTACCGGCTCTGTCGCTAAAATTGAGGCAAAAAGGATTGGAAGTGCAGCATTTTTAGCACCTGAAATAGTGACGGTACCACTTAAACGGGACTGTCCGCCATAAACACGAAATTTTTCCATGTAAGAAATCCTAATAATTTAACTGAATTGATGTAAAAGACGATCCATTTTCCACTTTTCAGTGGTGTAAGTTTTAATGGTTAAGGCATGAATTTCACCGGTACTAAAGTAGGACATAAGAGGGGCATAAACAGCTTGTTGCTGTTTTAATTTGGATAATGCAGCAATTTCATCACTCACCACAATCACGCCGAAATGCGCATTTTCACCTTGTGCGTACACTTCATCAACATTTAACGATTCTTTTAAAATTCGTTCGATTTCTTTCAGTTCCATTCAGGTTTCCATTTTAATGATATTCAACAAAAGCAGTGAGCCAATCAGATAAATTGGCTAAATCTGCAAGGGTTAATAATTGTTGAGGAGGATTAACTAAGCATACTGTTTTGTTTGGCAATTGTTGACTGGTATATAAGAAATCACAAAGCAAAGCAAAGCCTGCGGAATCAATTCTTGTTATCTCCGTTAAATCCCATTCAATAATTGAGCGATTTAACTTAGCCTCTGATAAAAAAGAAGCACGTTGCCGCCACAAGACTAGCAACGTGTTACGAGATAGCTCCCCAAAAAATCGGAGCGCTATCTTATCATTCTTTTGAACGAAATCCCAATTTAATGTTGTCATGGATTATTTGCTTAATGTAACAGGTTGAGCCGCTGATTTTTGAATTTGAGCCGTTAATGCATCAATACCTTGTTGGCGTAAAATACCGCTCCATTCATTTTGTTTCGTCACTACCATACTTACGCCTTCAGCGACCATATCATAAGCCTGCCATTCCCCTGTTTTGCTATTTTTACGCCATTTAAAATCTAATTTAATCGGCGCTGCACCACCACTTTGAATAATATTTACACGAATACTCACTAAGTTTTTATCCCCCACCTCTTTTGCAGGTTCAATTTGAATATTCTGATTGCTGTATGCCGTCAAAACTTGAGCATAGGCTTGCTCAATAAAATCACCAAAGGCTTTGAAAAATTTTTCACGTTGTTCCGGCGTGGTTGATTTAAAATGCGATCCTAACACTAAGGAACCGGCATAGTTCACTTGTACATAAGGTAATAAATCATTACGTACAATGGTACGGAGATAGTTTGGGTTCTGTTTAATTTTCGTTTGATTGTTTTTAATATCTGCAAACAATTTGTCTGAGGCTTGCTGCATTAAGACATAAGGACTGGTTTCAGCCATTACTGTACGAGTAACAAAAAGTGCGGTCATTGCAAAGGCTAAAATTGCAAACCATTTTCTCAACTGAGTGATTTTCATCATAAATCTCCTAATTAAACATTGTTATTATTTTGCTGCCGGTTCTGCGTTTTCCGCATTTCCTTCAGATTTTTTGTCGCCATAGAGAAACTGACCTATCAGATCTTCCAATACCATAGCTGATTTTGTATCTTGAATCTGGCTACCGTTTTTCAACATGGCGGTCTCACCATCATCAAATCCCATCGTTAATGCGATATATTGCTCTCCCAAAAGCCCTGATGTTTTGATGGATAATGAACTATTTTCCGGAATTTCATTATAGTCTTCATTAATAGCAATATTCACTTTTGGTAAGTAGGTTTTCTCATCCAGTTCAATACTACTTACTCGACCAATCACAACCCCTCCTACTTTTAACGGCGCACGGACTTTTAGTCCGCCAATATTGTCAAAAGTTGCAGTAACCATATAAGATTTATTCTCACCGAAACCTTGCACATTTGCTACACGTAAACCTAAAAATACGAGTGCACCAATGCCAAGCAATAAGAATAATCCGACCCAAAATTCATATTTAACAGTTTGTCGCATAAAAATACCCTTTTAACCTGCCCCAAACATAATGGCAGTTAAGATGAAATCTAATCCGAGTACCACTAACGAAGCGTGTACAACGGTTCGAGTTGTGGCTTGACTAATACCTTCCGAAGTGGGTACACAATCATAGCCGTTAAATAATGCAATCCATACCACCGCAATGGCAAAAAACAGACTTTTAATAAATCCATTGAGAATGTCATAGCTCCAGCTGACAGAATTTTGCATCACAGACCAAAAACTCCCTGCATCTACGCCTTTCCAATCTACGCCCACAAGTGACCCGCCCCAAATACCAATAGCAATAAAAATAACGGAAAGAATCGGCATCGCCATCACGCCCGCCCAAAAACGCGGAGCAATGACCCGACGCAAAGGATCCACGGCCATCATTTCAAGACTTGAAAGCTGCTCGGTCGCTTTCATTAAACCAATTTCTGCCGTTAAAGCCGAACCTGCGCGCCCGGCAAATAAAAGTGCGGTCACAACGGGGCCTAATTCCCGTAAAAGCGATAATGCCACCAACTGTCCAAGACTGGTTTCAGCGGAAAAATCCACGAGCACCACGTAACCTTGTAACCCTAATACCATTCCGATAAACAAACCGGAAAGAAGGATAATCAGCAAAGATTGTACGCCCAAAACGTGTAGCTGTTTAATCAAAAGTGGAAAATGTTGGCGAATTTGAGGTTTCCCCACCAACGCTCCAAACAGCATTAAACCGGCACGCCCTAAAGCACGAAAAAAACGGATAACCTTACGTCCAAGAGAAGAAATCGTTTCAATCATCATTGGAATAACGCCTCCACATAATTGCTAGCCGGATAATGAAATTTCACCGGTCCGTCAGCTTCACCTTTTAAAAACTGCAATACTTGCGGATCTTGGCTTTCGAGTAATTGTGCTGAAGTCCCTTCTGCAATGACCTGCTTATCGGCAATAATATAGGCGTAATCTGCAATACTTAATACTTCTTGTACATCATGTGAAACCACAATTGATGTCAAATTAAGCGCTTCATTTAACCGTTTAATTAAACTGACAATAACCCCCATACTAATCGGATCTTGTCCTGTAAAAGGTTCATCAAACATAATCAAGTCGGGATCCAACGCAATGGCTCTCGCCAATGCTGCACGGCGTGCCATACCACCGGAAAGTTCAGAAGGCATTAATTGTGCAGCACCGCGCAATCCAACCGCTTCTAATTTCATCAATACAATTTGACGAATTAACGTTTCCGGCAAACGTGTGTGTTCACGAATAGGGAACGCAACATTATCAAAGGTAGAAATATCGGTAAAAAGTGCACCGGATTGAAACAACATTCCCATGCGTTTACGTAGTTCATACAATTCACGATTAGAAAGACGACAAATATTTTTACCATCAAACCAAATTTCGCCTTTCTCAGGCTGCAACTGCCCACCAATTAATTTTAGCAAGGTTGTTTTTCCGATTCCTGACGGCCCCATAATTGCCGTAATTTTTCCCTTTTGGACTTTTAAATTCAGGTTATCGTAAATCACCCGTTCGCCTCGCTTAAAGGTGAGGTTTTTTACTTCAATTAGATTTTGACTCATTAAAATCTCATTCTTTTAGGCGGAATGGAATTATCACCCCACCAATACTATTCAATCGGTGATGAGCAAGCCCATCAAATAAAGTGCGGTCGTTTTGACTATTGTTTTTCTGAAAGGTTCATACGGCGACGAATAAACATCATCAGACCACGTAACATTAAAAACAACAACGACAAACCATAAAGCGGCATATTCCCCAACACTGAATAAGGTGTTTTGCCTTCAGTCGGTGCAATTGTATAGGTTAAAGTGGTTTCGACAAATTGTGGCGCTTGTGCCAAAACCTCACCCATTGCCCCAATAAACACTGAAATCCCTGTATTAGTTGCACGAATTAAAGGTTTACCTAATTCCAACGCTCTCATTCTCGCCATTTGTAGATGTTGCCAAGGGCCAATAGAATCACCAAACCAAGCATCATTAGAAATCGTCAGTAAATAATCCGTGTCCTTTTTGACGTTTTGACGCACTTGCTCACCAAAAATAATTTCATAACAAATTGCCGGTGAAAATGCGCGTTGCTTTGCCATAAAAGAAGGCTGTATTGCCTCACCACGTTGAAAAGCAGACATAGGTAAGTTAAACACGGAATTTAGCGGGCGCAACCACGTTTCCAGAGGAACATATTCACCAAAGGGAACTAAATGATGCTTACTATACCGATTATTTGTGGACAATCGGTAAGGAAAATCCGGATTACCTGCGCTAACAATAGAGTTAAGCAATTTACCCGATTCAATATCTTGATATACCGTGCCAATCATAATCTCCGTCTTCTTTTCTTGTGCCAGCCGATCAAGACTTTCAAAAAATGGGACAATATGATTTTCCAAAGTCGGCAGCGCTGATTCAGGTAACACAATAAGATCGCTTTTGCCTAAATTTTCTGCGATTAATTTTTGATAGATTTCTAAGGTTGAATAGAAATACGCCGGATCCCACTTGAGATTTTGCTCAATATTACCTTGAGCAAGAGTGATCGTCAGTGCTTTATCCTCAACAGATTTTACAAAAGTGATATTTTTCGTATAAGTAGCTAAACCACCAACAACAGCAAGCTGTAGAACATTGACTACTAACAATTTGATATTTTTTTCTTTCAATACCGCAAAAGTACCATTAAAAATGACCGCACTTGCCCATAAGGTAAAGAAAGTTAGCCCATCCACACCGAATATTGGTGCAATACCTGCAAATGGACTATCTATTTGAGTGTAACCAAATTGTAACCAAGGAAAGCCGGTGAAGACCCATCCCCGTAAAAATTCTGTGAATGTCCAAATTACCGCAAAAATAACGGCACTTTTAACCTTAAAACGTTGAACAAGATAGGTGAAAAGCATCGGGTAAAGAGCAAGATAGGCTGAAAGCAATCCTACAAGGAAATAACTCACCCCAAGCGATGCGCCGCCAAACTGATGAATACTGACATTCAACCAACTGACACCAAAACAGAAAAAGCCCATCGCCCATAAGAAAGTACCTAAAAGTGCGGTAGATTTTTTCGGTGTTTTGGCGACATAAAGTAACCCAAATAAGGATACATACGCCATTCCCCAATAATCAAAAGGGGAAAAGGCGAAAACACCGATAACACCGGAAAAAACGGCAATGAAATAAGTCAATAAATTTTTCATTTTATTTCAATATCACAAAAATCCCCCTCAATACCAAGGGGGAAAACAATTTTACCAAAAGGCACTACTCTGTTTGTTCTTCTGTCGTTGTCATATCCGACAAGTGCTCATCCGGCACAGTGACACGTAACTGAATTAAACGGCGGCTATCTGCAGAAGTCACTTTGAATTGTAAATTACCTAAAACAATTTCCTCACCACGTTTTGGTAAATAGCCAAAGGCTTGCATGACAAGCCCCCCAATGGTATCCACTTCTTCATCATCAAAATGTGTATTAAATTGTTCATTAAAATCATCAATATCAGTCAATGCACGCACTGCATAGGCATGGCGGGAAAGTTGACGAATATCTGCAATTTCTTCTTCGTCAAATTCATCTTCAATATCGCCCACAATTTGCTCTAAAATATCTTCAATCGTCACTAAACCGGACACCGCACCAAATTCATCCACCACAATCGCCATATGGAAACGTTCTGAACGGAAATCCTTTAGCATGCGATCGACACGTTTACTTTCCGGCACGATCACCGCTGGTCGAAGAAGCTTCTCTATATCAAATTGTTCCGCATCTTCACGCAAGAATTTGAGTAAATCTTTAGCATGTAAAATCCCTGCGATATTGTCCCGATCATCCGCATCGGCAATCACAGGAAAACGGGAATGAGCAGAATCAATAATGGTATTCAAGCAAGCATTCAAATCTTGTTCATCTTTAATAAAGATAATTTGAGAACGGGGGATCATAATGTCACGCACACGAAGTTCTGCAATTTCCATTACGCCTTCAATCATTTCACGCGTATTTTGATCGATTAAATCGTTTTGCTCGGAATCACGGATGACCTCCACAAGATCTTCGCGATTTTTTAATTCGCCTTGAAAAAAGCGTCCAAATAAAGATTGGAAAAAAGATTTTTTAGAATTTTCCGATTGAATTAAATGTTGTCCGTCACTCATATTGTTTTGTTTTGAAAGTCCAAACTAGCGCGGAAAAGTACCACATTTCGACTGATTTCGCAAAATAAAGCACATGAAAAATAAAGTGCGGTAAAAAAATTCGCTATTTTTACCGCACTTTATTTTACAGAAACTTAAACTCCGTCCATTGATAATATCGCTCATTGGCTTTCTGAATGCCCCCATAATTTTGCCACTCGGGGTGATTCGGGGTATCCGGTAAACACTGGGTCTCTAATGCGATACCTGAAAAATCAGCGTATTTTCCGTGACCTCGAGTTGGCGTACCGGCAAGATAATTTCCGGTATAAACTTGCAATGCTGCCTGAGAAGTTCGTACTTCAAGAGTTAAATCGCCATTTGGGGAAGTCAGCAAAACGCAAGGTTTCTGCCATGCTTTATTCACAATAAAAGAATGATCATAACCTTTAGTCACCTGTTGATCGCCTTGTAAGAAGTCTTGCTTGATCAATTTTATCGTACGAAAATCAAAGCTTGTTCCTACCACGTGTTTAAGGGGAGAATTTGGAATCCCTTCTCTATCTACCGGTAAATAAAAATCCGCATTCAGCCGTAAAGTGTGTTCACGAACGTCCGAGCCTTGTTCTGCATTTTCTAAATTAAAATAGGCATGATTCGTGAGATTCAATGCCGTATCTTTGTCGCTGATACCTTCATATTCAATTTTCACAACATTATCTGCTGTCAACGTATAGGTCACCGTAACCGCAACATTCCCGGGGAAACCTTGATCTCTATCTGGTGAATGAAGTGAAAAACAAACTGAATTTTCACCGCACTTTTGAATTTCCCAACGGCGTTTATCAAAGCCTTCCCCCCCATGAAGTTGATGTTTTCCCTGATTTTCAGCAAGTCGGACTATTTCTCCATTTAATTCAAATTGAGCATTTGCAATACGATTCGCATAGCGTCCCACGCTTGCCCCCAAATAGGCTTGTTGAATCGGGTAATCTTCAATCTTGCAACCCAATAAGACTTCCCGCAATACCCCTTTCACAGGGACTTGGCAAGAAAGCCAAGTCGCCCCCCAGTCCATCAATTTAATACACATTCCGTTTTCATTTTGTAAAGAAATGAGCTGATATGGCTTTCCATCGGGTGCAGTGAATGTTGTATTTTCTAACATGGTTTCCTCTTAAATCACATGTACACCTTGAGATGCCGTGCACACATAAAATGTTTCTTTTAATCCGGTGGTTTTTTCATAATTATCGGCAATTATTTGGCGTACCGCATCGACTTTATCTTGTGGAGCAAGGGCAACAATACAGCCACCAAAACCACCTCCCGTCATCCTTGCCCCGCCATTTTTACCAATCACAAGCTGAGCTAATTCAACTAAATAATCAATTTGTGGCACGGTAATTTCAAAATCATCACGCATTGAATCATGAGATTGCCCCATTAATTCACCTAATCGGATTAAATCATTATGCGCTAAGGCAGCCACCGCATCCAACACACGTTGGTTTTCCGTTACAACATGACGTGCTCGTTTGGCTACAAGAGGATCAAGTGCGGTCAATTCTACTTCTCTTTCTTTGAACCTTTCCACAGACACATCACGTAAGGCTTTTACACCGAAAAATTCAGCCGCACGTTCACATTGTTGACGGCGAGTGTTATATTCCCCCGTCACCAAATCATGCAGTACATTAGAGTTAACAATAATCACCGCAATATCTTGTGGCATCGGAGTGGGCTTCGTTTCAAGACTGCGACAATCAATCATTAATAGATGATCTTGCTGCCCTAATGCGGAAATAAGTTGATCCATATTGCCACAATTTGCGCCAACAAATTGGTTTTCAGCCTTTTGCCCAATCAATGCAATCTCTGTGTTTGAGAGAGGTAAATCCGCAAGTTGTTGGCAAAATTTCCCGACTGCCACTTCCAGTGCAGCCGATGAGCTTAAACCTGATGAAAGTGGCACATTGCCTGAAATCACCAAATTTGCACCTTGTCTGAAATCCGGGCAATGTTCTTGAATAAATTTCACGACACCACGCACGTAATTCGCCCACTTATGCCCACTTTTTTCAATCACTTCATTAAGAGAAAATTCATCGCTTTCGTTTAAATCTGACGCATAAACCAGCCAAATGTGGTCATCCCTTGTTGTTCCGGTAATGGCTGTACCGAAATTAATTGCACAGGGCATCACAAAACCGTCATTATAATCGGTATGCTCACCGATGATATTCACTCGTCCCGGTGCATAAACCGTGAGTGAAGGTTGAGTATGGAATTTTTGAGTAAAAATATGCTGTGATTGTTGGATTGGATCAGTCATGTTTTATATCCTTTCATCTTTATCTATTTGCTGTCTAACGTTCTTTATAATGAATCTCACTTAACACCCGTAATCGCTCTGCAGCCTGCTCTGCTGTCAAATCTCGCTGACTTTCAGCAAGCATTTCATACCCCACCATAAATTTACGCACCGTGGCAGATCGTAGCAATGGCGGATAAAAATGTGCATGAAGCTGCCAATGTTCATTTTCTTCGCCATTAAACGGGGCGGCGTGAAATCCCATTGAATAAGGGAAGGATGTTTCAAATAAATTATCGTACTTCGTTGTCAATTTTTTCAAGATGATTGCTAAATCTTTCGATTGCGCCTCATTTAATTCAGTTAAGCGTTTCACATGAGTTTTAGGAAGTAACAACGTCTCAAAAGGCCAAGCTGCCCAATAAGGCACAAGTGCTACCCAATATTCAGTCTCTATAACAATGCGTTCTCTTAATGCCAACTCACGCTTCACATAGTCCACTAACATCACAATGCCGTGTTTTTGCCAATAATCACGCTGAGTACGATCTTCACGGGTCACTTCATTGGGTAAAAAACTGTTTGCCCAAATTTGTCCGTGGGGGTGTGGGTTAGAACAGCCCATTGTTTCACCTTTATTTTCAAAAATCTGAACCCATTGATATTTTTTCCCTAGCTCTTGAAGCTGTGCTTGCCACACTTTAATGACTTCTTCAATTTCAAGTGCGGTCAATAATGGTAAAGTTTTACTGTGATCCGGTGAAAAACAAATAACTCGGCTTTCGCCACGGGCTTGAGAACTCTGAAAAAGAGGATCATGAGATTTTTCCGGTGCCGGCGTATCCTCTAAGAGAGCTGAAAAATCATTTTTGAACACATAGGGTTGATGGTAATCCGGATTAAATTCGCCTGAGATCCGTTTATTACGTGGACAAAGATAACAGCTTGAATCATAACGAGGTTTCTGCTCTTCATTAACCTTTTCTTGCTGGCCTTGCCACGGTCGTTTTGCCCGATGTGGCGAAATCAAAATCCATTGATCAATAAGAGGATTATAACGACGATGCGGATGATCCGTCGGTTCAAACAAAGCCTCACTCATACTTTGACTCCTTTATCATTTATATTTGTAAGCGATTACATTTATTACTTTCCTAAGATACCTAAATTATTTAAAACAAACCGTGATCTATATCACAAAATCAAAATTCAAGTGCGGTATTTTGTGATCTCCATTGCAAAATCAAAAAGTAACCGTTTTCAAATTTACAAGAAATTATTATGATGCTTTTATCGTAAGATAAATCATCGAGAGGGTTGATTATGAGTACTATTCATGATGTTGCAGAACTGGCAAAGGTGTCTGTCGCAACAGTATCCCGCGTGTTAAATCATCACCCTTCAGTCAGCCAAAAAGCGCGCCTTGCCGTACAGGATGCGATCTCTCAATTAAACTACCAACCGAATGCTAATGCACAAGCTCTTGCCGTACAAAATACCGATACCATCGGTGTTGTCGTCACAGATGTCACAGATGCTTTTTTTGCTATCTTAGTGAAAGCCGTCGATAAAGTTGCCGAAAAACACCACAAAACGATTTTAATTGGTATCGGTTACCATCACGCAGAAAAAGAACGTGAAGCTATTAATACTCTGTTAAGAAAACGCTGTAGTTGTTTGGTCGTTCACTCAAAAGCACTTTCCGATGAAGAGCTTACCGACTATCTCAATAATGTGAAAGGTATGGTCATTATTAACCGTGTTATTAAGGGATATGAGAATCGTTGTATCAGTTTAGATAATCAAAAAGGCACTTATCTTGCAACAGAAATGTTGATTCGCCATGGCCATAAAAAAATTGCTTATATTGGCTCAAATCACGCCATTTTTGATGAAGTTGAACGTCGAAATGGCTATCTTGAAGCATTAAAAACACATCATTATCCTATTGTCGAACATGCCATCACACATAATTCACCTGATTTTGAGGGTGGAGAGCAAGCAATGATTGATTTACTCAGTTATAACAAGGACTTAACCGCCGTTATTGCCTACAATGACTCCATGGCTGCAGGGGCAATTTCAGTACTAAATGAAAATAATATCAAGGTACCAAATCAATTTTCTATTATTGGATTTGATGATATGCCGATTGCTCGTTATTTAATTCCCAAACTTACAACTATTCGCTATCCTATTGATTTAATGGCAACCTATGCTGCAAATCTTGCACTAAGTTTAGTTGATCAAAAAATCGATCCTCCCCCGGCAATTCAATTTAATCCGACATTAGTACGTCGCTTTTCTGTGGAAACAATAAGTTAAAATGTGATGAGCATCACAAATTTCAATATTATTTTGTAATCGTTTTCATTTATGTGAGTTTGATCACAGACTAAGGATAATTTGTTAAGTATGATTTTTACGAGTTGTAGAAGTAAACAACCTATATTTTGTTCACATCAACCTTCCAAATTAGGAGTGTTTTATGAAAAAAACAGCAGTATTAAGTGCAATCACTTTAGCAATCGGTTTAAGTGCCGCAACAGTTGGCTATTCCGCAGATAACCGTATTGGTGTCACGATTTATAAATATGATGACAACTTTATGTCATTAATGCGTAAAGAAATTAGCAAAGAAGCACAAACACTAAAAGGCATTGAACTATTAATGAATGACTCACAAAATGCCCAATCCATCCAAAATGATCAAGTTGATGTATTACTTTCTAAAGGTGTGAAAGCGCTTGCAATTAACTTAGTTGACCCAGCCGCTGCGCCTACAATTATAGGTAAAGCGAAACCAGAAAATGTTCCTGTCGTATTCTTTAATAAGGATCCCGGTGCGAAGGCAATCGGTAGCTATGAACAAGCATACTATGTAGGAACTGATCCAAAAGAATCAGGCATTATCCAAGGAGACTTAATCGCAAAACAATGGAAGGCGATGCCTGAACTTGATCTAAATAAGGATGGAAAAATTCAATTTGTATTGTTAAAAGGTGAGCCAGGTCACCCTGATGCAGAAGCCCGGACAAAATATGTTGTTGAGCAACTGAATAAAGTTGGAATCCAAACCGAGCAGCTATTCATTGATACGGGTATGTGGGATGCCGCAATGGCAAAAGATAAAGTTGATGCTTGGTTATCCGGTCCAAAAGCCAATAGCATTGAGGTGATTATTTCTAATAATGATGGTATGGCATTAGGCGCATTGGAGGCGACAAAAGCACATGGTAAAAAATTACCAATTTTTGGTGTAGATGCTCTGCCTGAAGCCCTACAACTGATTAAAAAAGGGGAACTTGCCGGCACAGTATTAAATGATGGTGTAAACCAAGGAAAAGCAATTGTCCAGTTAACAAACAATCTTGCACAAGGTAAACCGGCAACTGAAGGTACCAAGTGGGAATTAAAAGATCATGTTGTACGTATTCCTTATGTGGGAATAGATAAAGATAATCTAGATGAATTCTTGAAATAATTACTAATGATATAACCTTAGGGGAAGTGTGCTGTCTTCCCCGTTTTTAAATGAGGTTGATATGACGACTCAAAATTTAAGTCAAGACAATCAAGTTCTGCTCACTATGACGAATGTCTGCAAGTCCTTTCCAGGTGTAAAAGCCTTAGACAATGCAAATCTAACCGTGCGTTCACATTCTGTTCATGCGTTAATGGGGGAAAATGGTGCAGGAAAGTCCACATTATTAAAATGCTTATTTGGTATTTATGCCAAAGATGAGGGGGAAATTCTTTTCCTAGGGAAACCTATTAATTTCAAAACCTCAAAAGAGGCTCTCGAAAATGGCATTTCAATGGTGCATCAAGAGCTTAATCTTGTCCGCCAAACCAGTGTAATGGACAATTTATGGCTTGGACGTTATCCACTAAAAGGCCCATTCGTAGATCACACGAAAATGTACAATGACACCAAAGCGATCTTTGATGAATTAGACATTGATGTTGATCCTAGAGAAAAAGTTGCCAAACTTTCTGTCTCCCAAATGCAGATGATTGAAATCGCAAAAGCCTTTTCTTACGATGCCAAAATCGTAATTATGGATGAACCAACGTCTTCCCTTTCTGAAAAAGAGGTGGAACATCTATTTAAAATTATTCAAAAACTAAAAGATCGCGGGTGTGGAATCATTTACATTTCTCACAAAATGGATGAAATTTTCAAAATTTGTGATGAAATTACTATTTTACGTGATGGGAAATGGATTAACACTGTCTCTGTAAAAAATTCAACTATGGAACAAATTGTTTCTATGATGGTAGGACGTGAGCTCACACAGCGTTTTCCAGAAAGGACAAATGTGCCAAAAGAGGTCGTACTAAAAGTTGAAAATTTAACTGCATTAAATCAACCCTCTATTCAAGATGTTTCTTTTGAACTACGTAAAGGTGAAATTTTAGGTATTGCGGGCTTAGTTGGTGCAAAACGTACAGATATTGTAGAGGCAATTTTTGGGGTGCGTGAACTCAGAAGCGGAACCATCAAACTTCACGATAAAATTGTGAAAAATCGAACCGCACTTGAAGCAATTAATAACGGTTTCGCACTTGTCACCGAAGAGCGTCGCTCTACTGGTATCTATTCAAATTTAAGTATTGAATTTAATTCTTTGATTTCAAATATGAAATCTTACCTTACCCCTTGGAAGTTACTGAGTAATAAAAAAATGCGTAGTGATACTCAATGGGTTATTGATTCAATGAATGTGAAAACGCCTTCACATAAAACAACTATAGGTTCACTTTCCGGGGGTAACCAGCAAAAAGTTATTATTGGACGTTGGCTACTGACTCAACCGGAAATTTTGATGCTTGATGAACCAACTCGTGGTATTGATATCGGTGCTAAATTTGAAATTTATCAACTGATTCAAGAACTTGCCAAAAAGGACAAAGGTATCATCATGATATCTTCTGAAATGCCAGAATTACTCGGCGCAACCGATCGTATTCTCGTTATGAGCAATGGTAAAGTTGCAGGTATTGTGGAAACCGCAAAAACGTCTCAAGAAGAAATTTTGCAATTGGCAGCAAAATATTTATAACGACAAAAGGAACGAATTATGAGTGCCTTAGAAAAAAATAAATCCTTTGATTTCTTAAAACAAAATGCGATCTATTTTGTACTGTTGATTTTACTCGGTATTATCATTGCACAAGATCCAACATTCTTAAATTTAATGAATTTCAGTAATATTCTGACTCAATCCTCTGTTCGTCTCATCATCGCACTGGGTGTAGCAGGCTTATTAGTTACTCAAGGTACAGACTTATCTGCTGGTCGTCAGGTTGGTTTAGCCGCTGTTATTTCTGCAACCCTACTACAATCTATGGAAAATATGAATCGGGTTTTTCCTGATTTAGGCGAAATACCGATTCCCGTAGTGATCCTTACCGTTTGTGCTGTAGGCGCTGTAATTGGCTTAGTCAATGGTTTAGTTATTGCTTACTTAAATGTTACGCCATTTATTGCAACAATGGGGACAATGATCATCGTGTATGGTTTCAATTCTCTTTATTACGATGCGGTAGGCGGTTCACCGATTGCCGGTTTTAATGAAAATTTCTCCGCCTTTGCCCAAGGTTTTTTTCGATTAGGAAGCTTCAAGTTATCGTATATCACTATTTATGCAGCGATTGCTTCATTTTTAGTATGGGTGATGTGGAATAAAACCCGCTTCGGTAAAAATATCTTTGCAATCGGTGGTAACCCTGAAGCCGCAAGAGTCTCCGGAGTAAACGTTGCTCGTAACCTTGTCGTTATCTATATCATTGCAGGTATGTTCTACGCCTTCGGTGGGATGTTAGAAGCTGGCCGTATCGGTTCTGCAACGAATAATCTAGGCTTTATGTATGAATTGGATGCAATTGCTGCCTGTGTAGTAGGTGGCGTATCATTCGCTGGCGGTGTAGGCACTGTACTTGGAGTGGTGACGGGTGTGATAATTTTCACTGTTATCAATTACGGATTAACCTATATCGGTGTCAATCCTTATTGGCAATATATTATCAAGGGAAGTATTATCATCTTGGCTGTCGCAATTGACTCTCTAAAATACGCGAAGAAAAAATAGTAGATAATGTAAACTCACTTTCAATTACAGGACTATGTTTCACATAGTCCTTTTTGTTTTACTACGTTCAGCCGTCAGAGCCTAGATGTAGTCTTTATAAGAACAGTCTAAAAAGATAAAAAAGTGTGCTCAGATCAATTTTTATCGTCTTTTCCCTATCTAAATTGACCAAGATGATTATCAGTTTAGTTGAGGAAGATGATCAAACGGGCAAAGTGAAATTTTGTTGAAATGATAGAGGTTATTTTATCTACTGTACTAAGTGTTAAAAACAAATTTTAATTTGAAAACCCAAAGACACTTTTTTATAAGTGCATTGCTTATTTTTATATCTAAAAAAAGAGGTAAGATACTTATGAATTCTCAAGAAATTCAGAGACTTATAGACTTTGAACAACAAATACAATGGCGATGGAGTTGTGGCGACCCAACTGCTTATATATAGACGCATTGGCTGAAGATGTAATCTACGTTGATCCACTAGCCAAACATTTTTTGATTGGGCGTGAAGCCGTTCGCGAGCATTTCAATAATATCAACAGTGGTAAAGCAACGGGTATTACCCGTCAAGAATACCATAATGAAATCGCACGACCACTTAGCGAAAATGAAGTTTTACTGAGCTTTGGCTTTAACACTTATAAACAGACGAAGAAAGCATATTTTTATCGTGGAATCGCTTATTTTCCACAAGTTTGATGGCAAATAGCTAATGACTCACGGGCATTTATCTCTACGAAATGCCTTTAATTTAGACAGCATCCCTAAGCTACGACAACTCTGGAATAGTCATAAAGTCTAAGGTAAACCACCTTTAAAGCAAATAAATGCCATCTGAATTCAGATGGTATTTTAACCTCAATAATTTGACTTTCCTCTATTTCAAACAGGTGAAGTCTGAATATAGTTCAGACTATACCAATCACAACGCTGCATCGGCTCTTTAAATTAAGCCATAATTTGGGAAAGATTAATACAAGATGTTTTTTTCTATCTAATATTGGAGATTAAAGTGCGGTCGATTTCAATGAGGTTTTTAAGATTGATTAAAATCGCTGTTTATAAGACTGAGTTAAAATCTAGGTTAGCCTTCTCTTCTGATTATCCCAACAAGCAGGACATTTTGGAGCGTATCCTGTAAAAAAAATCCCCAAGCTCATCAACTCGGGGATTTATGGAAAATAAATACCTGGCGGTGCCCTACTCTCACATGGGGATACCCCACACTACCATCGGCATTACAGCGTTTCACTTCTGAGTTCGGTATGGATTCAGGTGGGACCACCGCACTCTCGCCGCCAGGATAATTCTTTAATAACTCAAATTGCCTATTTCTTACTTTTCTTTATTTTCGTTTGTTCTCTCGGTCACAAGCTGATTACTGTATGATTTTATTCGTTGTATTTCACACTAGCCACTCAAAAACACTTGAGCGTTGTATAGTTAAGCCTCTCGGGCAATTAGTATGGGTTAGCTCAATATC